>JAURML010000147.1 GCA_030830695.1 Caenibius sp. | reverse complement strand
GGATTTCCCTGAGATCACGACGCTGACCATGCAGGAATGCCCCGGTACGTTCGACGATCGCGCCAATCTGAAGGTCGGGCGGATGATTCGCGCGGCCGGGATCGTCACCTATGTGCCCGTAGGTGGTTCTGTCCGTTCGGGCGGGGTGGAACTTTTTCTGGCCGGTGTCGAACGCCGGATCGACGATGGTGCGGAATTCGCGGTCCATGCATGGGAAGATGATGCGGGGCTGGAGGCGAGTGACTATTCCGCCACTGCCCCGGAAAACCGCAAATATCTGGCTTATTACCGCGAGATGGGCATGTCCGAGGGTGAGGCCAGCGCATTTTACGCGATGACCAATTCCGTGCCGCACGAGCAGGCGAGATGGCTTGATGCAGCCGAGATGCGGCGGTGGCTGGGGCAAAACGGGTTTATGACGGAGACTGCCCCGGCCCCGCCGCGACTGGCATATCTTGACTTGAACGCGCTGCTCAATTAACCGCGCGTCCATCAGGCGGCTGTCGGCAAGCGGCAGCCCTTTTTATTCGTGCCCGCAACGGGCCCGACCAGAAATTCGAGGATTTCAAGATGAAGCGCACTTTTCAGCCCAGCAATCTCGTGCGCAAGCGGCGACATGGGTTCCGCGCGCGCAAGGCCACTGTTGGCGGCCGCAACGTTCTGCGCGCGCGCCGTGCACGCGGGCGCAAGAATCTCTGCGCCTGACGCGCCGGAGCGTTCCAGCCCGATCGCGGTGCTGACGCGCCGCGCCGATTTCCTTGCCGCAAACCGGGGCCTGCGCGTCGCGCGTCCCGGTTTTGTGCTGTTGGCCAATCCCAATCAGGGGCTTGGCAAGCGCTACGGTATCACCGTTACCAAAAAGATCGGCAATGCGGTGGTACGAAACCGCATGAAGCGCCGCTTCCGTGCCCTGCTGCGCGATCTCCTGCCCGCTGCGGGTTTGCCCGATCACGATCATGTGCTGATTGGCCGCGATGGCGGGTTCGAGCGTGATTTCGGCCAGTTGCGTGAAGAATTGTCGGCCGCGCTTGCGCGTGCCGCGGCCGGCAAGGGCGATCCGCCGCGCCGGCGCAGGGGTGGCGCACGGCCTGAGGCCAGGCAGTGAACCCGCTGCAGCGCCTGTTGATCCTGATTGCGCGCGGCTGGCAGCTCGGCCCGTCGCGCATTCTGCCGCCCACCTGCCGCTATTCCCCGTCCTGTTCGGAATATGCGATTCAGGCGCTGGGCAGGCATGGCGCAATCAAGGGTGGATGGCTGGCGGTTAAGCGTCTATTGCGCTGCCACCCATGGGGGGGACACGGCCATGATCCGGTGCCCTGAGCGCCCGCTCATGCATGGTGGACCCGAGACGTATTAAGGATCCTGCGTGAATAATCAGCGTAATATCATTCTGGCGGTGGTGCTGTCCGGCCTCTTGCTGTTCGGTTGGGATTTCGCAATGCGCTGGTTCTACCCGCATCAGGCCACCAATGCCGCACAGCAGGCGGAAGCTGAAAAGCCCCAGCCGGGTGCCGAAGTGCCCCCCGCCAAGCGCACGCGCGAGGGCGGGCTGACTGATGCCGGTGATATCGCGCTGGAGGAAAAGGATCTGGCCAGCGCACTGAAATCGCCCGAGCGGGTGGCGATCAAGGCGCCGGGACTGTCCGGCTCCATCAATTTGCAAGGTGGCGCGATTGACGATCTGACGCTTAACCGCCACCGTGCGCATGTCGACAAGGACAGCGATCCGGTGCGTCTGTTCTCTCCTGCGGGCACCCCGGCGCAACATCTGGCGCAATTCGGATGGAGCGGCGAAGCGGTGGCCGTGCCCGGCCCGGCGACGCGCTGGCAGGTCGACCATGAAACGCTGACGCCGGATCAGCCCGTCACGCTGCGCTGGACCAATGATGCAGGCCAGACCTTCTCGATCACTTATGCGATCGATAATGATTACATGATCACCGCGACGCAGACCGTGGTCAACCGGGGCACCGCGCCGATCGTCATCCAGCCGATCGCTCAACTCAACCGCACGGACAAGACCGCCAGCACGGACACCTGGAATGTTCATTCCGGCCCGTTCGGCGCCTTTGACCAAGCGGTTTCCTTCGGCCCCAATTACAAGGACGTGAAGGAACACAGGGACGGGGTGATCGCCAATGACGGGGTGACCAACTGGATCGGCTTTTCCGATATCTACTGGATGTCCGCCCTGATCCCTGCCGCCGGGGAGCGGGCAAGCAGCGATTTCCGAAGCCTGGGCCGCAACATCTATCTGGCGGACCTGTTCTATCGCCCGCAATTCCTGCCTGCTGGCAAGCAGGCCAGCCAGGTGACGAAGCTGTTTGCCGGGGCCAAGGAAAGCAAGATCCTGGATCGCTACGAAGCCAGCGGCATTCCCAAGTTCGGCCTGGCGATCGACTGGGGCTGGTTCCGCTGGTTCGAGCGACCGATCTTCCTGCTGCTGGACAAGCTGTTCAGCCTGGCCGGCAATTTCGGCGTGGCGATCATCCTGCTCACGCTCATCATTCGCGGGTTGATGTTTCCGATCGCGCAAAAGCAGTTCGCCAGCATGGCCGCAATGCGGGCTATCCAGCCCAAGATGAAAGCGCTGCAGGAACGCTACAAGGACGACAAGCAGAAGCAGCAGCAGGAAATCATGGCGCTGTACAAGCAGGAAGGCGTCAATCCGTTGTCCGGCTGCCTGCCCCTGTTCCTGCAGATTCCGATCTTCTTCGCGCTGTACAAGGTGCTGCTGCTGACCATCGAAATGCGGCATCAACCCTTCGCGCTTTGGATCAAGGATCTGTCCGCGCCCGATCCCCTGCATATTCTCAACCTGTTTGGGCTGCTGCCGTTCGATCCGCCAAGCTTTCTGGGCATTGGTGTGCTGGCATTGCTGTTGGGCATTTCGATGTTCCTGCAATTCAAGCTGAACCCGGCGGCGATGGACCCGACCCAGCAGCAGATCTTCATGATCATGCCGTGGTTCATGATGTTCATCATGGCGCCCTTTGCTTCGGGCCTGCTCATCTACTGGATTACCTCGAACGTGCTGACGATTGCGCAGCAGTGGTACCTCTATCGCCGCCACCCGCAGCTGAAAGCGCAGGCGGAAAAGGACAAGGCCGAGATGGTGCGCAAGAAGGGTCAGAAGGACAAGGGGGCGGGGGCCTGACCCCCGCAACCGCGATGAACCAGCCCGATGCCGAACTGGCCGAACGCGCGGCCAAACTCTTTTCAGGACGGGTCGAGTTCCTGAAATCGGCGCCCGCGCTCAAATTCCTGCCTGACCCGGACTTTCCGGAAATTGCTTTTTGCGGGCGCTCCAACGTTGGCAAGAGCTCGCTCATCAATGCAATTACCGGACGCCGCTCGATCGCGCGCACCTCCGTTACACCGGGGCGCACGCAGGAACTGAACTTCTTCGAAGTCGGGGAACCGACGCGCTTTCGCCTGGTTGACATGCCCGGCTATGGCTTCGCCAAGGCCCCGCCCAAGGTGGTGGAAAACTGGCGGCGGCTGGTGCGCGATTTCCTGCGCGGGCGCGTGGTGTTGAAGCGCACGCTGTTGCTGGTGGATGCGCGCCACGGAGTGAAGCCCGTCGACGCGGAAATGATGGCCATGCTTGATGAATCCGCGGTCGGTTACCGGATCGTGCTGACCAAGGCGGACAAGGTGAAGGCGAGCGATCTGGACCGGGTGGTCACCGCCACTGCGGCTGAGGCGCGCAAGCACCCCGCCGCCTTTCCGCAGCTCCATATCACCTCTTCGGAAAAGGGCATGGGCATTGCCGAGTTGCGCGCCGCCGTGCTGGCCGATGCAGTGCTCTAGCCAGCTGATTTCGCCTTCCATGTGGCCCCGGCATATACAGGAAATTAACTCCGTCATCGGTAAGCTTTGCTTTCGGTATCTGTCTCGGAGTGCACGCCATGGGCATTTTTCGTCGCGAAGACGGAGCGCTTCGCATGGACCGCCGGGCAAAGCCCCGGCTGCGGGTGGACTGCGAAGCCCGATTGCTCATGGCCAGCGGTGACTGGCCCGGCATGCTGGTAAATCTTTCCGAAGACGGCGCTCAGCTTGAAATGGCCAATCCACCGCGTCAGGGGCTGTCCGCGCTTCTGATCTGGGGCGAGCATGAATATTACGGCAAGATCGCCTGGGTGAAGGGCATGAGCTTCGGCTTCACTTTCGAACGGCCCATTTCCAGCGTGGTGGTGCTGGATACGGTCGCGCAAGACCGGGAAGAGGAGCCGTCCGGCCCCGTCGCCAATCCCGGCAACATTCCGCTGGGGCGCAAGCGCATCCGCCGCCAGTTCGCCGGATAATCAATCGGCGGGACCGGCGGCGTTCACCCCCGGTCCGCCCGGCATGTTGTTCAGCCTCGACAGCGCATTGATGAACGGGTAGGCCATTCCCCATGGCTATCCGGGACGGCAGATGAAACTCATCATCGGCAACAAGAATTATTCGAGCTGGTCGCTGCGCGGCTGGCTGGCGGCCAGGCAGTCTGGCCTGCATTTCGAGGAGCTGACCGTTCCGCTCTACGGGGAGGACTGGGAGGCTGCCAAGCTCCAGATGGGCGATATCCAGCCGTCGTCAGGCAAGGTTCCGGTGCTGTGGGATGGCGACGCGGTGATCTGGGACAGCCTCGCGATCCTCGAATATCTGGCGGACAAGGTGGGGCGTGACCGGTTCTGGCCGAAGGATGACGCCGCGCGCGGCATGGCCCGTTCGATGGTTGCCGAAATGCATTCCTCTTACCTGCCCCTGCGGCGCGGGCTGCCCATGAATATGCGCAAGCGGTTTGAAGGTGTGCCGGTCAAGGATGATGTCGCCGCCGATATCGTGCGCGTCCTCACCCTGTGGGCGGAAGCGCGGGCTCGTTTTGGGCAGGGCGGGCCGTTCCTGTTTGGCACTTTCAGCGCGGCGGACATCATCTATGCGCCGGTAGTCAGCCGCTTCCTGACCTACGGGGTCAAGGTTCCGGGTTTTGCCGAAGCCTATATGGAGGCTGTGTGGGATCACGAATGGATGCAGGCGTGGGTAAAAGCGGCTGAGGACGAAGAATGGGTGATCGAGCAATGGGAGCATCCGCAACCGGCATGAGTGATCCGCAAGATACCGCCACGCTGGCTGAAGCCCTGATTGCCTGCCCCAGCGTAACGCCTGCGGCGGGGCTGGTGTTCGATTGCCTCGAACAGATGCTCGCCCCGCTGGGGTTTGCCGTGCATCGCCGGATTTCGGGCGAGGCGCCGGACGGGCCGGTGGAAAATCTCTTCGCCATCCGCCAGGGCCCGGCGGGCAGTCGCCATTTCGCCTTTGCCGGCCATGTCGATGTCGTGCCGCCGGGGGAAGGCTGGACCAGCGCGCCCTTTGCCCCTGAAGTGCGCGGCGAACTGCTTTATGGCCGGGGCGCGGTGGACATGAAGGGGGCTGTGGCCGCGATGGTCGCCGCCGCGCAGGCCATTCCCGCCGATGCGGGTACGATCAGCTTCATCATAACCGGGGACGAGGAAGGCCCGGCCCGGTTCGGCACGCTCGCCCTGATGGACCAGATGCGCGAACTGGGCGCAACCCCTGACCTGTGCCTGGTGGGCGAACCGACCTCGGTCAATCGCCTGGGCGACATGATGAAGATCGGGCGGCGCGGATCGCTGAACAGCTGGCTGGAAGTGGACGGCGTGCAGGGCCATGTCGCCTATCCGCATCTGGCGGACAATCCCTGCACCCGGCTGGTGGCCTTGCTGGCGGAGCTGGATGCGCTGGAACTGGACCGGGGAACCGACTGGTTCCAGCCATCCAATCTGGAGATCACCGATCTGGAGGTAGGCAACCCGGCCACGAATGTGATTCCGGCGGCAGCGCGGGCGCGCATTTCGATTCGCTTCAACGATCTCCATTCGGGGGCGAGCCTTTCCGCCCGGATTGACGAGATCGCCGCGCGCCATGGCGCGCGCGCACGCACGGTGATTTCCGGCGAGCCCTTCCTGACTCAGCCTGGTGCATTTTCAGCCTTGGTCGCGGCGGCGATCGAAGCGGAAACCGGCGTGACCCCCGAACAATCGACCACCGGCGGAACTTCGGACGCCCGTTTCCTCAAGGATTTCTGCCCGGTGATCGAATTCGGCCTGTGCAATGCCACGATGCACAAGCGGGACGAGGCGGTAGCCATCCCGGATCTTGACGCGCTGGCCCGCATCTATCGCCGGGTTGCGCTGGCAGCACTGGCATGAGCGATGCCGGTGAAATCGCCGCGGGCGCCGCGCCCATTGGCCATGGCACGCTGCAATGGCGCATCCTGATCGGCTTTGCTGCCGGGCTGGTGGCGGGGCTTGCGGCCTATACGTTCGCACCGGGCGCGGGCTGGGTCGACACCATCGTGACCTATGTCACCGGGCCGGTCGGGCAGATTTTCCTGCGCCTGCTGTTCATGCTGGTGATCCCGCTGCTGTTCAGCGCGCTGGTGGTCGGCATCGCGGAGATGCGCGAAATCCGGGAACTGAAATCGGTCGGCATCCGTACGCTTGTCTATACAGTGGTGGTTTCTTCGATCGCGGTGCTGGTCAGCATCGCCTGCGTCAATGTCCTGCGCCCGGGTGACGGGGTCGATCCGGCAGCGGCGCGGCAGATGCTGGCGCAAAGCGGCGAAGGCGCGGCCAGTATTGTCAATGCGTCCAACACCAGCGAGCTGGGGATCAGCCAGCTGATCGCGATCGTCCCGTCCAATGTCATCAGCGCGATGAGCAATAATGACATTCTGGCGGTGATGTTCTTCGCCCTGTTCTTCGGGATCGGCCTGCTGCTGGTCCAGACCCGGCGGACGGCGGTGTTGAAAGACGCGATCGAAGGTGTGTTCGAAGTGGCGATGAAGCTGATCGGCATCGTCATCCAGATCGCGCCGGTCGCCATCTTCTGCTTCATGTTCAACCTTGCCGCCCAGTTCGGCTGGGATCTGCTGGTCAAGCTGGCCGCTTTTGTCGGCGTGGTGCTGCTGGCGCTGGCGATCCAGATGTTCGGCGTCTTCCCGGCGCTGCTGCGTCTGCTCGCCCGCAAGAGCCCGCTCGCCTTCTTCCGCGAAACCCGCGAGGCGAGCCTGATGGCCTTTTCCACCGCCAGTTCAAACGCCACCCTGCCCACCGCGTTGCGCGTGGCCGAAGATCAGTTGAAGCTGCCGCCGCGCATATCGCGCTTCGTGCTCACCATCGGGGCCACCGCCAACCAGAACGGCACCGCCATGTTCGAAGGGGTGACGGTGCTGTTCCTGGCGCAGTTCTTCGGGGTGGAGCTGAGCCTTGCCGATCAGGGTTTCGTGATGCTGGTGTGCATTCTGGCCGGGATCGGCACGGCCGGGGTGCCGGGCGGATCGTTGCCGGTGATCGCGCTGATCCTGGGCGGGGTGGGCGTTCCGCCCGAAGGGATCGGGCTGATTCTGGGGGTGGACCGGTTCCTCGACATGTGCCGCACCACGCTTAACGTAGTGGGCGATCTGGTCGCAGCCACGGTGATCAGCGCGCTGTCTTCGCCTTCGCCCGCGGAGCCTCCAGCAGCTTCTGCCTGAACCCGCATTGCGCCACGACCGGGCAGCGCCAGCATGCGGGCGTGCGCGCCTTGCAGATATAGCGGCCCAGCAGGATCAGCCAGTGATGTGCGTGGCGGCGGAACGGCTGCGGCACCACTTTTTCCAGCTTCTGTTCGACCGCGTCCACCGTCTTGCCGGGAG
This sequence comes from Caenibius sp., assembly GCA_030830695.1. Lineage (GTDB taxonomy): Bacteria > Pseudomonadota > Alphaproteobacteria > Sphingomonadales > Sphingomonadaceae > JACKKV01. The sequence continues at coordinate 11,751 of JAURML010000147.1, read as the reverse complement.
CGAGCGTGGTGCGGTTCGCGACGCGGAACACATGCGTGTCCACCGCGAAGGTTTCCGCGCCGAAGGCGCAGTTCATCACTACATTGGCGGTCTTGCGGCCAACGCCCGGCAGGCTGGTCAGCAAATCCCGGTCCTGCGGCACCTCGCCGCCAAAATCGGCAATCAGCCGTTCGGACATGGCGATCACATTCTTCGCCTTGGAATTGAACAGGCCGATGGTCTTGATATGCTCTTTCAACCCGTCCTCGCCCAGCGCGATCATCTGCGCCGGGGTCCTGACCTGCTGGAACAGGCGGCGCGTGGCCTTGTTGACGCCCACGTCGGTCGCCTGTGCGCTGAGCACCACGGCGACGAGCAACTGGTAAATATTGCCGAATTCGAGTTCCGTTTCCGGGGATGGATTGTCCTCGGCCAGAATGCGGAAGAATTCGAAGATCGCGTCTTTCTTCAAAGACCCAGCACCTGCGGCATGGTGTAGCGCCCGGCGGGCTTCCCGATCAGCCACTGCGCCGCCTTCACCGCGCCGCGTGCGAAGATGCCCCGGTTTTCGGCCAGATGCGACAGGGCGATGCGTTCATTGTCAGCCAGGAAATGCACCGTGTGATCGCCCGCCACGCTGCCGCCCCGCAGCGCGGCGAAACCGATCGCGCCCTGTGCCCGCCTGCCGGTGATGCCGTCACGCCCGCGCTCCGAATGATCGGCAAGGGGGATGCCCCGGCCCGCTGCCGCCGCTTCACCCAGCAGCAATGCGGTGCCCGATGGCGCATCCACTTTCATGCGGTGATGCGTCTCCACGATCTCGATATCCCAATCCTCGCCCAGCCTGCTGGCCGCCTCGCGCACCAGATGCGCCAGCAGCGTGACACCGAGCGAGGTATTGCCCGTCTGCAGCACGGCGATCCGTTCCGCCGCCTGATCGATCAGCCAGTGGTGGCGTTCCTCAAGCCCGGTGGTGCCGATGACGATGGGGATGCCCGCGGCCATCGCCGCGTCCAGATTGGCTTCCAGTGCGCCGTGGGAGGAGAAATCGATCAATATGTCGCTGCCACTGGCCAAAGCCGCCGCGGCGCCATCCTTGTCAATGCCGCCAGACAAGGCGTTGCCTGCTGCCGAGATGGCCTCTGCGATCGCGCGGCCCATGCGCCCTTCGCTGCCGATAATTCCGATTCTGGTCATATGTCCTCCGAAACCCGCCATGCTGAACTTGTTTCAGCATCCATCGTGCCCCAAACACGGCGGCTTATGGGGAGAAATGGACCCTGAAACAAGTTCAGGGTGACGGCAAGGGAATGGCATGAACCGAATCCGCAACATCGTGATTCTCACCGGTGCCGGAATCAGCGCCGAAAGCGGTATTGATACTTTCCGTGACGGCGGGGGGCTGTGGGAAAAGCACCGGGTGGAGGATGTGGCGACGCCAGAGGCATTCGCCCGCGATCCCAACCTCGTCCTGCGCTTCTACGACATGCGGCGCGAAGCGATCCAGCAGAAGGAGCCGAACGCGGCGCATGTGGCGCTGGCCGAACTCGATGCCCGCTGGCCCGGCGATCTGCTGATCGTGACGCAAAATGTCGATGACCTGCACGAACGGGCGGGCGCACGCCGGGTGCTGCACATGCATGGCGAACATCTCAATGCCTGGTGCACAGCCTGCGACGCGCGTTCGCGCTGGACCGGGCCGCTGATCGATCGGCCAGAGTGCCCAAGGTGCGGCGGCCGCGCCTTGCGCCCGGATATCGTATGGTTCGGTGAAATGCCTTACCGGATGGGCGAGATTTACGGCGCACTGCGCGGGGCGGACCTGTTCGTTTCCATCGGCACGTCAGGCGCGGTCTATCCGGCGGCGGGCTTCGTGCGCGACGCGCGCGAACTGGGCGCGCGGACGCTGGAACTCAATCTGGAGCGGAGCCAGGGTTCCGGCTGGTTCCACGAAACCCGGCTGGGCCCGGCGGGGGAGATCGTTCCCGCATGGGTGGAGGAATTACTGGGCGGCGCGGGCGATCCTCCGCCCCTGTGACAGGTCGCTAATGGGGAGCCGCCCTTGCTGCACGAATGGCAGGAATGTCGGGGGAAGCTGACATCAGATAAACTTCAAAACCGAGGCTCGTGGCGCATAGAGTGTGAGCCATTTGCATTGTCGCCGCATGCCCAAAGGTCCAGCTCACCCTTGCCAAGGTGATAGGTTGCGAATGCAACAAAGTAAGACCTGTCATCAAGCGTTCCGAAGTTCGACTGCCCCTTGATGAATATCCCCGCCGGTAGACCATCGAAGTCAGCTTCTTGAACTTTAATGTCGATCAGACCTTTGTCCTCTTCTCCGTCACGCCTCCCATACCGATACTCTCGTCGCATCGTCGCAATGTCAGTCAGGCAAGGGTCACGAGACAACTGTTTTTCGATGTCAGCGACCAAGAAACGGTTCGGTCCATCGGTGGTTTCGAGCGTCAGCTCGTGAGTCGGGTCTGGCGAACAACCAGCGAGTAGTAGCGGAACAATGATTGATGCCTTGCGGGTTCTCATGTGACGATTTTTTTAACCCCGACCACATTTCCGCAATGTTGTCGTGTCCGGACAGTCAACTCTCGGGTGACGGAAACCATAAAGCAGGCTTGGGTTTCTTCCACGCCATCCGTTTCGTCCGGTTCAGCCTGAGGCGGAGCAGGCCGCACAGCCCGGATCCTTTGCGATCGTGAGGGTGCGCATTCCGGGTTTCAGCCCGTCGAGCAGGTGGAGCGTGCCCCACTGGGGGTTGCCCAGCGCGGCGTGGCCCGCCAGCAGCACGCGGATCGCCTGCATGGCCGCGAAGCTGCCGACCCATCCGGCCATGGCGCCCAGCATCCCGTCTTCCGCGCAAGTGTCGCAATCTTCAGCGTCGAATGCATCACCCACGAAGCAGCGATAGCAGGGCTGGTCCGGCAGATGGCCCGCAAAGCTGGCGACCTGCCCCTGAAAGCGCCCCACCGCCGCGCTGGTAAGCGGGATGGCCGCGGTCACGCAGGCGTCGGAAACGGCCAGCCGGGTGGCGAAATTATCCGTTCCGTCCAGCACCAGATCGGCGCCTGCAATCAGCCGGGCCGCGTTATCCGGGCCGATCCGCGTATCGCTGATCGATACCTCCAGCGTATTATCGAAATTGGCCAGCCAGCGCCGCGCCGCCACCGCCTTGCCATGGCCGACATCGCGTTCGGCATAGATCGTCTGGCGCTGGAGATTGCCGGGCTCGACCGCATCATCGTCCAGCAGCGTCAGTTTCCCGATGCCTGCCGCCGCCAGATACTGGAGCGCCGGGCTGCCCATGCCGCCCAGCCCCACCAGCACCACATGCGCGGCAGCCAGCGCCGCCTGCCCCGCTCCGCCCACTTCGGGCAGCACGATATGGCGGGCGAAACGATCGAGACGGGCAGGGGACAGGGCCATGGACAGCCTGTTGGCAGGCTGTGGAAGAGCTGTCGATTCCTGATTGCGGGACGGGGCCGGGATTTGGGTGATCAGCTTTCCAGCTGGCGCAGCAGGCTGCGCACGTCACCATCCATGTCCGCATCGCGCTGGCGCAGATCCTCGATCAGGCGCACCGCGTGAATGACGGTCGAGTGATCGCGCCCGCCGAACTTGCGTCCGATTTCGGGATAGGAACGCGGGGTCAGGACCTTGGCCAGATACATTGCCACCTGGCGCGGGCGCACGACGGCGCGGGCGCGCCGCTTGGACGACATTTCCGAACGGTCAACGCGATAGAACTGGCACACGGTGCGCTGGATTTCGTCAATGGTGATGCGGCGGCGATTGGCTGAAAGGATATCGGTCAGCTGTTCTTCCGCCAGTTGCAGCGACACCGCCTGCCCGGTCAGCTGCGCATAGGCGATCAGCTTGTTCAGCCCACCCACCAGTTCGCGCACATTGCGGTTGATGGTGCGGGCCAGGAATTCGATGACGTCGGCGGGCACTTCCAGCGGGGCGAAGCGGTTGAGCTTGCTCTCGAGGATGGAGCGGCGCAGGTCGATATCGGCGGGCTGAATATCGGCCACCAGCCCCATCGACAGGCGCGACAGCAGCCGCTGTTCCACCCCGTCCAGCGCCTGAGGCGCGCGGTCGGCGGCGAAGACCAGCCGCTTGCCTTCGGCCAGCAGCGCATCGATGGTGTAAAGCAGTTCTTCCTGCGCGCTGGCCTTGCCGATGATGAACTGGATATCGTCCACCAGCAAAAGGTCAAAGCCGCGCAGCCGCGCCTTGAATTCGATCATTTCGTTCTGGCGCAGCGCCTGCACGAATTCGACCATGAAGCGTTCGGCCGAACAGTAGAAGATGCGCGCGCGTGGGTGATCGGTCAGATAGGCATGGCCGATCGCGTGCAGCAGGTGAGTCTTGCCCTGGCCGGTCGCCGCCTTGAGATAGAGCGGGCTGAACTGCGGCGCTTCGACCTTGGCCATGCGTTCGGCGGCGTTGAAGGCCAGCACATTGGACTTGCCGGTGACAAAGGCCTGAAAGGTCAGCGAGGGATCGAGCCCGACTGACGAGGTGAAGCCCTGCGTGCCGATCGTGTCAGCGGGATGAGTGAACAGGCCGCTGTCAGTCCGGTCATTGGCCGCAGGCGAACCCAGTGCATGAGGCCCCGCTTCGCCGACCCGCAATTCGGGCAGGTGGCGGCGGCCGGGATGAACCGAAATGCGCACATGGCGGACTTCCGAACGTGCGATCTTCCATGCCAGCGAAAGCCGGTCAGCAAAGCGGTCCGCCACCCAGTTGGCGGAAAATTCGGTGGGCAGAAACAGATCGAGCGTGCCCGTTTCCTTGCAGAAGTTGCCCAGCTGGATCGGCTTGATCCACTGGCTGTGTAATTGATGTCCCAGATCCTTGCGCAGGCCCTGGCTGATGTCAGCCCAGTCGGCTGCGAGATTCACCGCTTCCTGTTCGTCCGTCATGTCCCCGCGTGATGCCGCTTGTCCGTTGAGAGTAGGCTGGTCCCGATGAATCCTGTTGCGCGCCATTTCAGCTTCCAATGCCCCCTTGCGCTCTGCCTTGACATTATGTCCGTCCGCAGCAGGCCAAGCCCTGCTACAGCGTATGCGCGCCCCACCACAGAACTGTGGCCCCGGGCTTTGCCGCCTGAATAACCAGAACTGTGAATGCCGACACAATCCCCGCGCCGACAGCAACTTTATTCAGGACCAAGCGGTCCGGAGCAAGGGGTGGGAGTGAAAAAAATCTGAAATAATTCGATTGACTTACCGAGACCCGAGGGGATGCGTTTAAGGCCCTGTTTAGCCTAATTTTTTGAGAATCCTTCTCGCGAATCGCGAGGATTCCTAGCGTCGCTGCGGGCGCGAATATTACAGTTCGCAAATGCACACAGGGTCGACGTGAGACACGCCGACCCTGTCACTGTCATCATTGAGTTCAGACGCCCCCCGCGAGGGGCAACAAGCCGAATCAGAGCGCGGCGACGCGCTTGGTCAGGCGGGAAAGTTTGCGCGATGCGGCGTTCTTGTGCAGCACGCCGCGGGCGACGCCACGGGCCAGTTCAGGCTGTGCGGCCTTGAGCGCTTCGGCGGCGGCGGGCTTGTCGCCCCCTTCGATTGCGCTTTCCACCTTCTTCACGAAGTTGCGGATGCGGCTTATCCGGGCGCCATTGATGGCGGCGCGGGCTTCATTGCGGCGGATGCGCTTGCGGGCTTGCGGCGTATTGGCCATGTAGTTCCTCTGACATGCCGCCCGGTACAGCGGCGATAGAATTGCAAAACTGATTGATTGGCAGGCACAGGCCTGCCGGAAAGCGGCGCCCTTAGCGGTGAGTGGCCGAATCGTCAAGCAAACAGCGACGGATATGTAGGCACAACCGCGCGAATGCTCACTTCTGGCAGCGGCGGCACCACCAGCTGCTGCGCCCGCCCTGTGCAAAGCGTTCAATCGTTCCGCCGCAGGCGCAGCTTTCGCCCTCGCGCCCGTAGACGCGCCAGTCCCTTGCGAAATAGCCCAGTTCCCCGTCGGGCTGGGCGTAATCACGGATGGTTGAACCGCCCGCCGCGATCGATTCGGCCAGCACGCCCTTGATTGCGGGTACGAGGCGTTCCAGCGCCTTGCGGCTGACGGTCCCGCCCGGCCGGGTGGGCCGGATCGCGGCGCGGTGCAGCGCCTCGCAAACGTAGATATTGCCCAGACCCGCGACGATCCGCTGATCCAGCAGCAGCAGCTTGATTGCCGCGCTGCGTCCGGCCAGCGCACGGTGCAGTGATGCCGGCGTAAAATCGTCACCCAGCGGTTCGGGCCCCATCGCGGCGAAGGGCGGCCAGAGTCCCAGCGTTGGCGAATCGACCAGATCGACCGAGCCGAAACGGCGCGGATCGTTCAGTGCCAGCACATGGCCCGAAACGGTGTGAAGGACGAGGTGATCGTGCCGGTCAGCGTTTTCGGGATCGATTCGCCACCGCCCGCTCATCCCCAGATGGAAGACCAGTGTGCGCGCGCGATCGGTGTGAACAAGGCCGTATTTCGCCCGTCGTCCCAGCCCGGTGACGGTGGCCCCGGTCATTGCCTGTACCAGATCAGCGGGGAAAGGGCGGCGCAGATCGGGCCGGTTTACGCGCAGCGCGGCGATGCGCTGGCCTTCCAGCACGCGGGCCAGGCCCCGTACGGTTGTTTCGACTTCGGGCAATTCGGGCATACCGCACGCTGCTATCAGCCTTTGCCCTGTGCCGAAACTCCCCTAAAGCGCCGCATCATGAGTGATCGCGTTTCCTTCGGCTATGAAGAAGTCACCCCGGGAGAAAAGACCGAGCGCGTCGGCGCCGTCTTTTCCAGCGTGGCCCGCAAATATGACATCATGAATGATGCCATGTCCGGCGGGCTTCACCGGGTATGGAAGGACCAGTTTGTGCGGCGGGTGAAGCCGCAGGCGGATGAGGAATTCCTCGACATGGCGGGCGGTACGGGCGACATCGCCTTCCGGCTCGAAGCGCGCGGTGCGCGGGTGACCGTCTCGGACATCAATCAGGACATGCTGGATGTGGGGATTGAGCGGGCGATGGACCGCGGCATTGATACGCTGGTCTGGTCGCGCCAGAATGCCGAGGAACTGAGCTTTCCCGATCGCGTGTTCGATGGCTACACCATCGCGTTCGGAATCCGCAACGTCACGCATATCGATCGTGCGCTGGCCGAAGCTTACCGGGTGTTGCGGCGCGGCGGGCGGTTTTTCTGCCTTGAATTTTCCACGACCACCTGGCCGGGGTTCAAGCAGGCCTATGATTTCTATTCGCATCGGCTGGTGCCCCGGATCGGGCAGGCCGTGGCGGGAGATGAGGACAGCTATCGCTATCTGATCGAATCGATCCGCCGTTTCCCGCCGATGCCCGAATTCGAAGCCATGATTCGCGCTGCGGGGTTTGAGCGGACCCGGGTGGAACCGATCCTGGGCGGGCTGGTGGCGATTCATTCGGGCTGGAAGATCTGATTTGACGCGGCCTGCCACGCATATTCTGCGCCTGCTGCGCTGGGGCCGGACGCTCGCACGCCATGGCGCGTTGCGCGGGATTGAAGGTGATCCCAACACGCCGCCGCCGGTGCGCCGCCTCGCGCGGCTGGCCCGCTTCGGCACGTTCCAGCCGCGCCAGCCCGATTACGCAGGCGCATTTCAGGCGGTCGGTCCGGCAGCGATCAAGCTGGGCCAGTCGCTCGCCACCCGGCCCGACCTGGTCGGGGACGATGCGGCCCGAAATCTGCTGTTTCTGCAAGACAGCCTGCCGCCGGTGCCCTTTGCCGAGATCGAGGCGGAGATTGCCCGCAGTTTCGCCCGCGCGCCGGAAGCCTTGTTTGCCTCGATCGATCCCGTCCCGATCGGTTCCGCCTCCATCGCCCAGGTGCATCGCGCGGTGACGAGCGAAGGGCGCGACGTGGCCATCAAGGTGCTGCGCCCCGGCATCCGCGAACGATTCGCGCGCGACATCGCCACATATGAATGGGCGGCGGCGCATCTGGAGGCCTTGGGCGGAGAGGCGGAGCGGCTGCGCCCGCGCCAGACCATCGCCAATTTCAAGCGCTGGACCAACCGCGAACTGGACCTGCGCCGAGAAGCCGCCTCGGCCAGCGAACTTGCCGCTGCGATGCAGGGTTTTGCCGACTATCGCGTGCCACAGGTGGACTGGGACCGGACCAATGGCCGGGTGATGACCACTGACTGGATTGAAGGCATCAAGATCAGTGACCGGGAGGCACTGCTGGCGGCGGGGCACGATTTGCCGCAGCTTGCCAGCCGGCTGGTGCTCGCCTTCCTGACTCAGGCGATCAGCGCGGGCTTTTTCCACGCCGACATGCATCAGGGCAATCTGATCGTTCAGCCGGACGGAACCATTGCGGCGATCGATTTCGGGATCATGGGCCGGATTGACCGGCGTGCCCGGCAATGGCTGGCCGAAATCCTTTATGGACTGACCACGGGCAATTACCGGCGTGTCGCCGAAATTCACTTCGAAGCGCAATATGTCCCGGCCCATCATTCGATTGACGAATTCGCCACCGCCCTGCGCGCCGTGGGCGAGCCAATGCGCGGCAAGCCGGTGAGCGAGCTTTCCGTCGGGCAGATGCTGGACGGGCTGTTCGCCATAACCCGCGATTTCGACATGCAGACCCAGCCGCACCTGCTGCTGCTGCAAAAGACGATGGTGATGGTCGAAGGGGTGGCGACTCAGCTTAATCCGCAAATCAACATGTGGGACGTGTCAGCGCCTTTTGTCAGGGACTGGATTCGCGAGGAACTGGGGCCGGAAGCCGCGCTGGCTGAACGGTTGCGCGACGATGTGGGAACGCTGCTGCGCCTGCCCGCGCTGATCCGCCGGATCGAGGAGAAATTCCCGGCCAGGGGCGGCGCGCCCGAACAGCCGCCGCTGCCGCCGGTCGAACTGTTGTGGCAACGCCGGGAACGGCGGCGCGGCGCGGGCGGTTATGTGCTTGCCGCGCTGGCTGGCGGCGCGCTGGTGCTGGCCGCGAGCATGATGGGCTGGTTCCAGAGCTGATCCTAGTCGCCGACCTCGTCCAGATGATGGTGCGGCAGCAGATTGCGTGCCCACAGCACGATCCCGGCAATCACCGCTTCGGCCAGCATCGGGATGACGAAGCCATCATAGGATCCATCCATTGCCAGGCTGACGATGCGGCCAAGGATGACGAGGATCATCACGATGGCGGGGACCAGCAGCAAATCGCCCTTGCGCTGCCACGCACCCCACACGGTGCAGATGCCGGTGATGGTGAAGAAGGCGAAGACATCGCCGCGCAGCGTCGAAAAGCCCTTATTGTCCAGCGGGCGCAGGCCAACCCCGGCGGCAACCGTATCCGGCTGCACGAGATAGGCGATGCCCAGCAGGATCAGGAAAAGACCGATCAGGAAGGTCAATGCTGTCACGATCAGGCGCATGGCGTGTGTTCTCCCAAGGTTACCACGCAAATCTTCTCGGCTCTTAACCATCTTAAGTAAAGCGGTTGCACGAAAAGCCGTGCCACTGCACAACACCATTATGGGAGCGCCAAGGATACTTCTGGTCGTCGGGGGCGGGATCGCGGCTTACAAGGCCTGCGAGCTTGTCCGTTTGATCCGCAAGGGCGGAGGCTCGGTCACATGCGTGCTGACCGAAGCGGGATCGCAATTCGTTACGCCGATGACGCTGGCCGCGCTCAGCGAAAATCCGGTCTACACCACCTTGTGGGATTTGAAGAACGAGGCCGAAATGGGCCATATCCAGCTAAGCCGCGAAGCGGATCTGGTGGTCGTGTGCCCGGCAACGGCCGATCTGCTGGCCAAGATGGCGGCGGGCATTGCCGATGATCTGGCCACTACGCTGCTGCTGGCGACGGACAAGCCGGTGCTGGCCGTGCCGGCCATGAATGTGCGCATGTGGGAACATGAGGCGACGCAGCGCAATGTCGATCTGCTGCGCCGCGCGGGCGTTGCGGTGATGGAGCCTGATGAAGGCCCTATGGCCTGTGGCGAATATGGTGCGGGGCGCCTGCCGGAGCCGGATGCGGTTTGCCGCGCGATTGGCGGCGCGCTGGGGCTGGAGGAAGGATTCGCGCCTGCGCTTTCGCCGCCACCGGCCGAAATCGCCTGGCAAGTGCCTGCAGCAGATGAGGATATTGCCGAGCCCGAAGATAGCGCTGAGGACGAATTGCTGGAAGCGCTGGAACCTGAAGAGGAGGCTCCCCCGCCAGCGCGATCGGGGCTGAGCGGCCTGCTCGCGTCAATCATCCCGCGCTCGACGCCCAAGCGCACGCTGGATGAGATTGAAGCAGAGGCGATGGAAGCCGGGCAGGAAGACGGCTGGCCAGGGCTGGGTTCTGGCCTCGGACCGGATGCCATGCCCGAATTCGAGACGGGCGAGGCGGACGGGCCACTGCCCGAGCCCGACCTGTCCGGCCCCCTGCTGGCCAGGAAGGGCGCCGCCGCTGCCCCGCCGACGGATCCCGGCGCGATCAATCACGAGGTCAATGAACGCCAGCTCCCCCCCGAGGTGCTGGACGAGCTGGACAGCGACCTGCCTGACGATGCGGTCGCGGACGATCCGCTCGATGGGCAGCCCGAGTTCGAGGAAGACCCGACTCATCGCCCGCTCTATGGCAAGCATGTACTGGTCACCGCCGGGCCGACGCATGAACCGATCGATCCGGTGCGTTACATCGCCAATCGTTCATCCGGGAAGCAGGGCTATGCCATTGCCGCTGCTGCCGCCGCTGCTGGCGCACGGGTCACGCTGGTTTCGGGGCCGGTCATACTGGAAACGCCGCCGGGGGTGGACCGCATCAATGTCGAAACAGCAATCGAGATGGCCGATGCGGTGCGCAAGGCCTTGCCCGCCGATGCGGCAGTGATGGTCGCCGCCGTTGCTGACTGGCGCACGAGCGAAGTGGCCACTAGGAAGATGAAGAAGCGCGAAATGGCGCCGCCTGCGCTGCGCCTCACCGAAAATCCGGATATTCTCGCCAATCTGGCCGCCGGGGCCAAGCGGCCCGGACTGGTCGTCGGATTTGCCGCCGAAACGGACAATGTGATCGAAAATGCCCAGATCAAGCGCAAGCGCAAGGGCGCGGACTGGATCGTTGCCAATGATGTGTCAGGCGATGTGATGGGCGGCGGGCGCAATACGGTCCATGTCGTGACGGGTGAAGGGGTGGACAGCTGGCAGGAACTGCCCAAGGAAGAGGTTGCGCGTCAACTGGTGGAAAAGATTGCCGATGCCCTCAATCAATAGCGTACCGGTCGCGATCAGGCGACTGCCGCATGGTGAGGGGCTGGACTTGCCCGCCTATGCCACAGCCGGGGCAGCGGGCATGGATGTGCTGGCGGCCGAGGATGTGGTGCTTCCTCCAGGCGGTCGCCACGCGGTCGCCACGGGCTTTGCCCTGGCCATTCCCGAAGGGTTCGAGGTGCAGGTGCGGCCGCGATCGGGCCTTGCGTTGAAGCACGGCATCAGCCTGCCCAATACCCCGGGCACGATCGATTCCGATTATCGCGGCGAATTGAAGATCATCATGATCAATCTCGGGCCAGATGATTTCGCCATCGCGCGTGGGGATCGTATCGCCCAGCTGGTGCTGGCGCCGGTGGTGCTCGCACAATGGGAAGAAGTTGCCGAACTGGACGACACGGCGCGCGGGGCAGGGGGCTTTGGCAGCACGGGCGGGCATGCCCGGCTTGTCTGAAACAGGCCAGGTCGCGTGTCCGCGCGGCTGATCGAGATTTTCCTGCCCGATGCGCAGGCGGCCCAG
>JAURML010000146.1 GCA_030830695.1 Caenibius sp. | reverse complement strand
TCCTGATCTGCTCGGCGGCCTGGTGGTCACCATCGGTTCGAAGCGTATCGACAGCTCGATCCGTACCCGTCTCAATTCCCTCGCTCACGCGATGAAGGGCTGAAAGCCCGTACCAAGGTTTCGATGAAAGGCTAAGCAATGGAAATCCGCGCCGCAGAAATCTCGAAGGTCATCAAGGACCAGATCGCCAGCTTCGGCACCGAAGCTCAGGTCAGCGAAGTCGGCAGCGTGCTGTCAGTCGGTGACGGCATCGCCCGCATTCACGGTCTGGACAAGGTGCAGGCCGGTGAAATGGTCGAATTCGCCAACGGCATTCAGGGCATGGCCCTGAACCTTGAAGCGGACAATGTCGGCGTCGTGATCTTCGGCTCGGACAATGAAATCAAGGAAGGCGACACCGTCAAGCGCACCGGCACCATCGTCGACGTGCCCGTCGGCAAGGGCCTGCTTGGCCGCGTGGTTGACGCTCTCGGCAATCCGATTGACGGCAAGGGCCCGATCGAAGCCGCCAGCCGCCAGCGCGTTGAAGTGAAGGCGCCGGGCATCATCCCGCGCAAATCGGTGCATGAACCCGTGCAGACCGGCCTCAAGGCGATTGACGCGCTCGTCCCCGTTGGCCGCGGCCAGCGCGAACTGATCATTGGCGACCGTCAGACCGGCAAGACCGCCGTCGCCATCGACACCTTCATCAACCAGAAGGAAGCGAACCAGGGCACGGACGAAAAGAAGAAGCTTTACTGCATCTACGTCGCCGTCGGCCAGAAGCGTTCGACCGTCGCGCAGATCGTGCGCCAGCTCGAAGAAAACGGCGCGATGGAATATTCCATCGTCGTCGCCGCCACCGCTTCCGAACCGGCGCCGCTGCAGTATCTCGCGCCTTACACCGGCGCCACCATGGGCGAATTCTTCCGCGACAACGGCATGCACGCCGTGATCGTCTATGACGATCTTTCCAAGCAGGCCGTCGCTTATCGCCAGATGTCGCTGCTGCTGCGCCGCCCGCCGGGCCGCGAAGCCTATCCGGGTGACGTGTTCTATCTGCATAGCCGCCTGCTGGAGCGCGCGGCCAAGCTGAATGATGACAATGGCGGCGGTTCGCTGACCGCACTGCCGATCATCGAAACCCAGGCGGGCGACGTGTCGGCCTATATTCCGACCAACGTGATCTCGATCACTGACGGCCAGATCTTCCTGGAAACCGGCCTGTTCTACCAGGGCGTTCGCCCGGCCATCAACGTCGGCCTTTCGGTCAGCCGCGTCGGCGGCGCCGCCCAGACCAAGGCGATGAAGAAGGTCGCTGGCTCGATCAAGCTGGAGCTGGCCCAGTACCGCGAAATGGCGGCCTTCGCCCAGTTCGGTTCGGACCTTGATGCCTCGACTCAGCGCCTGCTCAATCGCGGCGCGCGCCTGACCGAGCTGCTCAAGCAGCCCCAGTTCAGCCCGATGCCGTTTGAAGAACAGACCGTCTCGATCTTCGCCGGCACGAACGGCTATCTCGACGCGATCCCGGTCGATGCGGTGACCCGTTACGAAGGTGAAATGCTCAGCTTCATGCGGTCCGAACATGCCGACGTGCTGAAGGACATCCGCGAATCGCAGAAGTTCGAAGGCGAGGTTGCTGATCGCACCCGCGCCGCGCTTGACGCTTTCGCCAAGCAGTTCGCCTGAGCCCCGACGTAACCAGAGGAAGCCTTCATGGCCTCGCTTAAGGAACTCAAGGGCCGGATCAACTCGGTCAAATCGACCCAGAAGATCACCAAGGCCAAGCAGATGGTGGCCGCGGCCAAGCTGCGCAAGGCGCAGGCGGCTGCCGAAGCCGCTCGCCCCTATGCGGCCCGCCTCGCCGAAGTGATGGCTTCGCTGGCCGGCAAGGTCAGCGGGGACAGCGCACCCAAATTGCTGGCTGGCACCGGCAGTGACCAGCGCCACCTGCTGGTCGTCGTCAACACGGACAAGGGTCTGTGCGGCGGTCTCAACTCGAACATCGTCAAGGAAGCCAAGGCCCAGGCCCGCGCGCTGATCGCCGCTGGCAAGAGCGTGGAATTCTTCCTGGTCGGACGCAAGGGACGCGCCCCGATCAGGCGCGATTTCGCTGACCAGATCGGCGGCGGCTTCGACACCAGCACCGTGCGCGATCCCGGCTTTGCCGAAGCCGAAGCGATCGCATCGGAACTGATGGCCAAGTTCGAATCCGGTTCCTTCGATGTCGCGCATCTCATCTTCGCCGAATTCAAGTCGGCGCTGGCGCAGGATCCGCTCACCCAGCAACTGATCCCCGTTCCGGCCCCCGCGACCGCCAGCGAAAGCGGCGCGGTGGTTGAATATGAACCGGGCGAGGAAGAAATCCTCGAAGAATTGCTGCCCCGCTATGTGAAGACGCAGATTTTCGGCGCGCTGCTGGAAATCGCCGCTTCCGAACAGGGCGCCTCGATGACCGCGATGGACAACGCCACGCGCAATGCGGGCGAACTGATCGACAAGCTGACCATCCAGTACAACCGCAGCCGTCAGGCCGCGATCACCACCGAACTCGTTGAAATTATCGCCGGCGCCGAAGCGCTGTAAGAGATTCTAGGCAAGGAAACGAAAATGGCCACCGCACCCGTGCTCAACAAGACCACCAATGGCAAGATCAGCCAGGTCATCGGCGCCGTCGTCGACGTCACCTTCGAAGGCGAACTGCCGGCGATCCTGACCGCGCTGGAAACTGACAACAACGGCCAGAAGCTGGTCCTTGAAGTCGCCCAGCACCTCGGCGAAAACACCGTGCGCACCATCGCCATGGATGGCACCGACGGCCTGACCCGCGGCCAGGCCGTGGTGAACACCGGTGCACAGATTTCCGTGCCCGTCGGCCCCAAGACGCTGGGCCGCATCATGAATGTGGTGGGCGAGCCGATTGACGAACGCGGCCCGGTCGGGTCCGACATGCACGCCCCGATTCACGCCGAAGCCCCGCCCTTCGTTGACCAGTCGACTGAAGCTGCCATTCTCGTCACCGGCATCAAGGTGATCGACCTGCTGGCCCCCTACGCCAAGGGCGGCAAGATCGGCCTGTTCGGCGGCGCCGGCGTCGGCAAGACCGTGCTGATCCAGGAACTGATCAACAACATCGCCAAGGGCCACGGCGGCGTCTCGGTCTTCGCGGGCGTCGGTGAACGGACCCGTGAAGGCAACGACCTTTACCACGAATTCCTCGACGCCGGAGTTATCGCCAAGGACGCGGACGGCAACGCCACGTCGGAAGGTTCCAAGGTGGCGCTGGTGTTCGGCCAGATGAACGAACCCCCGGGCGCGCGTGCCCGCGTCGCCCTGTCAGGCCTGACCATGGCGGAATATTTCCGCGACCAGGAAGGCCAGGACGTGCTGTTCTTCGTCGACAACATCTTCCGCTTCACCCAGGCTGGCGCGGAAGTGTCCGCCCTGCTTGGCCGTATTCCTTCGGCCGTGGGCTACCAGCCGACCCTGTCGACTGACATGGGTCAGCTGCAGGAGCGCATTACGTCGACCACCAAGGGTTCGATTACCTCGGTGCAGGCGATCTACGTCCCAGCCGACGACCTTACCGACCCGGCCCCTGCCACCTCCTTCGCTCACCTTGACGCGACGACCACGCTGAACCGCGCGATTTCGGAACTGGGCATCTATCCGGCAGTTGACCCGCTCGACTCCACCAGCCGCGTTCTGGAACCGCGCGTCGTCGGTGCAGAACATTACGAAACCGCCCGCAAGGTTCAGGAAACGCTGCAGAAGTACAAGAGCCTGCAGGACATCATCGCCATTCTGGGGATGGACGAACTGTCGGAAGAGGACAAGCTGACCGTCGCCCGCGCGCGCAAGATCCAGAAGTTCCTGTCGCAGCCGTTCCACGTCGCCGAAGTGTTCACCAACATTCCGGGCAAGTTCGTCCAGCTCGAAGACACGGTGAAGTCGTTCAAGGCCGTGGTCGAAGGCGAATATGACCATCTGCCGGAAGACGCCTTCTACATGGTCGGCGGGATTGACGAAGCGGTGGCCAAGGCCAAGAAGCTGGCTGAGGAAGCCTGAACATCATGCCCCTCCACTTCGAACTCGTAACCCCGGCCCGGCTCGTCCGTTCGGAGGATGTCCACATGGTGGTCGTCCCCGGCACGGAAGGCGAATTCGGCGTGCTGGAAGGCCACGCGCCGTTCATGTCCACCATTCGCGACGGCGCCGTCCAGGTCTATCGCACCGAAGGCAGCCAGCCGGAGGAAATCCAGGTGCGTGGCGGCTTTGCCGAAGTGGGCGAAAACGGCCTGACCGTGCTGGCGGAGCATGTGGAAGGCTGATCCTTGCTGACAGCTTCAGACAGATAAGGGCGCCCGTTGCGGCGCCCTTTTGCACAAGCCGCGATCAGGATCAGGGGGCGTCAGTCTGCGCCAGCTCGGTTGCGCGCCCTTCGCGCCACAGTATCAGGCCCGCGCAAACGATCAGCCCTGCCCCGGCAAGGCTCAGCTCGTCCGGCCAGTCACCGAAGATCAGCAGGCCAAGAGTCAGTGCGATCAGCAACTGGATATAGGTCATTGGCGCGATCAGCGCGGCACCCGCGCGGGTGGTAGCCGTGTAGACAAGCCAGTGACCAGAAGTAGCGGTAAAGGCGACAATTGCGCAGCGCAGGACAACTGACATCGATGGCCAGCCAACCACAAACCCACCGATTCCGGTGCCGGCAAAAAAGATCGTCGCAAGGGTCAGCAGGCTGGCGCCGATGGCTGAAGCATAGAATTGCATGGCCAGGCCACTGGCCAGCCGCGCGCCGATGCGATTGCCGATGATCAGCATGCTGACACCCATTGCGGCCAGCACCGGCCAGGCCAAAGCCCATCCATAAAGCGAGAAATTGGGACGAACGATCAGCAGAACCCCGCAAAAAGCGATCCCGATTGCGATCCAGGTCGCTTTCCGCACAGGCTCACCCAGGACGACCGCAGCCATCAACGCCGTGAACATGGGACTGGCAAACAGGATCGATGTGGCTTCCGCCATGGGCAATGCAAACAAGGCGTAAAAGAATGCGCTGGTACCTATTGCGATCCCGCTGCCGCGCATGAGCTGTAATCCGGGGCGTGGCATGCGAAAGGCTCCAAGGCCTTCCTTTACGAGAACCAATATTCCAAGAACGATAGCGGCAATACAAAAGCGCAACGCACCGGCGGCCAATGCCGGCCACTGGCTGGCCATCGACTTGACTATCGCTTCTCCGAATGAAAAGGTGCTAAAACCACACGCGGCAATCAACAATCCTTCCCGTTCGGAATTTCTCACGAAGCCATCCTTTCATCCGGTGGGCCGCTAATAACCGATACATCTTCTGAAACCAGCATGAATTGCAGATTGTCTGCCTGTCCGGGCATGCCATCCAACCCGGCTCCGATTGTGGCGTATATTTTCTGGACAAAGTGCAGATTAGCTCCGTGCCCCGGACAACGCCAGCAAGGCCACCAGCCCGCATGCGATTGCCCTGTGCCGGGACGGCCAGCAACCGTTACTAATCACGGAATGTTTCTAGAAAAATCATCCTGCCCGCTTTCAATCCTGCCCTAACTCCCGCTCCATGGGGGTGCAAGGGAGAGATCTGCCGCCCGTCCCGCTTCACGCCATCAACCGACCAGGCCTTTAGAGAAAATCAAGGTTCTCACTATATTCACCATTCCAGATCACCAATTGTCAGCCATGCGAACACCACAACGGTCGCTTGGGGGCAGCCAGACTACCCAGAGGGAAAACATGGCAATGAGCGCATTCGGACGGAAGAACGGCATCGGTGGCATGAGCGCCGGCGCGCGTCCTGCCTTTGGTGTTGCCCGCCCGATGAAGGGCGGCGCTGCCGCAGAAGGGCCGACAGCCAGGGCGCCGGTTCCGGGCGGTGAACAGTTCCCGCCGATCCCCGGCGGCCTGAGCGCGGGCGGCGTGCCGCCATCCGGCGGCGTACCCGAAAAAGCAGACGCGATGAGCCGCCTGCAGGACCGCGCCAACAATGTGGTCGAAGGCCAGGCCAAGATCGAAGGCTTCGAAGCCAGCGTTCACAAGATCAAGGAACAGGTGCTGCCGCGCCTGCTGGAGCGGGTCGATCCCGAAGCGGCGGCCACTCTGTCCAAGGAAGAACTGTCCGAGGAATTCCGCCCGATCATCATGGAAGTGCTGGCCGAACTGAAGGTCACGCTTAACCGGCGCGAACAATTCGCACTGGAAAAGGTGCTGATTGACGAACTGCTCGGCTTCGGTCCGCTGGAAGAACTGCTCAACGATCCGGACGTGTCCGATATCATGGTCAACGGGCCGGATCAGACCTACATCGAAAAGAAGGGCAAGCTTACGATTGCCCCGATCCGGTTCCGTGACGAACAGCACCTGTTCCAGATCGCGCAGCGCATCGTCAACCAGGTCGGCCGCCGGGTCGACCAGACCACACCGCTGGCTGACGCCCGCTTGAAGGACGGCAGCCGCGTCAACGTGATCGTGCCGCCGCTTTCGCTGCGCGGAACCGCGATCTCGATTCGTAAATTCTCCGAAAAGCCGATCACGCTGGACATGCTCGAAGGCTTCGGCTCGATGAGCAAGAAGATGTGCACCGCGCTGAAGATTGCGGGCGCATGCCGGATGAACATCGTCATCTCGGGCGGTACGGGTTCGGGCAAGACGACCATGCTTAATGCCCTGTCGAAGATGATCGACCCGGGCGAACGCGTGCTGACCATCGAAGACGCGGCCGAACTCCGGCTGCAGCAGCCGCACTGGCTGCCGCTGGAAACCCGCCCGCCAAACCTTGAAGGCCAGGGCGCGATCACCATCGGCGACCTCGTCAAGAATGCCCTGCGTATGCGTCCTGACCGCATTATCCTGGGCGAAATTCGTGGCGCGGAATGTTTTGACCTGCTCGCGGCGATGAACACCGGCCACGATGGTTCGATGTGTACGCTGCACGCCAACAGCCCGCGCGAGTGCCTAGGCCGTATGGAAAACATGATCATGATGGGCGACATCAAGATTCCCAAGGAAGCCATCAGCCGCCAGATCGCCGAATCGGTGGACCTGATCGTGCAGGTCAAGCGCCTGCGCGACGGCTCGCGCCGCACCACCAACATCACCGAAGTAATCGGGATGGAAGGCGACGTGATCGTGACGCAGGAATTGTTCAACTTCGAATATCTGGACGAAAGCGAGGACGGCAAGATTCTTGGCGAATTCCGCTCGTCAGGCCTGCGTCCCTACACGCTGGAAAAGGCGCGCCAGTTCGGCTTCGACCAGGCGTATCTGGAAGCCTGCCTCTGATCTGTCCGACAAACGACGGCGCGGTGCGCCGTCAGCAATCAATCGCTTGATCCGAACGGGAAGCATCGTAAAGCGATGCAATGAGCCCGACCCACAGCCCCCGACCCGTGCTTGCACTGGGCCTCAGGCTGCTTGGCGTCACCTTTCTCTCGGTCATGACCTTGCTGGTCAAGTTGGCCGGGGAACGCGGCATTCATGTCTTCGAGATGATGTTCTGGCGTCACCTCACCACCGTGCCGCTAGTGCTGGTCTGGCTTAGTTCGCGGGACAACCTCTCCAGCCTGCGCACCCCGCGCTTCGGGGCGCATCTGCGCCGCGCAATATTGGGCACCGTGGGGATGAGCCTGATGTTCGGATCGTTTGTCGTGCTGCCGCTGGCCGAAGCGACGACGCTGAATTTCACCGTGCCGCTGTTCGCCACGATCCTCGCCATCTTCATGCTGAAAGACCGGGTGGGCTACTGGCGCTGGTCGGCACTCATCGTCGGCTTTGGCGGCGTACTTGTGATCGCGCAGCCCGGTCATGGCCATCTTCCGCTCGCGGGGGCGGCCCTGGGGCTGAGCGGTGCCTTCATGATCGCGCTGCTGTCGATCCTGGTCAAGGATCTCAACCGCACTGATCAGCCGCTGACGATCGTCTTCTGGTTCGCCGCGATGGGGGCACCGATGATGGCCCTGACGCTGCCATTCGTGATGACCGGTCATGACAGCGCAGCCTGGCTGCTGCTGTTCGGGATTGGCGTGATCGGGACCCTGGGCCAGTTGATGCTGACCCTGTCACTGCGGCTGGGTTCGGTTTCCAGCGTGACGGTGATGGATTATTCGGGACTGATCTGGGCGACATTGTTCGGCTGGATCATCTGGGATCACCTGCCGCCCGCCACGACCTGGCTGGGCGCCCCACTGATTGTCGCGGCCGGCATCCTCATCGTCTGGCGCGAACACAAGCTGTCGCGCGAAAAGGCGGACGCTATGCTTTCACGCTGAGGCTGCGGCTTGTCGCCACCTCTGCGCAGTTCAGCTTGCGGCAAGCTGGCTGGTGCCAGCACTCGCTTGATATACGCCAGCGGCCTCACCATTCGGGCCGCATGAAACGGGAGCTGCCCATGGTTCGTAAACTGATTATCGCCTTTGCCCTCGGGGGCATCATGCTGACCACCACTGCCTGCAACACGGTGAAGGGGCTGGGCCGCGACATCGAATCCGTCGGTCAGGCGGGCGACGACGCCATGTGAACCTCGGGGCGAACGCCCCGGTTTCACACCCTGCGATAGACCAGCACCAGATTATTGGCGGGCATCGCCACCCGGCGGCTGCGCGCAAAACCATTGTCGTGGCCCAGCGCATCCATGGCCGGCACGGCGCGCAGGCCCCATGCGGGATTGCGCGCCTTCAGGCTTTCATCGAACGCCAGATTGGAAGGCGCGGTTTCTACGCCCTCCTCCAGATAGGGTCCGTAGAGGATGAGCGGCGCGCTACTGGGCAGGATGCGCGCGGCCCCGGCGAACAGGCCCTGCGTCGCGGCCCACGGGCTGATATGCACCATGTTGATGCAGACCAGCGCTGCTGCCGCAGCGACCGGCCAGTGCCCGCTTGCCGCATCCAGCATCACCGGCGCCAGCAGGTTGGGTGGGCCGGATTCCGCACGCCAGGCGGCGATCGATGCGATCGCATCCGGATCGGGATCGCTCGGCTGCCAGACAAGCTGCGGGAATCGCGCGGAAAAGTAGAGGCCATGTTCACCGGTCCCGCTCGCCACCTCCAGCACCGTACCGCTGCCCGGCAATTCTTCGGCAAGGACCGCCGCGATGGGATCGCGATTGCGGGCGGCGGCAGGTGCGGTCTGCTTCATTGTGTCAGCGCCAGATGGCGCCGCGCCGCGCGCAACAACCCATCATGTTCATGCACGAACCGCCCCCCGGCCTTCTCGCGCGCCAGCCCGTGAATCGTGTCAACCAGCCGGTCAGCCGAGATCGAGCGATAGCGGCGATACTGACCGTGCAGGAACAGATCGGTCAGCGGGCTGGCCACCTGCATCAGGGCTTCGGCCGGGCGCACATCCTCCTCGCGGCGACCGCGCAGCAGGCCGGGGCGCAGAATGTCCAGCCGGGCAAAACGCAGCCTCGCCAACGCCTCCTCCACCTCGCCCTTGACCCGCAGATACAGATGGCGGCTGGCACGGCTCGCCCCGGCGGATGAAATGTGAATGAACTGCCGCGTTTCCGCAGCTTTCGCGGCGCGGGCAACGGCGAGCACCAGCTCTTCGTCCACCGCGCGAAAGGCCACCTCGTCGCGGCCCGATTTCTTCCAGGTCGTGCCCAACGCACTGACCACCACCTCCGGCTTCAGCGCGGCAATGGTTTCCGCCCAATAGCCCGGTTCCGCCACGAACATTTCCATGCGCACGCCGCGCGGCAATTCGATCCGGCGCCGGGCCACCGCGGCAAGCCGAAAACTGCGACAATGCGCCGATCGGGCAATGAGGCTGCGCCCCACCAGCCCGGTCGCGCCGACCAGCACCATACGCGTGTCAGACATTGCTGAGGCCTTCGGGCACGCGGCCGAAAATCATGGCGTAACGATCGATCGCATAACGATCCGTCATCCCGGCGATGAAGTCGGCGATCCGCCTGCTGCGTTCCGGCTCCCCATCGGGCAACGTCTCATGCCAGCCGTGATTCATCAGTTCGGGTTGCTGTTCAAACGCGGCGAAAAGATCAGCGATGACCTGCCGGGCGCGCTCCGCCGTCGCGGTCTGTTCGGGATGCATGTAGAGGCGTTCGTACATGAAACCTTTTAACCGCCGTTCCTCCGCCGCGAACCCGGGCGAAAAACTGACCAGCGCCCTGCCCGCCGCGCGGACATCGTCAATCGTCTCGATCCCCGCCAGATTGACGCGGGTCTGTTCCAGCAGATCATTGACCATCAGCCCGATCTGGCCGCGCACCAGTTCGCGCAATTGCCGGTCGCGCGGCGCGCGCGGGAAATGCCGTTCCACCGCCCGCCACTGATCGGCCAGCAGGTCCACCGTCAGCAGATCGTCCAGCGTCAGGAAACCGGCCCGCAACCCGTCGTCAATGTCATGATTATCATAGGCGATGTCATCGGACAGCGCGGCCACCTGCGCTTCCAGCGATGGCCAGTTGGCCAGTTCCAGCGGGAAGGTCGCGTCCAGTTCGGCCAGCGCCCAGTTGGCGCGGGCCACGGGGCCATTGTGCTTGGCCAGCCCTTCCAGCAGTTCCCAGGTCAGATTCAGCCCGTCGTGATCGCAGTAGGGGCTTTCCAGCCGCATCAGCGTGCGCAGCGACTGCGCATTGTGATCAAAGCCGCCGCGCGCGGCCAGAGCGGTGTTCAACGCATCTTCCCCGGCATGGCCGAAGGGCGGGTGGCCGATGTCATGCGCCAGACACTGCGCCTCGGTCAGATCCTCGTCCAGTCCCAGCGTGCGCGCGACCACCCGGCCGATCTGCGCCACTTCCAGGCTGTGAGTGAGCCGGACCCGGTAATGATCGCCATCGGGCGCCACAAACACCTGAGTCTTGTGGCGCAGCCGGCGAAAGGCGATGGAATGAATGATCCGGTCGCGGTCACGCTGGAACTCGCTGCGCGGGCCGCGGCTGCCGAAGCGGTCTTCGGCATATTCGCGTCCGCGGGAACGGTCAGGATCGGCAGCGAAGGGGGCGCGTTTCACGTTGCGCCGGTTAAGCCCTCACCGCCGGTTTGGCAATGGGCGCGCGCGGCAGGCAGGGCTCAAGCCGCGCCCAGAATCCAGTTCGCCGCCGCTTCGGCGTGAATGCGCGTGCAATCGTAGATCGGCAGCACATTGGCATCGACGTCCACCACCATTTCCAGCTCCGTACAGGCGAGCACGATGGCTTTCGCCCCTTCCTGCTCCTTGACGGTAATGATGGTTTTCAGGGCGCGTTCGGCCTCGCGCGTGACCTTGCCGCGCATCAGCTGATCGTAAATGATCCGGTCCAGCGTTTCGACATTCTTCATGTCGGGCGGCAACAGGGTGACGCCATGCGCGATCAGCCGCTGACGATAGAAATTTTCGGTCATCACATTGCGGGTGCCGATCAGCGCGGCGGTGGCCACGCCGTCTGCCGCCATCCGTTCGCCCACGCATTCGGCAATATGCAGGACCGGAATGCCGGCCTGCTCCGCCACACGGTCATAGACCTTGTGCATCGAATTGGCGCCGATCAGCAGCGCAGTGGCCCCCGCATCGGCCAGGCGGCGCGCGCTTGCGCCCAGCACGCTGGCCGCACGATCCCAGTCGGATGCGCTGGAAAGCCCATAGAGTTCGGAGAAATCCAGGCTTTCGATCAGCAGCGGCGCACTGGACAGATGCCCCTTGCTCGCCTGCACGATGCGATTGATGTGATCGTAATATGTCCGGGTCGAAACCCAGCTCATGCCGCCGATCAGGCCGAGCTTGCGCAATAGATGACTCCCTCATTCGCCCGCGTTGGGGCGAGCGCATGCATTAGAACAAAAATAACCTTACCGGGAGGTTACTGACGGCGAAACGAATGGTTTTAGCGGTCAAAGCGCCTTGATGATCTCTTCCACCATCTTCTTGGCATCGGCCAGTAGCATCATCGTCTGGTCCATGTAGAACACATCATTGTCGACCCCGGCATAGCCGACGCCGCCCATGCTGCGCTTGATGAACATCACCGTCTTGGCCTTGTCGACGTCGAACACCGGCATGCCGTAGATCGGGCTGGACTTGTCCGTCTTGGCCGCCGGGTTGACCACGTCATTGGCGCCGATGATGAAGGCCACGTCCGCCTGCGCGAATTCGCTGTTGATATCCTCCAGCTCGAACACTTCGTCATAAGGCACGTTCGCTTCGGCCAGCAGCACGTTCATATGCCCCGGCATGCGGCCTGCCACCGGGTGAATGGCGTATTTGACGTTGACGCCCTTCTCCTTCAGCAGATCGCCCATTTCGCGCAGCACATGCTGGGCCTGCGCCACCGCCATGCCATAACCGGGGATGATGATCACGTTCTCCGCTTCGCCCAGCAGGAACGCCGCGTCTTCGGCGCTGCCGCGCTTCCACGGGCGGTCCGTCTTGGCCGCGCCCGCACCGTCGCTGGCGCTTTCCGCGCCGAACCCGCCCGCAATCACTGAAATGAAGCTGCGGTTCATGGCCTTGCACATGATGTAGGACAGGATCGCACCGGAAGAGCCGACCAGCGCCCCGGTGATGATCATCGCCGTATTGTGCAGGGTGAAGCCCATCGCCGCTGCGGCCCAGCCGGAATAGGAATTCAGCATGGACACCACCACCGGCATGTCCGCCCCGCCGATGGGAATGATCAGCAGGAAGCCGATGATGAAGGCCAGCGCGCAGATGATCCAGAACATCTGGTTCTCGCCCGGCCCGGCCGCGTCCGACATGGTGAACAGCGCGGTCAGCGCGATGATCGCGCCCAGCGTGCCGAGATTGATGACATGGCGCGCGGGCAGCATGATCGGAGCGCCCGACATATTGCCGTTCAGCTTGGCAAAGGCGATGACCGATCCGGAAAAGGTAATCGCACCGATGGCCGCGCCCAGCGCCATTTCAACGCGGCTGACGCTGAGGATATTGCCGTCCGCACCCAGAATCCCGAAGGCTTCGGGGTTGAGGAAGGCGGCAACGCCCACCAGCACGGCGGCCAGGCCGACCAGGCTGTGAAAGGCGGCAACCAGCTGCGGCATGGCGGTCATGGCGATCTTGCGCGCAATCACCCAGCCCACAGCACCGCCAAGCGCGATCGCGCCGACGATTTCGGGAAGCGATGCGACTTCATGCGTCACTAGCGTCGTGACCACCGCGATCAGCATCCCGGCCATGCCGAAACGATTGCCCCGGCGCGACGTGGCGGGCGAAGACAACCCGCGCAGGGCGAGGATGAACAAGACGCCTGAAACCAGATAGGCGAGCATCGCCCAGGAAGGAGTAGCGACGTGTTCCATCACTTCTTCTCCTTCTTCTTGTACATGGCCAGCATGCGTTCCGTCACGGCGAAGCCGCCGAAGATGTTGACGCTGGCCAGCGCCACCGCGACCAGGCCCAGCCACTTGGCACCGGGGGATCCGGCAGCGGCAGATGCGATCAGCGCGCCGACGATGATCACCGATGAAATGGCGTTGGTCACCGCCATGAGCGGCGTATGCAGCGCGGGCGTGACTGACCAGACCACGTAATAGCCAACGAAACAGGCCATCACGAAGATCGACAGGATCGAGATAAAGTCCATGAGTTTTCCTTCCCTCAGCCCAGCAGCCGTTCGTTGACGACCTTGCCGCCCTGCGTCAGCCGCACGGCATTGCCGATTTCCTCGTCCAGAACGGGCTTGCCCGCCTCCTTGTCCCAGAAGGCGGAGAGGAAGTTGTATAGGTTGCGCGAATAGAGCGCGGACGCATCGGCAGGAAGATGCGCGGGCGTGTTGGAAAAGCCCATGATCTTGACCCCGTGCCGGACCACCACCTGATCGGGAACGGAACCTTCGACATTGCCGCCTTGCGCCACGGCAAGGTCGAAAATGACGCTGCCCGGCCGCATGGTGGCGATCTGTGCATCTGTGACCAGTCTCGGTGCCGCTCTGCCCGGGATCAGTGCGGTTGTGATCACGATATCCTGCTTGGCGATGTGGCTGGACACCAGTTCGGCCTGCGCCTTCTGGTATTCTTCCGACATTTCAGTGGCGTAACCACCAGCACCTTCACCCTCGATCCCCGCCACGCTTTCCACGAAAATCGGCTTGGCGCCGAGCGACTGGATCTGTTCCTTCGTGGCCGAACGCACGTCAGTGGCGGAAACCTGCGCCCCCAGGCGGCGCGCGGTGGCGATGGCCTGCAGCCCCGCCACGCCCACGCCCATCACGAAAGCGCGCGCGGCGGTAATCGTTCCCGCCGCCGTCATCATCATCGGAAAGGCCCGGCCATATTCGTCGGCAGCGGCGATCACTGCCTTGTAGCCCGCAAGGTTCGACTGGCTGGACAGCACGTCCATCGATTGCGCGCGCGTGATGCGCGGCATGAATTCCATCGCCAGCGCTTCAATCCCGGCGGCGGCATAAGCGTCCACCCGCGCGCGCTGCCCAAAAGGATCGACAATCGCGGCCAGCATCGCGCCGGGTTTGGCCCCGGCCAGCAGGTCCGGTTCCGGCCCCTGCACGCCGAACAGGATATCCGCATCCTTGGTCGCCTCCGCCAGCGGGCCGACTTCGGCCCCCGCTTCGCGATAGGCTTCGTCGGAAATCGAGGCGGCATCGCCCGCACCGGCTTCAACCGCAACCACCCCGCCCAGCGCGATGAATTTCTTGACCGTTTCGGGGATCGCAGAGACGCGCGTTTCGCCCGCCGCCCGTTCCTTGATGACGGCGATCCGCGTTGCAGTGGCCATCAGCTGGCGATCAGAAGAACGACAAGCAACGCGATCAGGGCGGTCAGCACTGAACCCCATTTGATGAGAGAGATGAAGCTGCCGTATGTCTGTTCGGCTGCCTTCATGTCATTACCGGATGCCATTTTGCGGATCCCCCTGATGGAAAGTTGGCTTTGAACCAGCCTCTAGCGAGCCTTCGCCACGGGTCAAGGCTCTGCGCGCCTTCCGCGCCGTTCCTGCCCCTGATATGCGCCGTTTCATGCCGCGCGCGGGCCATCTGGTCCAATCGGCCAAATCAGCCTTAATCAGGTCTTTACTCCCTGCGATGTATTCCCTCGCCTGTGTCAAAGGGGGACAAGATTCAGGCGATGAGCGAGAGTCAGGAACGATTGCTGATGCTGATCGACGATGAACCGGCCCAAGGCCGGTTGATCAGCGCGCTGGCCGCCCGCGAGGGTTGGCGGGCGCTGATCGTGCGCGATTCGGAAACGGCCATCGCCACGCTGGGCACGCGCGAAGGGATGCAGCTTGGCGCGATCATCCTCGATCAATGGGTTCCGGGTGACGACGCCTGCCAGTTGATCGGGGAACTGAAGGCCCGTCGCCCCGGCCTTCCCATCCTGATGCTTACCGCCAGCGCATCGCCGCTGCTCGCCGTTGAAGCGATGCGCGCAGGCGCAACCGATTATCTCGTCAAGCCGGTAGCCCCTGAACGGCTGATGCAGGCGCTGCGCAGCGCGACAATTCGCGAAGCGCCACGCGATGAACTGCAACCGCTCACGGAAAAACTGGCCGCAACCATCGACTTCGACGCAATGGTCGGCGCCAGCCCCCTGTTCCGTTCCGCGCTGGCGCGGGCCGCAAAGGCCGCCAGGGGCCACGGCCATGTGCTGATCGAAGGAGAAAGCGGCACCGGCAAGGA
The DNA here is from genome assembly GCA_030830695.1 of Caenibius sp. Classification (GTDB taxonomy): domain Bacteria; phylum Pseudomonadota; class Alphaproteobacteria; order Sphingomonadales; family Sphingomonadaceae; genus JACKKV01. The sequence goes on along the minus strand of JAURML010000146.1, from coordinate 2,145 downwards.
AATGCTGGTGCGTGCCATGCATGCTGCCAGCCCCCGGGCGAAACTGCCGTTCCGCATCGTGAATATCGGCGGGATTCCTGACAATTCGGTCGAATCCGTGCTCTTCGGACATGAAAAAGGTGCCTTTGCCGGCGCCTTCGACCGGCAGATCGGCGCCTTGCAACATTGCGATGGCGGAACGCTGGTGCTGGACGAGATCGACCGGCTGCCCGCGCATGTTCAGGAACGTCTGGCCGAAGCCTTGCAGACCGGACAGGTCCGCCCGATCGGTGCCGCTCACCGGTTTCGCATCGACATTCGCATCATCGCCGCCAGCAACTGGCCGCTTGACGAACATGTCACGCTGGGCGTTTTCAAGCGCGAACTGCGCGATGCCCTTGCCGCCACGCGCATCGTCCTGCCACCGCTGCGCGACCGGCTGGGTGACATTTCCGCGCTGACCCGGCATTTCCTGCATCAGATCGGCGAACAGCCGGGCCTGCGCCCGTTGGGGATCACCGATGGCGCGCTGTCACTGCTCTCCGCCTATGACTGGCCGGGTAATGTACGCCAGTTGCAGGCCGTGCTGTTTCGCGCCGCTGTGTTCTGCGACGGCGACGCGTTGACCGCGCAGGATTTCCCGCAGCTGTCCGAAATGCTGGGTGAGTGCCAGGCGGCACTCAATCCGCAACAGGACCGTGTGGGCGTCATGCTCTATACCGAAGACGGCAATCTGCGCCCGCTGGAGGAGATCGAGGCGGATGTGATCCGCCTTGCCATCGGCCATTATCGCGGGCGCATGACCGAAGTGGCGCGGCGGCTGGGCATTGGCCGCTCAACGCTCTACCGCAAGCTGGGCGACCTCGGGATCGAGAACAGCACCGCAGCCTGAGTCGCGCCGTTACTTTCCGGTCCAGCCCGCCTCCTGCCGGGCGATCACTCCGCCCTTGTCGTCCATCAGCGACAGGGTCAGCCGTTTCTTCGCCCAATCGATATCGACGAGGCCGAAATTGGGATCGGCATAAAGCCCCGTTCGCCGCGACGGATCAGCTTCGTCAGCAGACCTGTCGCCGCTACCAACCGGAAGGTTGAGCGAGGATGAGGTGAATTCCCACAACTCTTCCCCCAACGCGGCGGGATTGGCCGAATAGATCGCGCCGCGATGACGATCGCCTGACAACAACAAGACACCGCCGCCCGCGCGCGCCGATCATGCGATAAAGGCGGTCCCGTTCCAGCGGCAGCAAGCGCCAGCTTTCATAGCCATGCGCATCGGTCATCACCTGGATCGAAGAGGCGATAATCCGCAACTCCGCCGGTTTGGCCAGTTCCTACTGCAACCACGCCCATTGCGCCTCGCCCAGCATTTCAAGCTCAGGCGTGTCATCGGGGCGATAGGGGCCATGTACACTGGGCTGCGCATCGGCGGGCAGCAGCTGGAAGGGTGAACGGAAGAAGCGCGTATCAAGCAGGATCACCTGCAGCCGCTTTCCTTCCTCCCCGAAAATGGCGCTGTCATAGACCCCTGGACGGCTGCGCACCGCTTCCCCTGCGTTCCAGAAATGCTCGAAAATCGTTTCCGACCATTCCCGGAAGGCAAAGGCGCTGCCCCCGTCATTGAACCCGAAATCATGATCGTCCCATGTTTCCATCATCGGCACCATGGAACGGAACGCCGCAAATTCCGTGTGCCCCGCCAGCTTTGCATAGGCCGTGCGCAATGAACCAAGGTCAGCTCCGCCATTCCACAGGAGGTCGCCATAGACATTGTCACCCAGCATCAGGAACAGCTGCGGGTCAGCATCGCCAATCGCATTCCAGAACGCCTGCGGATAGGATTGATGTTCGCAACTGCCAAAGGCCAGGCGATGGACCGTTGTTTGTGCGGGCAGTGCCGGGTTCGGACCAGCTTGCGGCAGGCTGATCTGCGGCCGCAATGCCGAATAATACGGTTTCAACAACTCCGCCGGATCAGGCAGCATCCCTTGTTCGGCGGATTTTTCCGCCCGAGCGGGCAGGGAAATGAGCGCCAGCGCAACCAGCGCCGCACGCAACGCTTTGGGAAGTTGTTTCATGCCGCCTGACTATCGCGGCAGAAGCCGCGCGCGAGATGTTTCTGCCACCTCAGGGCAGGTCCGAAAAATCCGTCAGCGCGCCATCGCGCAG
>JAURML010000145.1 GCA_030830695.1 Caenibius sp. | reverse complement strand
CGGAACGAGAGGCGATCAATCTGCATGTCAATCCGCTGCATAGCATGTGCTGCAACGCAATAAACCCGTTTGCGCGGGAGCGGCCCGCAATATGAGCAAATTGCAGGATGCCTGACCCTATTCGCCCACGATATGGGCGGCTATCGAGCGGCGTTGGGGGGCACTGCGGTGTTCGGCCAGGAATATGCCCTGCCAGGTGCCCAGCATCATCCGTCCGCCCGCAATTGGGATTGAAAGCGACGGCCCGGTCAGCACCGCCTTGAGGTGTGCGGGCATGTCATCAGGCCCTTCCTCGTCATGCGCATAGTCGCCATCTTCGGGCGCAAGCCCATCCAGCCAGTTGAGCAGATCGGTGCGTACCGCCGGTGCGGCATTTTCAAGGACCAGCAATGAAGCCGACGTATGTTGGCAAAACAGCGTGAGCGAGCCCATCTGCATGTCATTTTCGCGGACCCAATTGTTTACGTCCGCGGTAATTTCAAGCAGCGCTTTGCCCGTCGTTTCAAAGCCCAGCACGGCAAGGTTCTGGCGGATCATGGCACCGGCACTCCAAACAGGTCATGCGCGTCGGCATCCTCGATCAAAACATCGACGATCTCCCCTGCTGCCAGCCTTTGCGGCACGTTCCTCAAGAATACGTTACCGTCGATTTCCGGGGCATCGGCCTGCGACCGGCCAGTCGCGCCTATATCGCCATCCTCGTCCGCCTCGCCCACCTCGTCGATAATGACCGGAAGGGTCCGGCCCACCTTGCCCGCCAGTTTCGCGGCGCTGATCCGTTCGGTCACTTCCATCAGCCGGGCGTAGCGTTCCTCCTTCACCGCTTCGGGCACGGGATCGGGCAGTGCGTTGGCCGCCGCGCCTGCCACCGGCTCGAACCGAAAGGCACCGACGCGATCAAGCTGCGCTTCTTCGAGCCAGTCGAGCAGGTAACGGAAATCATCTTCGGTTTCGCCCGGAAAGCCGACCACGAAGCTGGAACGGATGGTGAGATCGGGCGCAATGGTGCGCCAGTTCCCGATCCGGTCCAGCACTTTCGCTTCATTCGCCGGGCGCTTCATCGCGCGCAACACGGCGGGGCTGGCGTGCTGAAACGGGATGTCGAGATAGGGCGTGAGCAACCCTTCGGCCATCAGCGGGATAACCGCGTCGACATGCGGGTAAGGGTACACATAATGCAGCCTAACCCAGGGCTGGGCGCCTTCAGGCGTCTTCAGGCGGCCCAGTTCGCGCGCAAGCTCCGTCATATGCGCGCGCACGGGCTGGCCGTGCCACATGCGTTCCTCATGCTTCGTGTCGACCCCATAGGCCGATGTGTCCTGGCTGATGATCAGCAGTTCCCGCGTGCCCGCTGCGGTCAGCTTTTCCGCTTCGCGCAGGACGGCGTCGATCCGGCGGCTGGCCAGCTTGCCGCGCAGTTGCGGGATGATGCAGAAGGCGCAGGCGTGATCGCAGCCTTCGGAAATCTTGAGATAGCTGTAATGCCGCGGCGTCAGCTTGATGAAGTCGTCATCTGCGCGACCGCTGTGCTGCTTGAGCGCGCCCGGTTGGGGGATGAGGTCCACAAAGGGCCCGCGCGAGGGCGGGGCGGCATCGTGCACCGCTTCGACCACGGCTTCATATTGATGCGCACCGGTGACGGCGAGCACTTGCGGGAAGCGCGCGCGGATCGCGTCCGCCTCGTTGCCCATGCAGCCGGTCACGATTACGCGCCCGTTTTCGGCAATCGCCTCGCCGATGGCGGCAAGGCTTTCTTCCTTGGCGGAATCGAGGAACCCGCAGGTGTTGACCAGCACCACATCGGCGCCGTCGTAATCGGCTGACATGGCATAGCCATCAGCGCGCAGCCGCGTCAGAATCCGTTCCGAATCGACCAGCGCCTTGGGGCAGCCAAGGCTGACCATGCCGACTTTGGGCGCATCTTTGATAGTGGTGGCCATGAAGCGCCGCCCTAATTATCATGGGGCATGGAGTCACGCGCAATCATGCGCGCTGGCGCAAGGAGGCGGATCATGGGCGCGATCAATTTCGGGGCGGTGCTGCTGGCGGCTGTCGCCGCCTTTGCGGTGGGCAGCCTGTGGTACGGGCTGCTGTTCGGCAAGCCGTGGCGCGAAGAGATGGGCATGACCGCTGCCAGCGCCCCCCGCCATGGCATGGCGGTGCTGCTGGGCGGCAATTTCGTGCTGCTGCTCGCGTCCGCTCTACTGCTGGGCCACATGTTCGCCCGAAATCCCGATCTCAGGAGTTTCCTCTATTTCATGATGGCGGGCGGCGTCGCGGCCTTCTTCATCGTGCCCGCGCTGTGGATCAACTATCTCTATCAGGGGCGCAGCCTGCGTCTCGCGATGATGGATGCAGGCTATTGGGTGAGCGCCTATCTGGCCATGGGCACGGCCTTCTGGCTGCTGCGCTGATGCCAGGCACTCAGGCGGTTTCGGGGGTCGGAATGATTTCCACCACTGTGTCGCCGCGTTGCAGGGCCTTGGCCTCATCCTCCCAGTAACCATAGGGTTCGCCCGCGCGATAAAGCCGCAGACCCATGCCTGCACCGCCCAGTTCGGACAGAGGCTTGCCGATCTCGCTCTCCGCGACGGGGCGTTCGATCAGCTGAACCCGGCCACTGATGGACGCCAGATCGGCCAGATAATCCGCGATATGCGAACCCTGGGCCGATCCGGCCAGCAACAGGCCGGTAAAGCGCACCGGATTGATTACATTGTCAGCCCCGGCCTGCCGCGCCAGCAATTCATTGTCGCCCGCGCGCACCACCACGCTGATCGGCAGTTCGGGGGCGAGATGGCGCACGGTCAGTACGATCAGGATCGAGGTGTCGTCGCGCCCCGCTGACACCAGCACCGTGCTGGCCTGCTGGATCCGCACCGCCATCAGCGTGTCGTCGCGCGTGGCATCGCCCGCCATCACGTTGCAGCCCAGCGCTTCGGCGTCAGCCAGGCGGCTCTCGCTCGGGTCGATCACCACGATGCGTTCAGGCTCTGTCCCGCGCTCGATCAGTTCGCTGACCGCTTCCGATCCGCTGACGCCGAAACCCAGCACCACGATATGGCCCGAAAGCCTTTCCTGTATGCGGACCATGCGCCATTTCTCCCAGCTTCGCTTGATGATGAAATTATACGCCGTGCCGACGAAGATGAAGATCACGGCAAAGCGGATGGGGGTGACGATAACGGCTTCGACCAGCCGTGCCTGACTGCTGACCGGTGCGATATCGCCAAACCCGGTGGTGGTGATCGAAATCATCGTGAAATAGACGACATCGAGAAAGCTGACATGCCCGTCATGATGATCGACCAGCCCGTCGCGATCGAACCAGTGGATCAGCACCACCAGAGAGACCAGCGCCAGCGCGGCCAGCAGCCGCATGGCCGCATCTGCCCATACCGGCACCTTCACCGCGCGCCGCAGCGGCTGGAAACGGCGCGGCGCGGCCTGCCGGTCCGCGCGGGTCATGAAGCGGGGGGGGTGAGCTGCTTGACCGGGTCCACCGGGCGGTTGGATTTGCGCAGTTCGAAATGAAGTTCCGGTTCCTGCGCATCGCCGGTTGAACCGGCGTGGCCGATCACCTCGCCCGCGCCAACCCGGGCGCCCTTGCGTGCGGTGATCGACGACAGATGGCCATAGGTGCTGTGCCAGCCGCCTGCATGAGCGATGATGATCATCTTGCCGTAACGTACCGGTTCGTCCCCGGCGAAGATGATCTTGCCTTCCTTGGCGGCCTTGACCGGCGCGCCGATGCTGGCCGCGATATCGATGCCGTTATGGCCCCGGCTCGCGTCAGCCAAATTGAACGGGGTCAGGATCGCCGGGATCACCAGCACCTGGCCGGGCTTCAGGGCCGCACCTTCGGCCAGATTGTTGGCCACGGCGATGTCGGAATAGGGGACGCCGTATTTATACGCGATGGAAAAGCCGGTTTCGCCTTCCGCCACCGTGTGGCGGTGCTGGCGCGGAATGATCAGCTTCTGGCCAATGCGCACGACAGAGGGTTCAGCCAGGCCATTGGCCCGTGCGATAACACTGGCGCTGACTCCGGCGCGATTGGCGATACCGCCGAGCGTTTCGCCTTCCGTTACGACATGTTCGGTTTCTTCGGCCGGCGATGCTGCAATCAGCAGCGCGGCAAGCAGGGGAAGGGCGAGGTGCTTCATTCGGGAAATCTCTCCGCCAGGGCAGCCATTGCGGCCTCATGCGTGAAATCCAGATAGAGCGGTGTCACCGAGATATATCCGTCCGCGATCGCTTCCAGATCCGTATTATGGCCCGGTGTCGTCTTTATGCCGTGCAGGCCGAACCAGTAATATGGGAAACCGCGTGGATCGACGCCTTTAACCACAGTTCCGCGCGCATAATCGTGGAAGCCCTGACGCACCACCCGGATACCCTTGACCTCGTCCGCAGGCAGGGGCGGGAAGTTGACGTTGATCAGCGTGCGGTCAGGAAATTCCATGTCCATCAGCGGTACGACCACTTTCTTGCCCCAGGCCTGCGCCGCGTCGAACCAGGACTGGCCACCCACATCCTCGCGCCGGTAGACCTGGCTCAGCGCGATTGACCGGATGCCCGCCAGCGTGCCTTCGATGGCTGCGGATACGGTGCCCGAATAAGTCACGTCATCGCCCAGATTGGCGCCGCGATTGACGCCCGACAGGATCAGGTCGGGCGGGTGGTCCATCGCTTCGCGCAATGCGATCATCACGCAATCGGTCGGCGTACCGGTCACCGAAAACCGCTTCTCGCCATGGTGGCGCAGCCGCACGGGCCGGGAAAGGGAAAGCGAATGGCCCGCGCCCGATTGTTCTTCGGATGGCGCACACACCCAGATATCGTCGCTCAATCCCTGGGCGATCGCCTCGAGCACGGCAAACCCCCCTGCGTGAATGCCGTCATCATTGGTGAGAAGGATACGCATGGGAACCTTTCGGCTTGATCAGGGGGTCAGGGGGTCAGGCGGTCAATCCCGCCCATATAGGGCTGTAACAGGTCGGGAATATTGACGGAACCGTCCTCGTTCTGGAAGTTTTCCAGAATGGCCACCAGCGTGCGCCCCACGGCCAGCCCCGATCCGTTCAGCGTGTGCACGAAGGCGGTCTGTTTTTCGCCGTCCGGGCGGAAGCGCGCGCTCATCCGCCGCGCCTGATAATCGCCGCACCAGCTGATTGAGCTGATTTCGCGGTAAGCGTCCTGGCCCGGCAGCCAGACTTCCAGATCATAAGTCTTCTTCGCCGTTGCGCCCATGTCACCCGCGCAGAGCAGCATCTTGCGATAGGGCAGGCCCAGTGCCTCCAGCACGCGTTCTGCCGAGCGGATCATGTGATCATGCTCCGCCTGCCAGTCTTCCGGGCGGCAGACGGAAACCAGCTCCACCTTCTCGAACTGGTGCTGGCGGATATAGCCGCGCGTATCCTTGCCCGCCGCGCCCGCTTCGGAACGGAAGCACGGGGTCAGGGCGGTGAGGCGCATGGGCAGAGCGGCGGCGGACAGGATTTCCTCGCGCACCGCGTTGGTCAGGCTGACTTCGGCGGTGGGGATCAGCCAGCGGCCATCACTGGTGCGGAACAGGTCATCCGCGAATTTTGGCAATTGTCCGGTGCCGAACACCGCATCGTCCCGCACCAGCAGCGGGGGCGCGCATTCGGTGTAGCCGTTCGCGCCGGTCTGCCGGTCCAGCATGAACTGGCCCAGCGCGCGTTGCAGCCGCGCCATCTGTCCGCGCAGGAAAGTGAACCGTGCGCCGGAAATCTTTGCGCCGGTTTCGAAGTCCAGCCCCAGCGCGGGGCCGAGATCGGCATGTTCCTTCGGCGTGAATGCGAAGCTGGGCAGGGTGCCCCAGCGGCTGACTTCCACATTCTGTGCCTCGTCCGCGCCATCGGGCACATCGTCGGCGGGAATGTTCGGCAGGCGGGCCAGCAGGTCGTCCAGCCGGGCGGACAGGTCGCGATCCTCGTCCTCCAGCGCGGGCAGGGTCTGCTTCAGTTCGGCGACTTCGGCCTTCAGCGCCTCGGCCCGGTCCTTGTCGCCCTGGCTCATGGCCTGGCCGATCAGCTTCGATGCCTCGTTACGGCGGGCCTGCGCTTCCTGCATGCGGGTGCTGACCTCGCGCCGGCTAGCGTCGATTTCCAGCAGCGCGGTGGCGCAAGGCTCCACCCCGCGCCGGGCGAGGGCGGCATCGAAAGCGTGCGGATCGTCGCGGATCAGGCGGATGTCATGCATGGGCGCGCCTATGGGATGATTGGGCGCGCCCGGTCAAGCGCGAGATGCCCGCGCAGGCGATCAGCGGGGCCGGGCCTTGCCTTCAGCGCTTGCGGCAGGTCTTCGATACCTGGCCTGTTCGTTCGGCGTGCTGAAGCACCCGCAACTTACGCTGGATCTCGCGCTGATCTTCCTTCGTCACTTGAAACACCTCCTGCCCAATCTGGGCGATCATAAAGGTGTCTCGCGAGTCCCGGCATGGCTACAATATAGGCGCTTGCCATACCGCAAGCTCGCCGCCTAGGGTCACCCATTGGACGAAACGCTCACTCCGAAATTCTGAGTCGCGGGTTGTGCAAAATGTTCTGACGAGGAGCGGGGGTGCTCAAGGCAGATGCAGAAAAGGCGCAAGGCGCAAAATTCGAGCTTGGACTATACTGAAGATAAAAATTTCTGACCAACTTTTAAAAGTGTTTTTTATACAAAACATTATTAACTGAATAAGAGAGATTTTTGCTATGCTTAAACACTCAACTTCTGTTTTGGCAATAATATGTCTGTCATCGGTATGTAATGCACAATCTTTGCCAGCCTTGCCCGGGACCGCAGATACCAAAGCCAAAACGGCATCCGCGGGCGGCACGAGTTCTTCGACTGTCAAGCGCGCGCTTGACCCCAAAACGGGGAAGCAAGTGTGGAGTCCCTCTTCCTCCGCTGACCCAGGCAAGAGTGTCAAAAAACCGACCGACCAGATGGAACCGTCAAAAAAGCCCGTTTCCCCAAAAACGATGGTCAATCCAAAGCTGCGGGATGCCTATGAGCGCTCGCGCCCCGAAATCAGTGGCGAAGGCGCGCTTACTTCGGATCTGCAAAAAGACTTTGCGAATTACCGCCGACAAGTCGAAATCCGCAACCCTCAGCGGCTTTCAGTGGATTACAAGGCCAATGGTGACCGTGGATGGACGCGGACATCCGAGCCGCTGATCAGGCTGGAACTGCAGCCTGGAGTTCTGGAGGTGAAGGAGCCGCATTCTCGCAACCGGCGCGTCACCGTTGAGGGGACGGATATAGTTGTAGCGCCTAAGGTCTGGACACTAAATGTCGCCAATGCCCTGACGCCCTTTGAAACCCAGACGCCTCGCTACGGCGTTGACAGAGAGGGACGCCGAAGGGTCGTAGGCTACGACACGGTGCGCAGGTCTGACCGGGACGCCACGCAGACGCTGGAAATCGGACATAATGTGGAGGATCAACTTCGTCTTCCAGTCAGCTCTGAAATCCTGACTTCCAATTTCGATGTGCTAGGCACTCTGTGTGAGCCGGTTCCCGTTTCAGGCAAGGGACCCTTTTCCACGAACCCAAACTACACTTCGGATGTTCTGACGCAGTACAATGCCATAAAGAACAATCTCGATCTGCTGACCGGCCCGCGCCCGACGCCAGTCCAAAGTGGCCAGATTGCCTCGAATATTATCTTGCCTCTGCGCAATTTCTGCACGGGAAGTCAGGCGAGAGCCAACCGCAATGCAATGCTGACGTATGAGGATTTGCTGAGCCTCGCCCGCACGCGTGGTGCTGAGGGGGCATCCTATTTTGCAGCCGAGGATCGCAGCGATGAAGATGGCTACTGGTCATTGCCTCAATATCCTGCCGCAGGCATCCGTGACCGCTCTGGCCTTTTCGAAAGAGGCTTTCACAGTAATGGCGTCAGCAATGATCTGCTGAGCTTGTTTACGAATGATGATCGTGTGCGCAATAATGGCGTGACGATAGAGTGGTATGCGCAGCCAACCGCCAGAAAGTTCAAGCGTATTCCGCTTCTTTCCACGACGCTGGTCGAGGAGGCAGTAGCGCGTTTGAGCCTCAAGATAAAACGTCAAGGAAACTGCGGGGTCGAGGTATCCGGAATGCTTAATGGGGAGGTATTGCAATCGAACTCCATAGATCTGGACTGTCCTGATGTTGACGTTCCCTATGATGGGCAGGGGTCTGTGGGGACCAGACTCGACGAAATGAGCAATATTAATTTTACATTTGAATCAAAGATTTTCGCAAAAGATGACTATAATCAGTCGACAAGCTTTGGGCATGACATCTCAAGTGCGGTGAGGGGTCTGGGCGATGATGAGTTCATACTCTATCTAAAGGCACGCAAGGATGGTCGCACGGATCTAGAGGTCAATGTTGATAGCTGGGCGGCAGACCTGGCGCCCGATCCAGATTTTCGCGTGACGGGCGGCAGTTTTGCCGTTGCCTTCAAGCTCAAGGCAGGCTGGGGAAATGTTCAGCAATCTAATGGAGCTTACGCCCAGTCACTTTATTTAGCTGCCTCACCTGTGAGGTCTCCCGATCAGAGCAGTCTTCTGGATGCTGAGGGCATCGAATTTCTTGCCGATGAAGGATGGTTCGACGAATTGATCTATGGCAAGATGGCAAGTAAGTGGCGGGATAAGCACGGCTACGATATTAGATACCTGTTCCGCGAAGAAGCCGGGAAGGCTTTGACTGAATTCATTAGCGACGCGTGGGATGATGATCCTGAAGCTGAGGGCAGTGGCCAGTATTACGACTTGCTGGATAATATCCGGTCCGAAAACGGCTTTCTTCAGGAATGTGCTGGCGCTCGATATTGGACGTGCATCAATCTCGAACAGTATGTCAGAGCTATTGAATTCCCCGAGATTGCAAGCGTTCCTGGCCCGTTTGGCCCGCTCGAACTCAATATCAGCGGAGCAAAGCTTGCAGAAGGTCTCATCGGCTCATCGCTGAGGTCTATGCCGATCCGCTTCGTTAAATCCCTCTCGTGCAAGCCAAGCGCGGATATTGAAGGCTGTTATGAGGTGCTAGGTCTGGCGATAGAGCCCAAGAGCCCGCTTTCTTCAAACAAGCTGTGGGACAACATTATTCCGTTTCCCAAGGAAGCATCCGACATCACTGCACTGGCGCGTATGGACAGATAGCAGGTCTTTCTCGGATTTTCCGGAGCCCGCCATCATTGCGGTGGCGGTCTCCGGAAACCTGTTTGTTAAAATTATTGCAGTGTCACCGGCCAAACGGCGTTTGCCAGCTTCCATGAACTCTTTCGACCACACGTAATACAAGCTCTGCGCGATGCCTTCCTTGCGGCACAGCTCGGCAATGCTGTCGTCACCGCGCAGGCCATCGAGCACGATGCGG
>JAURML010000144.1 GCA_030830695.1 Caenibius sp. | reverse complement strand
AGCGGCATCTTCCCCATGGCTGACAGCCGCGAGGATCCCGACGTCTACTGGATCGAGCCGCGCGAGCGGGCGATCCTGCCGCTGGAGGGATTCCGCTGTTCGCGCTCGCTCGCCCGCACGTTGCGCCGCGACCGATTCGCGGTGACCTGCAATCGCGCCTTCGCTGATGTGATCGCCGCCTGCGCCGCACCCCGGCCCGAACATCCTGAGAGCTGGATCAGCGAACGGATCATGGCCAGCTATCGCGCGCTGCATCACGCAGGCCATGCCCATTCGATCGAATGCTGGCTGGATGACCGGCTGGTCGGGGGGCTTTATGGCGTGGGTTTTGGCCGGGCCTTTTGCGGCGAAAGCATGTTCAGCCGCACCCGCGATGCGTCGAAAGTGGCGCTGGCCTGGCTGGTGGCAGCACTGCGCCGCGCGGGTGTGCAATTGCTCGACTGCCAGTTCATGACCGGCCATCTCGCCTCGCTGGGCGCGATCGAAATCAGCCAGCAGCGTTACGTAGAATTGCTCGAAGCGGCTCAGTCAGGCGCGGACGCGCCGCCATTGCCCGAGGCATTCGCCGCGCTGGGCGAAGCAGCGGCGGGCGCTGGCGCCGCAGCAGCAGCCGGGCGGGCGGGCACGGATGAAGCCGGTGTGGATGAGGCGGGCGCTTCTTCGCCCGGATATTTCATCGCGCAGTCCTTGACCCAGACGTCGTAGACCGGGTGTTCCACGACATTGAGCGATGGCGAGTGCTTGAACAGCCAGCCGGAGAACACCTTGCTCCAGCGCAGCGGCGAATCAACATCCTTGCGCTCTTCCACCAGCACCTGAACAAAAGCGCCTGTTTCGCGCGGGCGTTCCCAGGCCGGGGTGCGTTCACACGCCGACAGCTTGACCACCACATTGCCGATCCGCTTCGATTCGCCGGGCTTGAGCGTGATATCCTCGCTCAGATTGTTGCGCTTGTTCAGCAGGCCGAGCGTGGCGACGCGTTCTGCCATCGGCGTGCCGGCCACCGCCGAGGCGGCGGCGCGCGGCGGCGCGGGCTTGTCCAGCTGGCGGGCCGCATCTTCGGGAATGTCCGTGCCGGGCGCGTCACCTTCCGGTCCGTCCTTTGAACAGGCCGAAAGTGTTGCGAGCGCGCCCGCCAGGATCAGGGCGATGGCGCGGGCCATCGTCAGCTATCCGGCGTCCATGCTTCATAATCGCCGGTGGCCGCCGCGCGGTGGCCGCCACGTTCCAGTGCGCCTTGCGGGCGATAGGCAGCAGGTGTGCCGGTGGCATTGGGGCTGTAATCCGCTTCCCAGATGCGGGGCGGCGGCAAGTGGCTTTCAGGCACGCCATCGAACGAACCGTGCAGCCAGCCATGCCATTCGGCGGGAACCCGGCTGGCGTCATTGGCGCCTTCGTATATCACCCAGCGCCGTTCCCGCCCGTCTGGCAGGCGCTTCTTCGCGCGGAAATAACGATTGCCCTGCGCATCCGTGCCGACCTGTTCGCCCGTCAGCGCGCTGTTCAGCATCGTGCCGATGGTCGCGCCATCCCACCATGTGAAGATTTTCGAGAGGATTCCCATGCAGCGCGCGTTAGCCGCAAGCGCCCCGCCTGCGCAAGTGCAACTCGCACCGGCGCAGTGTCACCATGCCACTTTCGCGCCCGGCACGATGCCCAGCTCGGCCGCGCGCCCGCCGTTGATTTCCAGCACTGCCGCAGCCGTTCCGGCCGATGGCAGCGGATCGAGCGAATAGGGCGTGGCATTGGCGGCAATGTTGCTGACCAGCCGGTCCGGCCCGATGAAGATGATATCCAGCGGGGTCACAGTGTTTTTCATCCAGAAACTGGCCTGGCGAGGGGGATCGAAGGGAAACAGCATGCCTTCGTCCGCGCCCATCCGGGTGCGGAACATCAGCCCCTTCGCCTGTTCGGCGCTGCTGCCCGCCACTTCGACCGTGAAATGATGGCGCTTGCCCGCAAAGGTGACGCTCAGCGGAATGACGCGCAGGCCGGATTCGGGATGGCGCGCGCCCGCTTGCGGTGCCGCCACGGTCTGTGCCGATGCCGCGCTGTCTCCCGTCGATGGCGAGCAGGCGCACAGCAGCAAGGCCAGGATCGGCCATGCGCGCATTGACTTGCTCCGTTCCATCTTCAATCCTCTTCCCTTTCCGCCCAGGCTTCAGCCGACGCGACGCTGTCCGCGTCAATTACGGCCCGGGCGAGCGCGAACTCATGGCCCGCACGGATCAGCGCAGCAATCTGTTTTTCGCGCCGTTTGCGGCGTTCGTCCGGATCAGCAACCGCTTCGTCCGCCGCCGCGAACGGACCCAGCCTGCGCCGCCGCGCCAAGGCCAGCGCCGCCAGCCGCGCCGCGCGTGCATCGGGCCGCGCCGCATCGCGCAGATCCTCTGCAATCCCCGCAGCGCTGAGCGCCTGTGCGATCCGGCGCGAACCATAGCCGCGCCGCAGCAGCCCGCCCGCTTTCGCGCGGGCAAAGCTTTCATCGTCAATATAGCCCAGTTCGGCGAAACGCGCGCTCAACGCGACGAGATCGGGCGCGCCCTTCCCTTCCCAGCCGCGCTCACGCAGCTTGCGCGCCAGATAGGCCTCCAGACGCGCCGCGCTAGTGGCGAAACGCGCGACGTAGGCAAGCGCCATTTCCTGCAGGCGTGCCTCGTCAAGCGGGGGTTTGGGGCGGGGCTTGCGCCCGCTTCGGGCCTTCGGCATCGCATTCATGGCCATATTCGTGCCACACTCGCATAGGAATGGGGAGCCTTTCGCGGTAGAGGCCGGTTCGCCCGGCGCCTGCCCCGTGCATGTTTGCATCGGCTGAATGCGAGCTGGAAACATATTAAAACAATAGGTTGCAAACAGAGACATGACTGACTCCGCGCTTGAACCGACACCCAATCAATGCGCCTTGCCCCGCCGTTTTTCCGACTTCGCCACATTTGGCGAGGCGCTCGACTATGCGGCGAAGGGCAATCGCGGCCTCAATTTCCACGATCCGAGAGGGAATTTGCAGCGCGCCTATCCCTATGCGCAATTGCGCGAGGATGCGCTGGCGATGGCCCGCCGCCTGATCGCGCGCGGGATCAAGCCGGGGGACCGGATCGCGCTGATCGCCGAAACCGGCCCAGAATTCGCCGCGCTGTTTTGTGGCACTATCTACGCCGGGGCCTGGCCGGTGCCGCTGCCGCTGCCGACCAGCTTTGGCGGCAAGGCCAATTATATCGAACAACTGGCGGTGCAGCTGGCCAGTTCCGATCCGGCGATGCTATTCTATCCCGCCGAAATCGCCGAAATGACCGGTGAAGCTGCAGCCCGCCAGGGCTGCGCCGGGATCGCCTGGGAAGAGCTGGCGGATGAGTTCGCCCCCGATTTCGCGTTGCCCGAAGCACGCCCCGGCGACATCTGCTATCTGCAGTATTCCAGCGGCTCTACACGGTTCCCCCACGGAGTGGCGGTGACGCACGAAGCCTTGCTGAACAATCTGGCAGGGCACGGCCATGGCATGAAGCTGGAAGCCGATGACCGCTGCGTTTCCTGGCTGCCCTGGTATCACGACATGGGGCTGGTCGGTTGCCTGCTGTCGCCTATCGCCAATCAGGTTTCGACCGATTACCTCAAGACCGAGGATTTCGCGCGCCGCCCGCTGGCCTGGCTGGACCTCATCAGCCGCAACAAGGGCACCACGCTCTCCTATTCGCCCACCTTCGGCTATGACATCTGCGCGCGCCGCATTTCGAGCCAGAGCCATGTGGCGGAACGCTTCGACCTGTCGCGCTGGCGAATCGCGGGTAATGGCGCGGACATGATCCGCCCCGATGTGATGCAGGGCTTCGTCAACGCCTTTGCCGATGCAGGTTTCCGGGCCAGCGCCTTCCTGCCGAGCTACGGCCTTGCCGAAGCGACGCTGGCCGTCACCATCATGCCACCAGGCGAAGGCATCCGGGTGGAGCTGGTGGAAGAGGAACGATTGTCCGGCACCCCGCGCGATCTGTCGCGCCCGGCGCGCTATCGCGCCATCGTCAACTGCGGCAAGCCGGTGCGTGACATGGACGTCGAAATCCGGGGGGAAGGCGGGCTGCCCCGCGAAGACCGGCAGATCGGCAAGGTCTGGTGCAGGGGCATCAGCGTCATGCATTCCTACTTCCGCGATCCCGAAGCCACTGACGAATGCCTGGTGGATGGCTGGCTGGACACGGGCGACATGGGCTACATGGCCGATGGCTATCTGTTCATCGTCGGCCGCGCCAAGGACATGATCATCATCAACGGCAAGAATCACTGGCCGCAGGATATCGAATGGGCAGTGGAACAGCTGCCCGGCTTCAATCATGGCGACATCGCCGCCTTTGCCATGGAAACCGAAAATGGCGAAGAAACCGCTGCGGTCTTGGTCCACTGCCGCGTCTCCGACCCGGACAAGCGGATCGCCCTGCGCGAGGAAATCCGCGACAAGGTGCGCGCGATCACCGGCATGAACTGCGTGGTCGAACTGGTGCCCCCGCGCACCTTGCCGCGCACCAGTTCGGGCAAGCTCAGCCGGGCGAAGGCCAAGAAGCTCTACCTTGCCGGGGAAATCGAACCCTATCAGCTGCTGGCCGCCGCCTGAAACGTCAGACTGAAACCAACGCCCACAGCACCACCAGCAGGCTGATCGTGCCCGCCATCCACACCAGCGTGCGGATCCGGGGGACGCCCGCCCAGTAAAGCGGCAGATAAAGCACCCGCGCGCCAAGCCAGACCCAGGCGGCCATCGCAGTCTCCTGGCTGGTCTTGCCGGCAAGCACCACGCCACCGAGTGCGACGATGGCGATGGGGAAGGTCTCCATGAAATTGGCCTGCGCCCTGGCCAGCCGCCCGGCGACCGTATTCATCGGCGGCAGTTCCTCGTCACGCGCGCCCATGTTCCAGCCAATGCCATATTGCTTCGTCTTGAAATGACCCGCCAGCAGGATATGCACGAGCAGCAGGATCGCCCCGTAGGCGAGCACTCTCAGTTCAACAGCCATCGTCTCTCTCCTCTACTTTGCCGTCAGCCGTCCGGCATTCCCCAGGCCGCACTGACCATGCCTGACTGTCCGTTTCCATTAACCTGCCTGACCCGCACCCCCCGCTTCTCAAGGCTGGTGGCCAGCGCTGACCGTTCCGCTTTAGGCCCGGACAGCACGACCGGGGCATCGATTCGCTGCGCGGCCCAGACGATCAGGTCAAACGCCTGCAGGCCAGCCTCGGTCGGCTTGCCGTCTGCGAAACTCACCGCCGGCAGCGGGCGGGCGGGCGGGCGCAATTCGATCCGCCACTCCGGCTCGGTTGCGGAAATCCGCCGTTCCAGTTCGCGATAGACCTGCAAGCCAGCGCCCGCCATCGGCCTGGCCTCGACAATGGCGTGGCGCCGTTCCCGGTCAATCACCAGTTCCCATTCATCCACCCCGGCGACCAGCGCAAGGCGCGTGGCAAGCTGTTCGACCCGCTCCCGGTCGGCTTCCGCGCGCGCACGCGCCTTGGCGAGCTCTGCCTCTTCGGCGGCTTTCGATCCGGTACCGACCTGATATTGAGTGATGGCGACCTCGGCTGTTTCGCCCAGGCGACGCGCGATGGCATGCGCGCTCAACTGCTCTGCATCGGGCCGCAATTCGGGGGTCAGCACGGTGGCGCTGACCGCCAACGGTTCAGCATCGAAATTGATGTCGATCTGCGACAGGCGCGACTTTCCGTCGAACACGTCCTCTACCGCCGCGCGGATGTCGCGCGAAGCCTGCGCTTCCCAAGCGATCTGGCGCAAGGAAATACCCAGCGGAACGGCCAGCGCCACGAAGCTCAGCACGATCGCGATCATCTGCAGCAAGGTGTTGCGTTCCGACAGGCGGCTGCTGAACCCGTAAGCCCGCGCCATCACCGCCGCCGTCAGTGCGATAGTCATCAGATTAGTCACAAACAGCAGCAGCGCCCCGGAAAAAACCGTCCAGTTGAGCGTCGCAAGGCCGAAGCCGACCACCGCCAGCGGCGGCATCAGGGCGGTGGCGATGGCGACGCCCACCACCGTGCCCGCGCCCCCCCGGATCATGGCATAGCCACCGGCGAGCGCGGAAAACAGCGCCACCAGCAGGTCAAACAGATTGGGCCGGGTACGCGCGGCAATTTCCGGGGTCACCGTCTGCAAGGGTGAGGCAAACACCACCAGCGCGCACAGCAAGACGGCCAGCACCGTGCCGACGGCGAGCGAGCGCGCCGCTTCCTTGAGCCAGGGGACATCGCCGATGGCAAGCGCGAAGCCCAGCCCGATAATCGGCCCCATCAGCGGCGACAGCAGCATGGCGCCGATCACCACTGCGGGCGATGACAGCA
This sequence comes from Caenibius sp., assembly GCA_030830695.1. Lineage (GTDB taxonomy): Bacteria > Pseudomonadota > Alphaproteobacteria > Sphingomonadales > Sphingomonadaceae > JACKKV01. The sequence continues at coordinate 3,358 of JAURML010000144.1, read as the reverse complement.
ACAGGCCCAGCACCGCAATGCCCGCCGACATGGCCAGCATGAAGAGATAGCGCGACGAAAGCTGGCACTCCTCGCGCCGCGACGCGATCACCGCCGCCTGATCGACCGTGCCCTTGACCGCGGCACGCCACCATTCCTGCCAGCTTTCGATAACGTGACCAAAGCCGGGAACCGGTTTGAAGTGCGGCTGAAATGCCATGCTGTCCGCTCCTGCGTTCGCGGCGGGAATAGAGCGCCCCCCTCCGGGAAGCGAGAAAAATTTGCGCGTCGGGGGATGGCAGCAACCAATTCCCCTTTTCCGCCGGGCATTTGCCTGCCACAAGCCCGCAGATGGAAATCACCCTGCCTCATGCGCATTCGCGCGCAGGCGTCCGCGCCCGGCTGCGCGACAGCACCGCCGACATCGCCAGCTTCGTGCCCGGCGGCATGGCGAATGTCGATACCAGCTGGTCAGGTGAGGACCGGATGGACATGGTCATCACCGCGATGGGGCAGACGGTGTCGGGCGGTATCGACATTGCTGACGATCATGTGACGATTACCGTCGAACTCCCGTTCATGCTGACGATGATGGAACCGATGATCGCCAGTTCGATCCGCGAACACGGACCCAAGCTGCTCGCCTGAACGCGCATTGCCCCGGACCGGTCAGATGTCCCGGTGCAATTCCAGAAACTGGCCGGGAATACGCAGGGTCGCCGCCGCCTTGCGGGTTTCCTGCAGAAACAGCAGCAACGCCCACATCAGCAGGGAAATGGCGAGGATGAATGCCGCACCCGCCAGCCGCTGGAGATCGACGCCCAGAAATTCCTCGACGAACAGCAGCGCCACCACGAGCCCAACGATCAGGCCACTCACGACCAGCAGCAATATTGCGCGCCCCACCAGCTCGATCCTGCGGTCCAGCAAGCGGATTTCGAGCACCACCGCGTCATGATCACTGCCCTGCGTTTCGGCATGGCGGTCCAGCAGCAGGCGCGAACGATCGACGATCCGGCCAAGCCGGGTCGACAGGATGTTCATGATGTTGCCGATCGCCACCAGCAGGAACACGGGGGCAAGGGCAAGCTGGATGGTCTGGGCGATCATGCCGCATATCTTCCGTGCAAACGGTGCTGCGTCAACAGAATCAGACATGCACCGTCGCGGCTCGAACCACCGCGGTCCATGCAATTTACGGTTTCGGGTCGTGACCGGTGGCCAGCCTTCATCCGCAATGGCCTTGCGCAGGTAAAATGCGGAAGATAGACCCGCATTTGAACATAATGTTGAATCCTGTGCAACGGTCCGGCGTTGACGGGTATTTCGGGAGAAAACGGGGATGAACGGCAGCGACACGCACAGTGGCAAGGATCACCTGTTCTACAGGTCGATGCGTTTTTGCGGATGGTCAGGCGTGGCGGCCGTCACCTTCTTCATCATCGGCGGCATGATCCTGGGTGGCATGTTGCCGCCGCTGCTGTCGCCTGACGACACGGCCGCGGAATTTGCCCGTCGGGTTTCGGAACACGTCGTTGCGATCCGCATCGGATCAGTCTTTCTGATCTTATCCTTCGCGCTGTTCGGCGCGCTCGCGGCGGGGATTGCGGCACAGACGCGCCGGTTCGAAAAAGCGCCTGCCTTCTCTTACCTGCAGCTGATGTTCGGAGCCTGCGGCACGGCGGTGGCCGTGCTGGTGGCGTTCAGCTGGGCGCTGATGTCATTCCGGCCTGACGAATATGACCCCACGGTCGTCCAGGTGCTCATCGATTTTGCCTATTTCCTGGCGCTGTTTTCAGTGCCGGTCTTTAGTGGCTGGTGCCTGGTGATCGCGCTCCCCATCCTGTTTGCAAATGAGGGGGAAGAACCCTTCCCGCGCTGGGTCGCGTTCTTCAACCTGTGGGCGGCCGTGCTTTATGCACCGGGCCTGATGATTCTTTTCTTCAAGAGCGGGATTTTTTCATGGAGCGGGATTGTCGCCCTCTGGATTCCGTTCACGGCCTTCTTCCTGTGGATCCTGGTGATGAGCTGGGGCATTCTGAAGGGCGCCGAAAGTGCTCGTGGCTGAGCGGCGGACGCATCAACGCGCGACCCGTGGATGACATGACCAGCCCCGATACTGCAGTTTCCAGCGCTGCGAGCGAGCGCACGAAACCCCATGTGCCTGGCGAACTGGGCATCTGGTGTTTCGTGGCGGGCGATCTTGCGGTCTTCACTGTATTCTTCGTGCTGATCGCGCTGGGCAATGGCGATCAGGCGCAGGTCTTCGCGCAATCGAGAGCATCGCTGGAACTGTGGATCGGGGTACTTAACACGCTGCTCCTGCTCTCCGGATCATGGCTGGTGGCAACGGCGGAGGAACGCTGCCGGGAAAGCGTGCAATCGGGCAGCGGCCCGGACGCCCGGAGGGCAGCGCTCCAATTCGCGCTGGCTATCCTCACCGGCGTGCTGTTCGTCGCGAACAAGAGCCTCGAATGGGGCATCAAGATCGCCCATGGCATCACCCCGGCCACGAACGACTTCTTCATGTATTTCTTCGTCTTCACCGGAATTCACCTGTTCCACGTGCTGATCGGGCTGGGCGTGCTGATCGCGCTGCGCCGGGTGAGCAGGCGTGAGCGGCTGGACAGCAAGGCGCTGCGCACGATCGAAAGCGGCGCGACCTTCTGGCATCTGGTCGATCTGCTGTGGATCGTGCTGTTCGCCCTGTTCTATCTGATCTGACCGGCCATGAACGAGACCTCCTCCTCCCGCCTGGCAGTCCGTCCCGCCACCATCGCATGGACGCTGCTGATGATCGCCACGGCCATCGGCTGGTGGTTCGGCAAAACCGCGCAAGGCGGATCGGGCGACGTCAGGCTCACGATCGCGGGCGTGCTCATCACTGCCTTTGCCAAGGTCTGGCTAGTCGGATTCCAGTTCATGGAACTGCGCGGCGCACCGCGCCTGCTGCGCCATGCATTCGACGCCTGGGTAGTGATCGCCTGCACGGCGCTGATTATCATCTGCCTGCGCTGACGGGAATCAGCAGGCGATGGCGGAGACGGAGTCCGCCAAAAACGACGTTTAAATGCGGTTTATATTATCCAAAATCATTTGTCCCACCATCTATCCCACCACTCTATCTCCTTTTACCCCCCCCGGGGGGGCGGGTTAACGGCGGGGCAGTTCGTACAAATGCTTGTGCACCAGATTGGTGTGCACATTTCAGGTAGGGTGCATTCGCAAGCTAGCGGTCAAACGTGGACCAATGTGTTACCTAGAGGGCAGCCTTAAGTCGTTCGTGATGAGGGTTGGGAGCCGGTCGAACATCGGCGTTTGCAACGCTGCAAGCTCGCCGCGTCCGCCGCTGCCGCATGAAATTTCCGGTTCTGGGCTT
>JAURML010000143.1 GCA_030830695.1 Caenibius sp. | reverse complement strand
TTGTGTTGGTGTGACGTGTGACGCAGCGACGGCTATCCATATCAATGGTTCCCCTCTTTTTGGTACCCGGCTGTTCGAAACAGAATATTTTGACCTTGAGCGAATTGAGGTCCTACGGGGGCCGCAGGGCACCCTCTTCGGCCGCAACGCTACCTCGGGTGTTGTCAACCTTGTGACAGCCAAGCCTGACCTCGGTTCTTTCGGCGCGGCCGGAGAGTTCGAATATGGGAATTACAACAGCATCAAGGCCGAAGGGATGGTCAATGTCCCGATCGGCGATTCTATCGGCGTTCGGGTAGCCGGATTCTTTCTGAATCGCGACGGTTACACCACAAACCTTTTCGACAATTCGGATGTCGACGACCGAGACATGTACGCTGTTCGTGGTTCTCTTCGTTTTGAACCCGGTGCCGATACCACTCTCGACTTCATGGCATATTATTTCAGGGAAGATGACACCCGTTTACGTAATCAAAAGCAGGCCTGCCAGCGTGACCCGCTCGGCGTGCTGGGTTGTCTGAACAATCGCCGCGACTTTGACATCACCAATGCCAATTCCACAGTCGGCGCAACGCTCAGTTCGCAAGAGTTCTTCGCTATTCAGGGAATTCCCTCAGCACTGGGATTGGGAAGCCTGTACGGCCCCGATGCATTTGCAGGATTCGATAAGCCCGACGATGTGCGCACGGTAAACACGGCGTATACTCCATTCTATTTTGCCGATGAAGTGCAGCTACAGGCCCGTCTCGAGCAGCGCATCGGAGCTATGACACTGACTGCAACCGGTCTTTATCAGGACACCGAAGTCGATTCCCGGCAGGACTACTTTCTGGGCATTCAGGATCGTACCGGCTTTGCTACGGCCTTGAACGTGTTGTCCGGCTTCGCGGCCAACGGTTTGCCTACCGGCCTCCCCGCACCTGCACCGGCGTTCGTGCCAGGTTCGTCGGCGTATTTTACCCCGATTGTGGAGGCTCTCATCCCCAATGGCCCAGGGGGCGTATTGTGCACCTCCGATAACGATGATGGGAACAGGGGCGCGTTCGAAGGTAATGTATTGTGCGGCGAAACGCCGCTATCCTTCGACAGGTCTTCAGAGCAACGCGAATCCTGGAGCGGCGAAATCCTCCTTTCCAGTGATTTCGACGGAGCATTCAATTTCCTGCTCGGAGGGATCTATGCAAAGTCCAAGACTACCGACAACAGTTACTATGTAAACTCATTCGCGCTTGACTACGCCAGTGCCATTCTGGGATCGTTTGGTACTTTGGCAGGCGGTGCACCGCCATCCTACTTCGCAACATCCATGTACCGCAACAATTCTCTCGAGGCTAATCTTGAGAGCTTCGGTGTGTTCGGGGAGATCTACGTCGACCTGACCGAGCGTCTGACCTTCACCGGAGGTTTGCGGTATAACGACGACAAGAAAGACGTGACTGCGCGCACGACCTTGATTAGCTTCCTCAATCCTTACGCGAATGACGGGGAGCCGTTCGACAGCCCGATCACTCCCTTAACCGGTCCCTCTGGTCTTTTTGATGCCGATCCTGGTACGCCAGGTGAGCAGCTAACGCAATTTAGAGAAGTAGGTTTCGATGAAATAACCGGGCGTGCGGTGCTCGACTACGAAGTTACGCCTGACAATTCGATTTACGCATCTTATGCCAGGGGCTATAAATCCGGGGGTATCAACCCGCCCCTTTCGCCCGTTTTCGATGTGGCTGAAAGCTTCGGATCAGAAACCATCGACGCATTTGAAATCGGATCGAAAAATACCTTTGCGAATGGCGCACTGCAATTAAACGCTACTGCATTCTACTATAAGTATAGCGGGTTGCAGCTTAGCCGCATCGTCGCCCGTACCTCAGTTAATGATACTATCGATGCCGATATCTGGGGTGTGGAACTAGAGTCCGTTATCCGGCCCGATCCCGATTGGCTTGTCAACTTGACGTTCAGTTATCTCAACGCGGAAGTTGCCGGCGACCAGTTCTTCTCCAATCCGCGCGACCCGGGTGGCGGCGATCCTGATGCCGTCATCATCAAGGATATTAGCAACGGTGCTAATTGTGCCGTAACCGGGCCAGCCCCCGGCGCGGCCGACGCATTCGTGGCCGGAGTGAACGCAGCTCTGGGTCTTCGTGGTCCCGAAGAATTTCCTAATGACGGCAATCTTGCGTCAAGCGGCGCATTCAGCATTTGCGATGTCTTGGCCGGAGCCGTTCCGGCGGGCAGCGGCCTTGCGGTATTAAGCCCTGGCGTAGAGGTCAACATAAAAGGGAACAAGTTGCCGCAGGCCCCCGAAATGAAGGTTTCGATGGGTGTGCAGTACACCGCCACTTTCGACAATGGCATGACTCTGGTTCCTCGCGTGGACGTAGCGCTGACTGGTGAGCAATACGGCAATATCTTTAACGGCAGGGTCAACCGGATCGAGCCATTCGTGCAAGCCAACGCGATCGTGCAGTTGAACAGTGCGGATGAGCGTTGGTTCGTGCGCGGATTTGTTCAGAACATTTTCGACAGCAGCTCGGTGACAGGATTGTACTTGACCGACGCATCCTCGGGGAATTTTACCAATATCTACACTTTGGATCCTCGTAGATATGGTGTTGCTTTGGGGTTCAGTTTCTAACAGGTCCAGATCGTGTTGGCGGGGAGATCGGTGGTCCTCCCAACGACCCGAACGGACAGTGCCAGCTAGTTCGTATTTCGACCCATGACTTTATAGCTTTTCCAGAGCGGCGTAATGCTCGATGACCGCCTCGTAAGCCTACCGACGAGGCGGTCATCGAACCGGCCAAATGCGAGCTGCACTCGAAATGCCTGTACGATCGCTCGTTGATGTCGCTACGAGATGCTCGCGGAAAGCTTAAGGCCTTACATAGAAACGACAATGAAGAGTCACCGAATAGTGCAATCGGGATATCCGATGGTGATACTGGCAAACGCACTCTGCGAAAGGCGGAAACATGCTGACCCCTATGATCCAAGATTGGGTCGTAGTGCACGAGGTGCTGACGCGTTAGGAAAAGTTGGAAGGGGCTGCGGGGCAGACTTCTGAGAAAACTTATCCTAACTCTGTTCAGGTTTCATAACTGATTTTCGATCGACCGGAGCTGGCTCAACCGACGTGCGATTGTCGCGAGACAATTCGACCCATCCCAACCCAAGCGACTTCTGGATCGCGATCCAGCCATTTGTCATGGCGGCGATCGCCCGATCGAGATTTGCTCTGGCCTGTTCGCGCTTGCGGATCGAAGTGTTGAGTTCGCCTTGCGAGATTACCCCCGCGGCGCGGCGTTGCTCGTTAAGCTCCGCAGCCGTGTCGGCCTGCCGACTGATCTGCGCCAGCGCGGCTACGTTGGCTCTTTGTTGCCCGAACCGAGCAAGCGATTGTTCGGCGTCGCGTAGTGCGCCCAGGACCACTTCAAGATAGCGCGCTTCGGCCTCGTCGCGCGCACTCTCGGCCTGATCGATCGATGCTGCCGTGCGGCCGAAATCAAGCAGGTTCCACTGCAGCCGCGGCAAAGCGATTGCCGATAAGTTGCCCGGGTCCAGGATGTCGTCGGGCTCCGATCCGCCCAAACCGAGAATCCCCATGAAGGAAATCTTGGGGAAGCGAGCAGCCTCTGCCACGCCAATGCGCGCATTCGCCGCGGCCAGCATGCGTTCGGCGGCTCGAACATCCGGCCGCCGCGCTATTAGCGCTGCGGGATCGCCCACCGCGACCCGTTCGGGGGGAAGCGGAATTTCGGCCTGAGCCGCCAGGAGCCCGTCGAGTGCGCCGGGCGCTTCGCCCGTCAGCACCGCGAGCGTGTCTTTGAATACATCGATGTCCGCTTGAGCTTCCGCGATCTGCGACTTGAGCAGTTCGAGCTCGGCGTTCGCGTTACCGACCGGGAACAGCGCGAGAGCGCCCTGTGTATAGCGCTGATAGGTCAGTTCGAGAATTTGCTGCTGCAAGTCGCGCTCTCGCTGGACAAGCTCGAGCCGCCCTTGCGCTTCTCGCAGGCTCACATACGCCCGCGCGATTTCGGCGGCGAGCTGGACTTTCGCATCCTCGGCGTTCGCCACCGAGGCCGCAGCCTGAGCGTTAATGGCCTCGACACGCCGTGCCTGCCCCCCAGCGAAATCGATCTCCCAGTTTGCATTGAGCCCGACGTTGTAGACGCTGAGGCTGTCCTGCTCTACAGCGTCTGCAGGAGCGCCGGGCGAT
>JAURML010000142.1 GCA_030830695.1 Caenibius sp. | reverse complement strand
TCCGGCGACAATGATAATGACCGCAGGGGCGCAATTTCCCGATGAGCGAAGCCGTCAACCCGGAAGAGCAAGCGCCGCCGCCTGCGCAGGCCAGCGGGCACGGCCATCATCCGGGCGGGAATATCGTCAAGATGGCGGTCGGTGCCATGGGCGTCGTGTTCGGCGATATCGGCACCAGCCCGCTTTATGCGTTGCGCGATACATTTGCTGGCCATCATCCGCTCCCGCTCGACCAGCTGCATGTCTTCGGGATCATCAGCCTGATGTTCTGGTCAATGATGATCATCGTGACGCTGAAATATGTCACCATCATCATGCGGGCGGACAACAAGGGCGAAGGCGGCAGCCTCGCGCTGATCGCGCTGATCAACAAGAATGTGGGCGAACGCAGCTGGAGCACGGGCATCGTCCTGCTCGCCGTGTTCGCCACCGCGCTGTTCTATGGCGACAGCATGATTACGCCGGCGATCTCGGTAATGGGCGCGATGGAAGGGCTTGCGGTCTATGCGCCGACCCTGGGCGGGCTGGTGGTGCCGCTGGTGCTGGTGATCCTGGTTTTCCTGTTCTTCATCCAGAGCCGCGGGACCGCGCGCGTCGCCACCTTCTTCGGCCCGATGATGACGATCTATTTCGGCACGATTTCGGTCCTGGGCATCGTCAGCATCGCCGCCAGCCCCGGCGTGATACTTGCGCTCAGCCCGCATTATGCGGCGGCCATGTTCATCGCCGATCCGATGCGCGGCTTTCTGGCGATGGGCGCGGCGGTTCTGGCGGTGACGGGGGCCGAGGCGCTGTACGCGGATATGGGGCATTTCGGGCGGCCGCCGATCCGCGTGTCCTGGCTGGCCTTCGTCCTGCCCGCGCTGGTGATGAACTACCTCGGGCAGGCCGCCCTGCTGCTGCGCCAGCCGGAAGCGCTGGAAAGCCCGTTCTATTTCCTCGCCCCCGAATGGTTCCAGTGGCCGCTGCTGATCATTGCCAGCATGGCCGCGATCATCGCCGCGCAGGCCGTCATTACCGGGGCGTTTTCCGTCACGCAGCAGGCGATCCAGCTGGGTTTCATTCCGCGCATGACGATCAAGCATACCAGCATGGCGGCGGGCCAGATCTACATCCCGGTCATCAACTGGGCGCTGATGACAGCGGTGCTGCTGCTGGTGGTGGTGTTCCAGCATTCTTCCAACCTGACCGCGGCCTATGGCATCGCGGTGACGGGCGCGATGCTGATCGACAATTTCCTGCTGGCGGTTGTTCTTTTCGCCATGTGGAAGTGGAAATGGTGGCTTTCGGTGCCGCTGCTGGTGATCTTCTTCATTCTCGATTTTGCCTATCTGGCCGCCAATCTCACCAAGATCCCGCAAGGCGGGTGGGTGCCGCTGCTGATCGGCCTGACGATCTTCACCATGCTCACCACCTGGTCGCGCGGGCGCAAGCTGATGCGCCAGAACATGGCCGAAAGCACGATCCCGCTCGAAGTGTTCACCAAATCCGCACATAACAGTGCAGCTCGGGTCGCGGGCACCGCAGTGTTCATGTCCGCGTCGGGCCATGGTGTCCCTTCGGCCTTGCTGCACAATATCAAGCACAACAAGGTGCTGCACGAGCGGGTGGTGATCCTGACGGTGGTGATCGAGGACGTGCCCTATATGGATGACGGCGATCGCTTCGCCGTGGAAGATCTGGGCCAGGGGTTCTATCGCCTCGCCCTGCGCTTTGGCTTTCTGGAAGAGACTGATATTCCCACCGCGCTGGACAAGGTGCGCGATTGCGGCGGCCCGTTCGAAATCATGAAAACCAGCTTCTTCCTGTCGCGCCAGACGCTCTTGAGCGCGGACAAGCCGGGCATGGCGATCTGGCGTGAAAAGCTGTTTGCCTGGATGCTGCGCAACGCGGCAAGCCCGATGGAATTCTTCCGGCTGCCCACCAACCGGGTGGTGGAACTGGGCAGCCAGCTGGAAATCTGATTGCTGACATGGAAAGGGCGCCGCCGCATTGCTGCGGGGCGCCCATCCATTCGGGGGCAGCGTGCCCCCTTATTCGTGCGACCAATCAGCCCAGATTGGCGCTGACCATCGCATACATCATCGGCAGCGACAGCAGCGTGTTGGTGCGGCTGGCGATCAGCGCACGCGGGGCAGCGGCGGCTTTTTCTTCTGCCGTGGCTTCGACGATGCCCAGGATCTTCTTCTGGGCGGGCCAGATGATGAACCAGACGTTGAAAGCCATGATGAGCGCGAGCCACATGCCGATGCCGATCAGGTTGACATTGCCTTCACCTGACAGCGTCAGCGCCTGTGCGCCATAGCCGGCGTGGAAAGCGATGCCGAGGCCGGTCACCACGGTCAGCGCGGCGGCCCAGCGGAAGAAGAACAGCACCTTGGGTGCGATATGCTTGGAAACTGCCGGCTTGAGTTCGTCCGGGATGGTCGGCATCGTCGGCACCTGGACGAAGTTGAGATAATACAGCAGCCCGATCCACAGCACGCCGAAGAACAGGTGAGCCCAGCGCATGATCGAATTGGGATCGACCGGTGCGCTTGGCGCGAAAGCCATCATCAGTGCAATCGCGGCGGCAAGGCCCACGACCAGCACGAGGTGCAGATTTCCAAAAAACTTAGCCATGGAGTTCCCCTATCTTTCTGTTGTTCCAAGCGGCAGCATTATCCAGCCGCGAACGGGTCGCATCATAGAAATCTCGTGGCAAATGTCACTCACTTACCGCAATCAGGCTGTGGGTGGTTTTCCTTCCGATTCCACCGATTCTTCCGCGCTTTCCGCCAGGCCGTGTCGCAGCAGCATGGGGATCTGGGTGAAGGTGAAGAGGAATGACAGCGGCATGAACACCCACAGCTTGGCGGCCAGCCAGTCTCCGAAGCTGAGATAATGGCGCAATCCTTCATTCAGCGCGGCGAGCACAAGGAAGAACAGGCCCCAGTTGCGCGACAGTTTCATCCAGCCTGTATCATTCAGACCTTCAAACGCAGTTTCGAGCAGCACCTTGAGCAGGGCCTTGCCGCGCGCCACACCGATCAGCAACGCCACGGCGAACAGCAGGTAAATGACCGTCGGCTTGATCTGCACATAGAAGGGATCGTGCAGCAGGATCGTCAGCCCGCCAAAGCCGACGATCAGCAGGGTGGAAAGCCACAGCATCGGCGATACCTTGCCAAGGCGCCATTTGGAAACGCCCAGCGCCAGCAGCGCGGCGGCCATAAAGGCAGCGGTGCCGCGCATGATGGCAAAGACTTCGCCGACCGCATCCTCACGGCTTTCGGGCGAGAAGTGTCGATAGACCAGGAAAAAGACCAGCAGTGGCCCATAGTCCACCGCGACATTCAACCAGCCGGTGCCCTGCTTCTTGGTGCCGCTCATCACGCAATCCCCGCGATGACCCGCGCCAGCAGATCGGGGTCGAAGGGGCGCAGATCGTCAATCTTTTCGCCTACGCCGATGGCATGGATCGGCAGGCCGAATTTTTCCGCCGCCGCCACTAGCACCCCGCCGCGCGCGGTTCCGTCCAGCTTGGTCATGATCAGGCCCGTCACCCCCGCAACTTCCTTGAATATCTCGATCTGCGATAATGCATTCTGCCCGTTTGTGGCGTCCAGCACCAGTACCACATCATGCGGGGCTTCCAGATTGATCCGGCCCAGCACGCGGCGGATCTTGGCCAGTTCGTCCATCAATTCGCGCTTGTTCTGCAAACGGCCCGCCGTATCGACGATCAGCGCATCAATCCCCGTGTCAGTCGCCTGCTTCACCGCATCGAACACCACGCTCGCCGGATCGCCGCCTTCCGCCCCGCGCACGATCGGCACACCCAGCCGTTCCGCCCAGACCGCAAGCTGGCCGATGGCGGCGGCGCGGAAGGTATCGCCCGCGGCCAGCATCACCCCGTAGTCATCTTCCTGGAAGAGATGCGCGAGCTTGGCGATGGTGGTGGTCTTGCCGCTGCCGTTGACCCCGATCACCAGGATCACCTGGGGGCGGGGGAATGCGGTGACTTCGAGCGGTTTGGCGACCGGGCGCAGGATGGCAGCGATTTCTTCCGCCACCGCTTCGCGCAGCGTCCGTTCGTCAATGTCACGGCCGAACCGCTGTTCGGCCAGTCGATCGCGGATGCGCGCCGCCGCGCTTGGCCCCAGATCGGAAAGGATCAGCGCATCCTCGACCTCGTCCAGCGTCGCATCGTCAAGCCTTGCTGTCCCGCCACCAATGGTGGCGAGATTTTCCGTCAGCCGATCGGATGTCTTGCGAAATCCGCCGAGCAGGCGGTCCTTCCAGCTTGTCGAACTCATATCAGGATACCGGCCTGTACTTGCCTGGGCGTGATTTTGACGATGGTGCCCGGCGGCGTCCCTGCCGGAACGGCCACCCGTGCGAAGTTTTCCGCATGGCCCGTCCCGTCGCGTTCGGCAAGGACTGAAAGCGGGCGGCCGATCTGCGCGCGCAGCCAGCTTTCGCGCACACGCGCGGCTTCCTCGCGCAATTCGCCGGCGCGTGCGCGGATCACCGTGCGGTCAAGCTGCGGCATGCGTGCTGCGGGCGTTCCGGGGCGGGCGGAATAGGGGAAGATATGCCCGTGAACGATGCCCAGCTCCGCTATCGCCGAGAGATTGCGGGCATGCATCGCGGCGTCTTCGGTGGGGAAACCGGCAATCAGGTCTGCGCCCACGGCCAGACCGGGCCGCCGCGCGCGCAACGCCTGGACCAGCCGCACCGCATCGGCGCGGGAATGGCGGCGCTTCATGCGCTTGAGCACCAGATCGTCCCCCGATTGCAGCGAAAGGTGCAGATGCGGCATCAGCCGCGCTTCGCTGGCAAACAGCTCGAACATCTGCGGATCGATCTCGACCCCGTCGAGCGAGGACATGCGCAGCCGCGCAAGCTGCGGAAATGCGTCCAGTACCGCCTGCACCAGCGTGCCGAGTGTGGGCGATCCCGGCAGATCCTGCCCCCAGCTGGTGACATCGACCCCGGTCAGCACCACTTCGGGCGCGCCCTGCGCCAGATGGAGTTCGACTTCGCCGAGCACCTTAGCCATGCTTAGCGAGCGGCTGGGGCCGCGGCCCTGCGGGATCACGCAAAAGGTGCAGGCATGATCGCAGCCGTTCTGGACCGCGATGAAGGCCCGGGTCCGCTGTGGCGGTGCGGGCCGGGCCCGCGCGGGGACGTTCCATGCCCGCGCATCCAGCTTGGCTGCATTGGCGACCAGCCCATCCACCTCGGGCATGGCGGCGATCTGGTCACGCTCAATGTCTGCGGCGCATCCGGTCACCAGCAGGCGGGCGTCAGGCCGCTGGCGGCGTGCGCGGCGAATGGCCTGACGGGTCTGGCGGACTGCTTCGGCGGTGACGGCACAGCTGTTGACCACGACAATTCCGTCTGCGTCCTCGCCAGCCAGCAAGGAACGGATCGTCTCGCTCTCGGCGATGTTGAGACGACAGCCCAGCGAGATGACTTCGGCCTTGCCGTGGCCGCTCATGCCATGTTCTCAAGCAGGAAACTGCCGCGAAAGCTCTCGCTCGCAGGACCGGTCATCAGAATATGGTCGTCCTCGCCCCAGTCGATGGTCAGGTCGCCGCCCGGCAGGGTCACACGCGCCCTGCGGCCCACCAGCCCGCGCCGCATCGCCGCAACTGCGGTTGCACAGGCGCCGGTGCCGCAGGCGCGCGTCAGCCCGGCACCGCGTTCCCACACATGCAGCCGGATCGCGTCCGGTGCGGTGATGGTCGCCACATTTACGTTGACGCGCTGGGGAAACAGCGGATCATTTTCGATTAGCGGGCCCAGCCGCGCCAAGTCAACCGCGTCGCAATCGGCCACGAAGAAGATGACATGCGGGTTGCCGACATTTACCGCCACCGGATTTTCCAGCATCTCCCAGCCAACCGGCATGGAAAGCGTATCCATCGCATAGGCGAGCGGGATATCCTGCCATTCGAAGCGGGGGACGCCCATGTCGACCGAGATATCGTCACCGGCCAGTTGCGCCCGGATCAGGCCGCCGGTGGTTTCGATCGTCGCATCGCGGCCGTGCAGGCGCGCAACCGCCCGGCTGGCGTTGCCGCAGGCTTCTACCTCGCTCCCGTCCGCGTTGAAAATGCGCATCCGCAGATCGGCGCGTTCGCTCTGTTCGATCAGCACCAGCTGATCGCAGCCGATGCCCGTGTGGCGATCGGCGATGGCGCGCGCCAGCGCGGCGTCAATCGCGGGCAGCGAGGCTTCGCGCCCGTCCAGCACGACGAAATCATTGCCCAGCCCATGCATCTTGATGAAGGAAACGCGCATGGGCTGCGCTCTATGCGTTGCGCGGCGCGTCGTCCAGTGCGGGAAGGCGCCCTGCGCGCCTAGCGGGCGGCCTTTCGCCCCTGGGCGCCGCCGGTGTCTGCGGGCGTATCCGCAGCGGACGCAGCCTGCGCACGATTGGCCAGCATATTGCGCTCGGCCAGCCGGGCGCGCGTGGCACGGGCATCTTCGGGCCGGCGATAAAGAAAGCCCTGGCCCTTCACCTTGCCCATCGATTGCAGCGATTGCAGGACATTGCTGCTTTCGATGCCTTCGGCGGTGATTGGCAGGTCCAGCCCTTTGCCAAGCGAGACAATCGGCTGAATCAGCTTGGGATCACAACCTTCCTCGGCCAGTTCGCGCACGAAGCTGCGGTCGATCTTGAGCTGGTCGAAGGGCAGGGAACGCAGCTGGGCCAGGCTGGAATAGCCGGTGCCGAAGTCGTCCAGGCTGATGTGGACGCCCTGGTTTTTGAGGCTGGTGATGACCGAGCGGACAATGCACGATATTTTCGTGCAGGCAGCTTTCAGTGATCTCGATGTCCAGCCGGTGCGGCGGGAATCCGGATTCCACCAGCATCCGCAGCAGTTTCTGGGCAAACCAGGGATCGCGAAGCTGGATCGGCGAGATATTAACTGCCAGCGAGAGGCTTTCGTCCCATTCCTTGGCGTCTTCCAGCGCGCGCCGGATCAAAAGTTCGGAAAGTTCAGCGATAACGCCGATTTCCTCGGCAATGGGGATAAAGATTTCGGGAGAGACGCTGCCCAGTTGCGGCGAATGCCAGCGAGCCAGCATTTCGAAGCCGACCAGCTCGCCCGTCTCCAGGTCGATCTGTTGCTGGTAATAGGGCGAGAATTCGCCCGCAGCGATGCCCCGGCGGATGCCGGTTTCCAACTCGTTGCGGAAGCGCAGTTCGCTCTCCATCGATCCTTCGAACCAGAAATAGCGATTCCGCCCGCGCTGTTTGGAATGATACATCGCGATATCGGCGTGATGCAGCAGCAGCTGGTCATCAGCTTCCGGCGCATGTTCGGTAGATGCTATGCCGACCGATGCGGTGATATAGGCGTCGTTTCCATCGATCCTGATGGGGCGGGCGACCTGTTCGATGATCCGCGCTGCCAGCCGGTCGACCTGATTGGGGTGTCGCGGATCATATTCGATCGTGCAGGCGAATTCATCGCCGCCCAGCCGCGCCAGCAGCGCCCCTTCGGGCAGGATTTCGCGCAAGCGCCCGGCCACTTCGACCAGAACGCTGTCGCCCGCCATGTGGCCGCTGAGATCGTTGACCTGCTTGAACTTGTCGAGATCCAGCATCAGCGTGGCCACGGCCCGCCCCTGAGTCCGCGCGCTGGCGACAAGCGCGGCGGTGGCGCTGCCGATGCGGCGCCGGTTCAGGCACCCGGTCAGCGCGTCTGTCTGGGCGAGTTGCAAGGCCTGAGCTTCGGCACGGCGGCGTTCGTTCACCTCGCGTTGCAGCTCGCTATAGCGGCGCCAGCCGAAGATGATGAGCGCGATGTTGAGGAGAAGCGCATTGACGAGAAGGCCGTCAGGGCCGTTGCCCTTGCCAGACCAGGCGTTGAGTACCTGCGGCAGGACCGAACCGCCAGTGCCCACGAACAGCAGCATGGCCGCTGTCGCGATGCCCAGTGCGACGAGATCCCTCTCCGCACTTCTCAGATGGCCTCTGGCCTCGGTTACTGGCGTTTCATCATGCACGAAATCATGGCCCCCTTCGCGCCCGGGGTTGCTTTATGGCGGTACAGCCCTGAAATTTTGGTTAAGGCGGCGCGCACCATTCCTGCGCGCTGCCTCGCAAGGTGGCGCCGGGCTGCGTTTGCAGTTAAGCGCCGGGGCGAATGAAAGGGAGAACCGCGACCATGGCACGACGTTTCTGGCTGATGAAATCCGAACCGGACGCTTATAGCTGGGACGATCTGGTGGCGGAGGGGGAAGGCACCTGGGACGGGGTGCGCAATCACCGTGCGGCGAACAATCTGCGGGCCATGCAGGTGGGCGAACAGGCGTTCTTCTATCATTCCAACATCGGGCGCGAGATCGTCGGCATTGCCGAGATCAGCCTGTCAGGCATCGCTGACCCCAGTGATCCTGAAGGCAAATGGGCGGCGGTGAAAGTCAGGCCGGTGCGCAAGCTGGCCCGCCCGGTCACGTTGAGCGAGATCAAGGCCAACCCGGCGCTGGCGGAGATGGAACTGGTCCGCCTGTCGCGCCTGTCCGTTGCCGAACTGACGCAAAGCGAATGGAAGGAAGTGTTGCGCATGGCGGGGGAATGAGCGCCCATGGTGAAGTTTGAGGGTTAATGCCCCACCCTGTGACGCCCCTTGTAAAAGGCGGTTTCATGGGGTTCCCAATGGTAAGTATGGCGTTAATGAATGCGCATGCGCCGTTCACTTGTCCTAACTGACGAATCTGCACGCCACCCCTTTCTGGCGTCGCTTCCGCCTCACGTGCGCCGAGGCTGTGAGCCGGTGCCGCGCAAACGCTGGATGCTGACTGCGCAGGACGGGCGCGATTTCCTGATGACCTATTGCGCCAGTTTCCTGGCGGCGAGCGTCTTCCTGTTCTGATCGCGCCGGCGCTTCAGCCAGCTTCGTCGCATTCCGCGCAGCAGAGCTTGCGCGCGAGCCAGGCGGAGATCAGGCACATCGCCGCGCTGAGCAGCAATTGATCGACGATGGCCACGCCTGCCGCGCTCAGCCCCACGGCGATGAGCGCACCGCCCACCATCGCTCCTGAATTGACGATATTGTTGGCCGCAATGGTCCGTGCCGCCTGCGAGGGGTCCACCCGCGTGGTCAGGAAAGCGTAGAGCGGGACCACGAACATGCCCCCGGCAATGGCGATGCCCAGCAGCGACAGCAGCAGGGCGATGGCCAGCGGATGCGCGATGAAATCCCACACGCCCAGCAATTGCCCGGTTTCGCTCACACCCCACATGCGGCAAACGATGTAGAAGGCCACCACGAACAGCGCCATGATGATGACCGAAAGGGGCGAATTGCGGGCGGATACGCTGCCTTTCAGCAAGGCATTGATGGACATGGAACCGATGGCAACGCCCACGGAAAAGACCACCAGGAACAGGCTCGCCACTTCCTTGCTGGCCATCAGCACATTCTTGGCCAGTGGCGGGAACTGGATGAACAGCACCGCGCCGATGGTCCAGAAGAAGCTGATCGCCATGATCGCATAGAACACGCAGCGATTGTGCATCGTGTTGCGCACCAGCGTGAAGGACGCACGCAGAAGGTGCCAGTCCAGCGGCTGGTTGTCCGTCATGGCCGGGGCAGGGGGCACGGCGCGGCTGGTGGCATAGCCGATCACGGCCGTCACGATGATCGCCAGCGCGGCCCATTCCACCGGGATCCACCCCGCCAGGATCGTGCCCGCCAGCACGGCGACATAAGTGCCTGCCTCGACCAGACCGGTGCCCGCCAGCACTTCGTCCTTGTGCAGATGCTGCGGCAGGATGGCGTATTTGATCGGTCCGAAGAAGGTCGAATGAACGCCCATGGCGAACAGCGCCAGCAGCATCAGCGGGATGGCGACGGATTGCGTCATCATGCCCTGCCAGGCCATCACCAGCCCCACTGCGCCGCAGGCCATGATGGCGACTTCGCAGGCCTTGACGATGCGGATGATTGCCGCCTTGTCCCGCATGTCGGCCAGCTGGCCTGCCAGCGCTGACAGGACGAAGAACGGCAGGATGAACACGCCCGATGCGATGGCGCTGAACTTCGCCTCTTCCCGCGCCGAATTATAGACGCTGTAGACTACGAACAGGACCATCGCGTTCTTGTAGAGATTGTCGTTGAACGCATTCAGCAACTGCGTGAGAAACAGCGGCAGAAAGCGTCGGCGGCGCAGGATATGCGTCGAAACTGTCATGGAATCCTTTTAGGCGCGGCCTCGTTTGCGCCCGACCCTAGCGCGGTGGCGCGGCGGGGCAAGTGGCAGAGAGTGCTTTTGCACGCAACCATCGCGCGCTAAGGGGTGGGCGCGATGCTTACCTTGCCCAACCTCCTGACCCTGTCGCGCATCTTCACCGTGCCGCTGCTGGGTTATTTCCTGTGGTGGCCGGATTGGGAATTCGGATATCTGGTGGCTTTTGGCATT
The DNA here is from genome assembly GCA_030830695.1 of Caenibius sp. Taxonomy (GTDB): domain Bacteria; phylum Pseudomonadota; class Alphaproteobacteria; order Sphingomonadales; family Sphingomonadaceae; genus JACKKV01. The sequence continues at coordinate 2,972 of JAURML010000142.1, read as the reverse complement.
TACTGCCTGATGGGCGTCACCGATTATTTCGACGGTTACCTTGCACGGTCGAGCGGGGCGGTTTCCAAACTCGGTATCTTCCTCGATCCCATCGCTGACAAGATCATGGTGGCCGCAGTGATCCTGATTCTCACCGCGCAGGGCGTGCTGCGCGGCCCCTTCGTGGGGGACATGCATGTGATCGCCGGGCTGATCATCCTGATCCGCGAGATCGCGGTTTCCGGACTCAGGGAATTCCTCGGCGGGCTGCAGGTCTCAGTCCCGGTGTCGAAGCTCGCCAAATGGAAAACGACCTTTCAGCTGATCTGCCTCGGCGCGCTGATCCTGGGCAAGGCGTTGCCAGGGTGGAACATTACCGTTTCGGGATTCGAGATGAACCTGCCGCATACGGTGGGGCTGACCACGCTGTGGGCGGCTGCGATCCTGACCGTGGTGACCGGCTGGGATTACCTGCGGGTCGGGCTGAAGCACATGGATTGAGGCAGGGCGCTCGCCTCGGTCGAGAATCACTGATCGCGCGAACAAAAGGTGCAGCGCGGCTTAGCCCGCGCGCAGTTCCTCTGCCAGCAGGCGAAATTCGTCCGAACGGGGCGAGTTCTTGCGCCAGACCAGCGCGATTTCACGGCGGGCATTGGCCGCTTTCAACGGACGGGCGATCACTTCGGTTCCATTGAGTATGCCGGCTTCCAGCGCCATTTCCGGCAGCATGGTCAGCCCCAGCCCGTTGTCTACCATCTGCACCAGCGTGTGCAGGCTGGTGCCGATCATTGTGGCGCTGGCGCGCAGTTCGGGCCGGTTGCAGGCGGCGAGCGCGTGTTCCTTCAGGCAATGTCCGTCTTCCAGCAGCAGCAGCCGCCCCTCATCGATCATCGCCGGAAGGACTTCGGCGGGGGGATCGCGCGGATCGTCCTTGGGGAAGGCGACATAGAGCGGATCCATCCCGATCGTTTCCTTCTCCACCTCGCCGGTGGGGAAAGGCAGGGCCAGCAACACGCAATCCGCGCGCCCGTGGTGGAGCGATTCGATCGCGTGGTCGCTGGTCTCCTCGCGCAGGAACAGTTTCAACTGCGGTCGTTCGCGGCGCAGGCGCGGCAGGATGCGCGGCAGCAGGAACGGGGCGATGGTGGGGATCACGCTCATCCGCAGTTCACCGGCCAGCGGCTGGCCCACCGAACGGACCAGTTCGGCCAGTTCTTCCGCCTCGCGCAGCAGGCGATGGGCCTTTTGCACCACCGCATTGCCCAGCGGGGTGAAGCGTACCACCCGGCGGCTGCGTTCCACCAGCGTCACGCCCAGCAGCGATTCCAGCTCGCGCAGGCCTGCTGACAGCGTCGATTGCGAAACGAAGCAACTTTCCGCTGCCCGGCCGAAATGGCCATGTTCATGCAGTGCGATCAGATATTGCAGCTGCTTGAGCGTGGGCAGGTAGGTGCTCATTCGCGCTCCGCCGCAGGCTCGGTCCGCTCATCGACATGAGTCATCTTCAACCGCCCGCGATGGACCGCGAAGGCGAGCTTGCCTTCCACCAGATCCAGCGCGTCGCGCCCGAAAGTTTCATAGCGCCAGCCCTGCAGCACCGGCAGGTCGCGCAGCCCGGCGGCCAGCGCCTCCAGCTCGTCACTGCGGGTGAGCAGGCGGGCGGCGACGTCAATCTCGCGCGAACGGATCTTGAGCAGCAGCTTCAACAGGTCGGCCACCAGCGCGCCTTCCTTGCCCAGCGGGGCACCGCGCCCGTTCTTGGGCGGCAGTTCGTCATGCGGCAGCGGTTCGGCGTCACGCAGCGTGCGCATCAGCCGTTTGCCGATGTCATTGTCCTTCCACGCGCCTGACAGGCCGCGTACCTTGGCCAGGTCTTCCTGCTTCTTCGGCGGATGGCTGGCGAGGTCGGCCAGCGTTTCATCGCGCACGATGCGACCGCGCGGGATATTCTTGTTCTGCGCCTCTTCCTCGCGCCAGGCGGCCAGCGCCTTCAGCCGCCCCAGCACCTGGGCATTGCGCGATGGTGCGCGGATCTTCTGCCAGACCGTGCCCGGGTCGTTGCGATAGTTTTCGGGATCGGCCAGCCGTTCCATCTCGATATCCAGCCAGGCCCCGCGCCCCGTCTTGCGCAGCCGCTCCAGGATCCTCGGAAAGATGCCCGAGAGATGCGTCACATCGCCGATCGCATATTCGATCTGCCGGTCGGTCAGCGGGCGGCGCGACCAGTCAGTAAAGCGGGCGCCCTTGTCGATGGTCAGGCCCAGCCAGCTTTCCACCAGATTGGCATAACCGATCTGTTCGGACTGGCTGATCGCCATCATTGCGATTTGCGTGTCGAAGATGGGATGCGGGGTGCGCCCGGTCAGGTTGAAGATGATTTCAACGTCCTGTCCCCCTGCGTGAAACACTTTAAGTACATCTTCATTTGCAGTCAGAAGATCGAGCAGCGGGGTCAGGTCAAGTCCATCGGCCTTGGGGTCAATCGCCGCGGCTTCGCGGTCATTGGCGATCTGGACCAGGCACAATTCCGGCCAATATATGTTCTCGCGCATGAATTCGGTGTCGACGGTGACAAAGTCTGACCGGGCCAGTCGTTCGCACAAATCGGCAAGGGCATCAGTCGTCGTAATGAGTTTGTGTATCTTCATCTGGATCGTTTCTGTTATGGCAAAGGATGGCCTGACCACCCGGCGGCGGGTTGACAAATGCGCGTCGTTACCCTGTTAGCGCCGCCTTCCCCCCTGCCTTATTGCCGGACGAATGGAAAGAGTTTCGATGCATCCCTTCCGCAGTCATGATTGTGGCGCCCTGCGCCAGGCCAATGTCGGTGAAACCGTACGCCTTTCGGGCTGGGTCCATCGCAAGCGGGACCACGGCGGCGTGCTGTTCGTCGACCTGCGCGATCATTACGGCATAACGCAGGTGGTCGCTGATGAAGACAGCCCGGCGCTGGCGCTGCTGGACGGGTTGCGGGTGGAAAGCGTGGTGACGAT
>JAURML010000141.1 GCA_030830695.1 Caenibius sp. | reverse complement strand
TCGATCAGCGCGAGGATTTCTTCCTTCCAGCGCGTCAGGCTGCCGTCTGCGAAGTCGCCGCCGCTTTGGCCGCATCCGGAATAGTCGAGCAGCAGGCAGGCGACGCCCGTGGCCTGCGCCATCTCGAACACCGCCGTCGCCTTGCCGCCGGCCATGTCGGACATGTAGCCGGGCAGAAACACCAGCGCGGGGCCGGCGCCCCTGGCTAGGCGGAAGGCGATCCGGCGCCTGTCGCGCATCTCGTGAAATCGGAGGTGGTTCATCTGCTGCGTCATGCCTTGCGCGCACCCGTGCTGACAAGCCGTGCTGACAAGGAGATTGAGGCGGGCGCGCTCCGCCGCTAAGGGCGCATCATGTCCGAAATGTTCAAGATCGCTCTGCCCGATGGTTCGGTGCGGGAAATGCCCAGGGGTTCAACGCCTGCCGATGTCGCCGCCGCGATCGGTCCTGGCCTTGCCAAGGCCGCGCTGGCCGCGCGCGTCAATGGCGAATTGCGTGACCTGACCCGCCCCTTCGATGGCGATGCGCAGCTGGCGCTGGTCACCGCGCGGGACGAGGCGGATGCGCTGGAACTGGCGCGCCACGATTTCGCTCATGTGCTGGCCGAAGCGGTGCAGGCGCTGTGGCCCGGCACGCAGATCACTTTTGGCCCGGCGACGGATGACGGATTTTATTATGATGTGATGGCCCCGGCCAGCCGCGAGCCGTTCTCGATGGACGATCTGCCCGCGATCGAGGAAAAGATGCGCGAGATCATCCGGGCGGACAAGCCGCTGCGGCGCGAAGCCTGGACCCGCCAGCAGCTGATCGGCAAGTGGGAAGCCGAAGGCGAACATTTCAAGGCCGAATGGGCCCGCGAACTGCCCGAAGGGGAAGAGCTGACGGTGTACTGGTCAGGCGATGACTGGCTGGACATGTGCCGGGGGCCGCATCTGCCTTCCACTGGCAAGCTCGACGCGCAGGCGTTCAAACTGATGCGGGTGGCGGGTGCCTATTGGCGCGGCGACCAGAAGAACGCGCAGCTGACCCGCATTTACGGCACCGGCTGGCTCAACAAGAAGCAGCTGGCGGACCATCTCGTGCGGCTGGAGGAAGCGGCCAAGCGCGATCACCGCAAGCTGGGGCGCGAGATGGACCTGTTCCACCTGCAGGAAGAGGCGCATGGCAGCGTTTTCTGGCATCCCCGGGGTTATGTCATCTGGCGCGAGCTGGAAGCCTATATGCGCCGCGCCATTGACGGGGCGGGCTATCGCGAGGTCAAGACCCCGCAGGTAATGGATTCCCGACAGTGGGAACAATCGGGCCACTGGGGCAAATATCGCGAAAACATGTTCGTCATCCCTGACGAAGTGCCCAATACCGAAGACGAAGGGCCGATCATTTCGGGCGAGGCGGAGTGGATGGCGCTCAAGCCCATGAACTGCCCGGCGCATGTGCTGATCTTCCGCCAGGGGATCAAGAGCTATCGCGACCTGCCGCTGCGCATTTACGAGAACGGCTGCTGCCACCGCAACGAACCGCATGGCGCGCTGCACGGACTGATGCGCGTGCGCCAGTTCACGCAGGACGATGCGCATATCTTCTGCCGCGAAGACCAGATCGTGGCCGAAGTGCGCGCCTTTTGCGAGCTGGCAGACCGGATATACCGCGACTTCGGCTTTACCTATGCGATCAAGCTCGCGCTGCGTCCCGCCCAGCGCTACGGCTCCGACGCCGATTGGGACAAGGCGGAAGAGGAACTGCGCAACGCCGTGATCGAAGCGGGGCTGGCGACCGAGGAATATGGCTGGGAAGAACTGCCCGGCGAAGGCGCGTTCTATGCGCCCAAGCTGGAATGGCACCTGACTGATGCGATTGGCCGCACCTGGCAGGTCGGCACGATCCAGTCTGACCGGGTGCTGCCTGAACGGCTCGATGCGTCCTATGTTGGCGAGGATGGTGAAAAGCACCGTCCGGTCATGCTTCATCGCGCCATTTTCGGTTCGTATGAGCGCTTCATCGGCATCCTGATCGAACATAATGCGGGCAAGCTGCCGATCTGGCTCGCCCCGGTGCAGGCGGTGGTGGCTACCATCGTTTCCGATGCGGACGATTATGCGCGGGCGGTGTCGGCAAGGCTCAGGGCTGAGGGAATTCGCGTGGAGAGCGATCTGCGCAACGAGAAGATCAATTACAAGGTGCGCGAACATTCCGTGGCCAAGGTTCCGCATCTGCTGGTGGTCGGCAAGCGCGAGGCGGAGGACGGCACGGTGGCCATTCGCACCCTGGGCGAGGAGCGGCAGAAGTTTGTCACGCTTGATGAGGCGATTGCCCTGCTGAAGGCCGAGGCGACCCCGCCCGACCTCCATTGAGGATGCCACGGTGATCGCGCGCGAACTGCTGGGCACGGCGCAGGTTCCCGGCGGGGAGGAACTAAAGCTCTATCGCCACGACCGCGATTTCATGATCGTGCTGGGCCATAATGAGCTGATGAGCAGCCGCAAATGGGGCAGCGAGGAAGCGCTGGCGACCATGGCGATCAGCCGCATCGCCGGGCGCAAACGACCCAGCCTGCTGATCGGGGGCTATGGCATGGGGTTTACCTTGCGTGCTGCGCTGGCCCGGTTACCGGGTGATGCGCAGGTGACAGTGGTGGAACTGGTGCCCCAGATCCTTGAATGGGCGCGCGGGCCCATGGCGGATCTGGCGGCAGGATGCCTCGATGATCCGCGTGTGACGGTGGTCGAAGCTGATGTTGCGACCTTTATCGCGGGTGCGCGGGGCGGATATGATGCGATCCTGCTGGATGTGGACAATGGTCCCGATGGTCTGGTGCGCGAGGAAAACAACGGCCTTTATGCGCTGACCGGCCTGCGTGAGGCAAAGACAGCGCTGGCCGCGGGCGGGGTGCTGGCGATCTGGTCTGCCGGGCCGGATCCGGTCTTTACCCGGCGGTTGCAAAAGGCGGGCTTCGCGGTGGAAGAGGTGAAAGTGCCCGCGCGCAGCAACGGCAAGGGCCCCAAGCACGTGATCTGGTTTGCTTCGCCAAAGGCGAAATAGGCTCAGAATGGAAAATTGTGCCCGGCGGCGATCAGCGCCAGCGCGCAGCCGCAGACGATCGTGCAGCGCACCGCTTCGAACAGCGCCGTTTCGGGAATCGCGTGTCGCGCAAGGGCAATCGCTTTGGCCATGGCGGCATTGTCGCGCCGCCGGGTTGACGAAAGGTTAAAGGCCCGCGGCGGGCATCTGCTGGCTGGCGCAGTGAAATCCGCCTCCCCCGGCCAGCACCGCATCCGCCGGCAGGCCGATGACATCGCGGTCAGGGAACAGGGCGGCGATGGCGGCCACGCCGTCCGCATCGTGCGCCACGTCAAAAGTGGGCACTACCACCAGATGAGTGGTCACGGCGAAGTTCATGTAGCTGGCCGGTTCGATGAAATCCCCGCTCGCCATTCGTCCGGGTGAGGGGACATCGCGCACGGTAACGCCAAACGAACGGGCGCGTTCCCGTGCGTCGGCATAAGTGGCGGCGTTGGGGTCATCCCCGCCGGTCGCGCACGGCAGGGCGAGCACGCCCGGCGCGACAAAGCGGGCCAGATTGTCGACATGGCCATCGGTATGATCGTTGAGCAGCCCGTCGCCCAGCCACAGTACGCGGGAATAGCCAAGGTCGCGCGCCAGCCGTTCCTCGATGGCTTCCTGGCTCAGTTCGGGGTTGCGATTGGGGTTGAGCAGGCATTGTTCAGTGGTGACCGCCAGCCCCGTCCCGTCGCCGTCCAGCGCGCCACCTTCCAGAATCCAGTCCGCATTGGTCACCGTCAGCCCGGCGTCATGGGCCAGTTCGGCGCCAATCGTCTGGTCACCTTCCATTATGTATTTTCCGCCCCAGCCGTTGAAGCCAAACCGCCGGGCAAGCCGCCTGCCGCGCCCGTCCAGCACCACCAGCGGGCCGGTATCGCGCAGCCAGATGTCGCCATAGCAGCGCTGCTCCAGGCTGACCTGTCGCGAGCAGAGCGCCCGCGCGCGGGCCTCGTTCGCGGCATCGCGCACCAGCAAGCGCACCTCCTGCCCGCTGTCCGCCACTGCGCTGGCAAAGGCGGCGATCTGTTCCTGCGCGCGCGCCAGCACGCCGGGCCATTCGTTCGTATCATGCGGAAAGCCGATCCACAGCCAGTCCTGGGGATGCCATTCGGGAGGCATGGGGAAGGTCATCAGGCAGACACTTTCATTCAGCAACCGCCCGCAGGGGCGCAGGTGGCATCACGGGCGCGGCGGAATTCATCGCCCTTGCGCCAGTTGGGCCAGTTTTCGGATTCGGCCAGCATCCGCCCCACGCGGTAATAGAGTTGCAGGTCGGCCATGGCCCCGCTCCACTCCCAGGCCGGATCATATTCGTCCTTGCGGCTGTGATAGCGGTGCGCCGTATAGGATTCCGCCCAGGCAGAACCCGCGCTGCGCCCGCCGTGAAGCAGATCTTCGCCGCCATCGAAATAGAGCATCGGCAGGCCGCGCCGGGCGAAACTGAAATGATCGGAGCGATAGTAATAGCCTTTTTCGGGCGTCGTTTCCGGGGTTGCGTGGCGCCCTTCCGCCTGCAGTGCGCGCGCCAGATAGAGATCGAGATCGGATTTGCCTCCGCCCACCAGTGTCACATCGCGCGCGGGCCCGGCCATGGACAGCGCATCGATATTCACCCCGCCGACTGTCTGGGCAAGCGGGAATACCGGGTTGGCGGCGTAGTGAGCGGAACCGAGCAGGCCCGATTCCTCCGCGGTCAGCGCGATGAACGCCAGGCTGCGTGCGGCAGGGCCTGCCTTGACGTGCGCCTCTGCCAGCGCGACCAGCGCGGCGGTGCCGGTGGCATTGTCAATCGCGCCGTTGCAGATGTCGTCCCCGTCCTCGGCGGGCGGGCAGCGGCCCAGATGGTCCCAATGCGCCGTGTGCAGCACGACTTCTTGCGGCCGCGACGCGCCCGGCAGGATGCCGATCACGTTTTTTGAGGTGAAGCGCCGCACCGCGTTGTCAAAGCCGGTGCTGGCCGCAAGGGCGAGCGGGACAGGCTTGAAGCCGGGTTGCTTGGCGGCGGCGGTCAAACGGTCCAGATCCTGGCCCGCTGCGGCCAGAATCCGGCGCGCCGTATCGTTTTGCAGCCACCCGTTGACCAGCGTGCGTGGCGTCCCGCTGTTCGCCGCCGCATAGGCCTGCGGCCCTGACCATCCGCTTTCCACCACGTTCCAGCCATAGGCGGCAGGCACCGTGTCATGCACGATCAGTGCCGCCGCTGCGCCCTGTCGTGCCGCCTCCTCGAACTTGTAGGTCCAGCGCCCGTAATAGGTCATGGCGCGCCCGTTGAAGCGGCCCTCAAGCTTGCGCGATTCGTAATCGGGATCATTGACCAGGATGATCGCGGTCTTGCTGCGCATGTCGATCCCGGCATAATCGTTCCAGCCCTTTTCCGGGGCGACAATGCCATAGCCGACGAAGACCAGCGCGCTGGCCCTGAGGTCGATCCGCTTGTCCGGGCGATAGCTGACGCCGACCCAGTCCGTCCCGAAATCGAAGCGCAGCGCTTCTGCACCTTCGCCGATCACCAGCGGATCGAAATTGGCTGCGGTAATCTCGACCAGCGGCACGTCCTGAAACCATGTGCCCTTGTTGCCCGGCTGTAACCCGGCGGCGGCGAAGCGCCTGGCCAGATAGGCAAGCGTCTTCGTCTCGCCTGCGGTTCCCGGCGCGCGCCCTTCAAACGCATCGGACGACAGGGTCTGCGTGACCTCGCGCATGGTCGGTTCGGAAAGGACGCCGGGCGCGACGGCCGGCAGGGCCAGCGTGCCGCCCCGGTCGGGCGCGCCGGCGCAGGCGGTCAGCAGGGAGAAGACCATGGCGGTCCGGATCAGGCGCAGGATCAGGCGGGGCATTGCCCGACAATGGCAGCCCGCCGTGCGGCGGGCAAGGCGAAGTACTTGCCCTTGCCCGCGCACTGGGGCACTCGGAAGGTGTGAGTGGTGACTGGGACAATGCGATTGCGCGGGCGCGTGCTTATGCGCCGTTTCTGGCCAATGCGCTGGACCGGCAGCCCGCGTTGGCTGAACTGCTGGCGGCGGGCAAGGCCGAAGCCGCGCTGGACTGGGCGCGCACGGCAGGTGAGGGGGCGAACGATGTCGGTGCGGCGCTGCGGCGCGAGCGGCTGGCCATCGCACTCAGCGTCGCGATCGGTGATCTGGCCGGGGCCTTCCCCCTTGCCAGGGTCATGCGCGAACTCTCAGATTTTGCTGACCGTTCGCTTGACGCGGCCATTCACGCTGCGATTCGCCAGCGCGTGCCGGATGCCGGATGCGATGGTTTTGTCGCGCTTGCCTTGGGCAAGCATGGGGCGGGCGAACTCAATTACAGTTCCGATATCGATCCCATCCTGATCTACAATCCCGCCGTACTGGCCCGGCGCGAGCGCGACGATCCGGGAGAGGCGGCGCAGCGTGTTGCTCGCCGCCTGATGGAGCTGATGTCCCACCCCACCGCTGAAGGCTACGTGTTTCGCGTGGATTTGCGGCTGCGACCGGCTTCGGAAGTTTCGCCGCTCGCCATCTCCTTCGATGCGGCGCTGACGCATTATGAATCCTCGGCCCTTGCCTGGGAACGGGCCGCCTATATTCGCGGCCGCGCTGCCGCAGGCGATGTCGCGCTGGGGGAGGAATTTCTTCAGGCGATCCGGCCCTTCGTCTGGCGCAAGAGCCTGGATTTCGGGGCCATCGCGGAAATCGGGCACCTCATTCGCCGCATCCGCGACCATTATGGCGGGCCGACCGTGCCCGGACCGGGCTATGACCTGAAGCGTGGGCGAGGCGGCATTCGTGAGGTGGAATTCTTCGCTCAGACGCATCAGCTGATTCATGGCGGGCGGGTGCCATCGCTCAGAGTGCGCGGGACGCGTGCCGCGCTCGATGCGCTTGCGGCGGCGCAGATCATCAGCGCCGGGGATGCCAGCGTGCTGGGCGAAAGCTATGACCGCTTGCGAGTGATCGAACACCGTCTGCAGATGGTGCGCGACCAGCAGACGCATACGCTGCCCGCTGATCCCGCTGCGCTTGACGGGGTGGCGCGGCTCGACGGTCTGGCTGATGGCGTGGCGCTGCTGGCCGAGATGCGGGAAATCGCGGATAATGTCGGTCGCCGTTTCGACAGTCTGCTGGAACAGACTGCCGAACTGCGCGGCGACGTGCATGCGCCGCAAGGACGGGCGCTGGTGGTGCGGCTGCGCGATCTCGGGTTTGCCGATGCCGACGCCATGGCACGGCGGATCGAAAGCTGGTCGGACGGGCGCGTGCGCGCCTTGCGCAGCGATGCGGCGCGCAGTGCCTTCGAAGCGATCGAAGACGAGTTGCTGGCGGCCCTCGCCAGGGCGCCGGACCCGGAGCAGGCGTTCACCCGTTGGGAAACCTTTTTGGTTAGTATACCGACTGGAGTTAACCTTTTTCGCCTGCTGGAGGCCCGCCCGGGCCTGCTGCAGCAGCTTGCCGCCATCCTCTCGCTCGCGCCGCCGCTGGCGGACGAGCTGGCGCGCCGCGCCGATCTGCTTGATGCACTGATTGACGCCAGCGCGCTCGATCTGCCGGGCGATGTCGCGGATCTTGTGGCGCGCATGGAACGGCGCGAGGCGGATGACGATTACCAGCGCATTCTCGATCACATCCGCCGGGTGGTGAGCGAACAACGCTTCGCCCTTGGCGTGCAGCTGATCGAAGCCGCTCAGGACCCGCTGGACGTGGCCGCTGCGCTGTCGCGCGTTGCCGAAGCGGCGGTGGCAGTGGCCGCGCGCGCGGCGGGTGAGGAATTCGCCCGGTCCCACGGCCATGTGCCGGACAGCGAGCTGCTGGTCATCGGCCTGGGCCGGCTGGGCGGGGGCGCGCTTACGCATGCCTCCGATCTTGATTTGGTCTATCTCTTTACCGGCGATTACGGCGTGGAATCCGATGGCCCGCGCCCGCTGGGATCGACGCAATATTTCAACCGGCTCGGCCAGCGGGTGAATGCCGCATTGAGCGTGCCGACCGCGGAAGGCGCGCTTTACGAGGTGGACAACCGCCTGCGTCCGCAGGGCGCGCAGGGCCCGCTGGCGGTCAGTGCGGAGAGCTTCGCGCGCTATCAGCGCGAGGATGCCTGGACCTGGGAACATATGGCGCTGACCCGCGCGCGCGTTCTGACAGGCTCGGACAAGGCGAAGGCCGCGTTGCAGCGGGAAATTGCCGCGATTCTGGACATGGCGCGCGATCCGGCGAAGCTGCGCGCCGATGTATTGGCGATGCGCGCGGAAATGGCGGCGCACAAGGTGCCGAAGGGACCGCTGGACGCCAAGCTGCTGCGCGGCGGGCTGGTCGATCTGGAATTCCTGATACATTTCCTCCAGCTGAAGGAGCGCTGCGGATTCGCGCCCGGACTGGGCGAGGCGCTGAATCAGCTGGCGGCGGCGGGCCTGTTGCCGGGTTCGCTGCGGGCGCAGCATGATTTCCTGACCCGGTTGCTGGTCTCCTCCCGCCTGCTTGCCCCCGATATGGCGCTGCCCGCGCCTGCCGCCATGGCGGCGCTGGCCCGGGCCTGTGGCTGCGCGAACGGCGGGGAGCTGTTGCAACGGCTTGATACAGCGCGCATGACCGTTGCGGCGGTTTGGCACGCCTGTTTTGACGAACCACTGGAGACTGACGATGCATGAGCGGCCCGATTGCGGCGATGCCCTTCCCGATATTGCCCTTGAAACGCCTGAGAGGGCAGCGCTGCGCCCGTCGGATTTCAGGGGGCGCAAGCTGGTGCTGTTCTTCTATCCCAAAGACGATACGCCCGGCTGCACGACTGAGAATCTCGATTTTTCCGCGCTCGCGCCCGAATTCGAAAAATGCGGCACCGCCCTGCTCGGCATCAGCAAGGATCCGCCGGCCCGACATTGCAAGTTCATCGCGAAACATGGGCTGGCCGCGCCGCTCGCGTCCGACGCGCCGACCGATGGTCTGGCTGATGCGCTGGGCATCTGGGTCGAAAAAAGCATGTATGGCCGCAATTATATGGGGATGGAGCGCACCACCTATCTGGTCGATGCGGAAGGGCGGATTGCGCGGGTCTGGCGCAAGGTCAAGGTGAAGGGTCATGCGGCTGAAGTGCTTGAGGCCGCAAGCGCGCTCTGAGTGAGGATGAGCGCCGACTCCAGCCAGCAGACTGTCGCCGCCGCGGTCCGCGCCGCGCTGCTCACCGGCCCGGCGATGGACAAGGTCAGGGCCTCGCGCGCCGTCGCGCGGGACTGGGGCGCCGGGCGGCTCAAGTTCACTTTCGATGTCGCCATGCCCGCTGTGCCCGCCCGCCCCGAACAGCCGCTGCTGCTGGCGCCCAACCGGATGCCTAAGCGCGGCAAGGCGGGGTCTGAGCGCGCCCGTATCGCCCTGTGGCACGCGCTGGCGCATATCGAATTCATGGCGATCGATCTGGCGCTGGACATGGCCGGGCGCTTCGGTGCGGAACGCGGCCCGGAGTTCGTCAGCGATTTCCTTGCCGTTGCGGCGGATGAGGCGATGCATTTTGCGCTGCTTGCGCGCCATCTGCGCGGGCTGGGCAGCTGCTATGGGGCGCTGCCCGCGCATGCGGGGCTTTGGGAAGCGGCCGAATCGACCAGCCATGATGTCGCTGCCCGGCTGGCGGTGGTGCCGATGGTGCTGGAAGCGCGCGGGCTGGATGTCACCCCGGCCACGCTGGCGCGCATCCGGGCAAGCGGGGATGAAAAAGGCGCGCGAATCCTTCAGCGAATCCTTGACGACGAGATTCGCCATGTTGCCATCGGCACAAGCCATTTCGTGGCGATATGTCGCGAACAGCAAAAATCGCCTGAATTGTGCTGGCAAGAGCTGGTCTGCACGCACTTCAAAGGCGTCCTGAAGCCTCCATTCAACGACTCGGCGCGCCTTGCAGCCGGTTTATCGCGGGATTTCTATGCAGCCATTGCTTGTTAGGATTTGGTCCTGAATAAACATGATCACGAGACGGCGGGGGGTACCGGACGTTCTCAAAAACATGACAGGGCCTGCTTCGGCAGACCTGAAACGGGTTAGCGCGGCATCGCCAAGGTGCTGATATAAAAGGACGTTCTGGAGCGATGGCTGCTGCGATCACAAGAAAGCCCATCACTGCGCTGCTCGCTTGCTGCGGTGCGTTCATGGTGATGGCGGCGTCTCCGGTTTATGCTAGGACTGATGACGCCGCGCTGTCCGCCTCGCCGCTGGGTGAAGGGGATAGCCAGTTTCGCGCCCTTTTCGCTGACTGGAAGTCGCTTGATGGCAACACCGCGCCGGTCGCCAAGGTTTCCATTCCCTCACAGATGCCGCTGGAAAAGGCCACGCTGACCAGCGATTTCGGCATGCGCATTCACCCCGTGCTGGGCGGTCGCCGGGCACACAAGGGTATTGACCTCGCCGCTCCCAGCGGCACACCGGTCTATGCGACGGCTGACGGCCTTGTCGGCATGGCGCAGTGGTTTTCCAGCTATGGCAATTATGTCCAGATCGAACATGGTGCCGGCCTTGAAACCCGGTTCGGTCATCTGTCCGGTTACACCGTGCGGGCGGGCGACCGGGTGACCAAGGGTCAGCTGATCGGCTATGTCGGCTCAACCGGCCGCTCCACCGGACCGCATCTCCATTATGAAGTGCGCATCGCGGGCGATGCGGTCAATCCGCTGCCCTATATGGTTGAAACGACCGCGCAGGAAGCTTTTGCCCTCGCGCGCGGCGAAGGCGGCAAGGGCGGGCCGGAATAATCGGCTCACCCCTGTTTGATGAAGAGGGCGGCCCGTTGGCCGCCTTTTTTGTGCGCCGATGCCGGGCGTGGTCCGGGCCAGCAACCAACGATCAGGCTTTGAGCAGCCTTTCCGCCATCGCGCGTACATCGGCACTCATGTCCTCGCGTTCAAGCGCCAGCGCCAGCGTCGCTTCGACAAAGCCGACCTTGCTGCCGCAGTCATAGCGGCGACCGTCAAAGGTCACGGCGTGGAACGGCTGCGAACCGATCATCCGGGCCATGGCATCGGTCAGCTGGATTTCTCCGCCTGCGCCCTTGCCCTGATTTTCCAGTGTGCGCATCACCTCGGGCTGGAGGATGTAGCGGCCGGAAATGATCTTGTTGGAAGGGGCCTGATCGACTGGCGGTTTTTCCACCAGTCCTTTTACCTCGGTCAGTGCGCCGCGGCTTTCGCCGGGGTCGATCACCCCGTATGAGGAAACCTCCGCCTGTGGCACTTCCAGCACGCTGATGAGATTGCCGCCCACTTCCTGATAGGCATCGACCATCTGCTTCATGCACCCGGGCGATCCAATCATCAACTCATCCGGCAGGAAGATCGCAAAGGGATCGTCGCCCACAATGGCGCGCGCACACCAGATTGCATGGCCCAGCCCCAGCGGGACCTGCTGGCGCACGGTGATGATGTCCCCGGGAACGGCGCGGGTCGGCTCCAGAATGTCCAACGCCTTGCCGCGTTCGCTCATCGTCCTTTCCAGTTCGAAGGCGATATCGAAATGCTCCACAATCGCGGTCTTGCCGCGTCCGGTGACGAAGATCATCTGCTCGATCCCCGCCTCGCGTGCCTCGTCCACTGCATATTGGATCAGCGGCCGGTCAATGATCGGCAGCATTTCCTTGGGGATCGCCTTGGTCGCAGGAAGAAAGCGCGTGCCCATCCCGGCAACGGGAAAGACGGCCTTGCGGATCGGTTTGTGGATTGTGGAACTGTTCATGCCGGGGCGTTAACCATCCTGATGTTGCAGATCGGTTAAAGCCGTGATGCGCCATCAGCGCAACGGCTTTGCAGCCAGGGGCAGGACTCAGCCCGCTTGCCGCCCGCATTTTTCCCGTTAAATGCCACTCATGGACAAGATCATCATTGAGGGCGGCAAGCGCCTATCCGGCGCCATTCCCATTTCCGGCGCGAAGAATTCCGCGCTCACCCTGCTGCCCTGCGCATTGCTGACGGACGAACCGCTCACTTTGCGCAATCTGCCCCGGCTGGCCGATATTGACGGTTTCCAGCATCTGATGAACCAGTTCGGCATCTCCACCACGATTGCGGGCAGCAGGCCGGAGGATTTCGGCCGGGTGATGACGCTGGAGGCGACCCGCATTACCAGTTCGGTCGCCCCCTACGAACTGGTGCGCAAGATGCGCGCATCTATCCTGGTGCTCGGTCCGATGCTGGCACGGATGGGCGAGGCGACGGTGTCGCTGCCGGGTGGTTGCGCCATTGGCAACCGGCCGATCGATCTGCATCTGAAGGCGCTCGAAGCGCTGGGCGCACACATCGAGCTGGCGGCGGGCTATGTCCGCGCGGTGGCCCCGGATGGCGGGATGCCGGGCGGGCGCTACAGCTTCCCAGTGGTTTCGGTGGGCGCGACGGAAAACGCGCTGATGGCTGCCGTGCTCGCCAATGGCAAATCGGTGTTGCACAATGCCGCGCGCGAGCCGGAGATTGTCGATCTTTGCCGCCTGCTCGTCGCTATGGGCGCGCAGATCGAAGGGATCGGCAGTTCGGATCTGACCATTCATGGCGTGCCCCGCCTGCACGGCGCCACCTATCGCGTGATGTCGGACCGGATCGAGGCGGGATCCTATGCCTGCGCAGCGGCGATCACCGGGGGCGAGGTGCTGCTCAAACATGCAGTGATCGAGGAAATGGAAGCGACGGTTCAGGCACTGCGAAGCGCCGGCGTCCATGTCGAGCCGCGGGCTGAAGGGCTGTATGTCGCCGCCGACGGTCCGCTGCGGGCGGTCACCCTGTCCACCGCGCCTTATCCCGGCTTTGCCACGGATATGCAGGCCCAGCTCATGGCCATGCTGTGCCTGGCGCAGGGCACGTCAGTCCTGACCGAAACCATTTTCGAAAATCGGTATATGCATGTGCCCGAACTGAACCGCATGGGCGCGCATATCGAAACCTCGGGTCGCACAGCTATCGTACACGGCGTGAACAGGCTGACCGGCGCAGAGGTCATGGCGACGGATTTGCGCGCCTCGATGAGCCTGGTGATCGCCGGGCTGGCGGCCGAAGGGGAAACCCAGGTTCATCGCCTCTATCACCTCGATCGTGGCTATGAACGACTGGAAGAAAAGCTGGCGCTGCTGGGCGCGCAGATTGAGCGGGTTGGGGGCGATTAGATCAGCCCTGCGACCAGCCACAGCCTGATTGCGCTGGCCAGGCCGGGTGGTGTCGCGCTGGCGATCCGTTCCGCATCAATGCGCGCGACCAGCGCATTAAGCGGCACACCTTCACGCGCAGCGGCGTCTTTCAACATGTCCCAGAACAGGGGTTCGAGGCTGATCGAGGTCTTGTGACCAGCGATCTGCACCGAACGCTTGACCGGCGGATGAAAGATCGCCGCCACTGCGCGGGGCATCAATACATGTGCTGCCCGCCATTGATGCTCATGGTCGATCCGGTCACAAACCCGCCGTCTTCCGATGTCAGGAAGGCGACGCCGCGCGCGATCTCTTCGGCATGGCCGAGGCGCCCGACCGGAATCTTGGCGATGATCTTTTCCAGCACCGGCTGCGGCACTGCCGCCACCATGTCCGTATCAACGTAGCCGGGGGCAATCGCGTTCACGGTCACCCCATATTTGGCGCCTTCCTGCGCCAGCGCCTTGGTGAAACCGTGAATGCCCGATTTGGCAGCGGCATAATTGACCTGGCCATATTGCCCGGCCTGTCCGTTGATCGAACCGATGTTGACGATCCGGCCCCAGCCACGTTCGCGCATGCCGGGGAAGCTGGCCTTGGCCATGTTGAAGCAGCCGCCAAGATTGATGCGCATCACTTCGTTCCAGTCTTCCCAGCTCATCTTGTCAAGCACCCCATCGCGGGTGATCCCGGCATTGTTGACCACGATGTCGATCGGACCAACATCCTGTTCGATCTGCGCGCATCCCGCGATGGTCGCGTCGTAATCGCCCACGTCCCATTTGTAGGCGGGTATTCCGGTCTCGTCGGTGAAGGCGCGCGCCTTGGCATCGTTGCCGCCATAATTGGCGACGACCCGGCAACCCTGCTCCTTGAGCGCAAGGCAAATCGCCTTGCCAATTCCGCGGGTACCACCGGTGACGATTGCTACGCGTGCCATCAACTATTCTCCCATTCTGGCCCATGGCGGCCGTTTCAGATCGGTCCGCAGCTCAGTGCCGCATGCGGTGCGCGGACATAAAAAAGCCCCGCTTGCGACGGGGCCGGTTGAAGGATGCGGGCGGGGCGGCTTGCATCAGAAACGGAATTGCGTGCCCACATAAACGGCCT
>JAURML010000140.1 GCA_030830695.1 Caenibius sp. | reverse complement strand
GCGACCAGCATTCTCGCTGGTCACCCCTACCATCGCGGCGGATGATCGGGCAGGGTGGGGCCATGATACGCGGTTTTATCGGCTGGCCCCTGCTTGTGCCGCTGGCCCTGCTGGCGGGATCGGGTGCGGCCCAGTCCGGCCCGCGACCGGCTGACCCCGGATCAGCGCGCACCGCGCTGCAACAGGCGTTGGCCGCGCAGCGCGAGGCGGAGGCGCGCGGCGCGCGGCTGGAGGCGGAGGCGACCCGGGCGAACGAGGCGGTGGAAAAAACCGCGCGCGAAGCCGCTGCGCTGGCTGCGCGCATTCAGCAGTCCGAAGCCGCCATCGCGGCGAGCGAGGCGCGCCTGCGCATCGTGACGCGGGAGCGGGCGATTCAGCGCCAGCGCCTTGCCCGGATGCAGCGCCCGCTGGTGCGTCTGACCGCGGCATTGCAGAAATTGTCCCGCCGCCCGATGGCGCTGTCCGTGCTCAGGCCCGGTTCGCTGCAGGATCTGGTCTATATGCGGGCCGTGCTGGCTGCGGCTATCCCGCAGGTTGAGCGGCGAACGGCCAGCCTGCGCGCGGAAATCGCGAAGAATCGCCAGCTGGCGCAGCGTGCGACTGCGCTGATTGATCGCCGCCGCGCGGATGAGGCCGGGCTGGAGGTGCGGCGCAAGCAGCTCGCGGCTCTGGAGACCCGCCAGCGACTGGCGCAGCGCCAGGCCAGCGGGACCGCCGCGCGCGAGGCGGAACGCGCGCTGGCGCTGGGCGAACAGGCGCGCGATCTTGATACGCTGATCGGGCAACTCGATGAAATCGGCAACCTGCGCCAGCGGCTGGCCGCCCTGCCCGGCCCGATCATGCGTCCGCCGCGCCCCGCCGAATCCGAGGTGATGAATTCCCCCTCCGCCCCCGCGGTGGAGGGTGTTGATCGCCCGCCGGGCGCCTATCAGCTGCCCGTGGCAGGGCGCACGATTGCCGGTTTCGGCGCGATTCGCGGTGGCGGCACGCAAAGCGTGGGGATCACGCTGGCGCCGCGCGCCAGTGCACAGATCATCGCCCCGGCGGGTGGCCGCGTCGCCTTTGCCGGTCCTTATCGCGGCTATGGCCGGATCGTCATCATCGAACACGGCGGCGGCTGGACCAGCCTGGTCACCGGGCTGGGCCGGGTTGACGTGCAGGTGGGCCAGCAACTGGTCAGTGGATCGCCGCTCGGGATTGCGGCGGCGCGCAGCCCCGCCGTCACGCTGGAACTGCGGCGGGCGGGCGAGCCGGTCAACCCGCTGGAAATCATGCGCTGATCCGTGCTCGGGCAATGGTGCAATCGTCATCTGGTATTCAGCCGCGCTGCGCGATAGAAGCGCGCCATGAAAATTGCGCCGCTCATGCGTTCCGCCGCTCTGGTGACTGCCGTCGCCATGCTTCCCCTCGCCACTGCCGGGCTGGCTGCGGTCGACGCGCGCAGCGCCCCCCAGTTCGGCAAGCTGTTCGCCACTTATCAGCGGATCAAGGCCAGCTATGTCGAAGAGGTGGATGACGAAGTGCTGGTGCGCGGCGCGATTGACGGGATGCTGGCCGCGCTCGACCCGCATTCCTCCTATCTCGACGGGTCTGATCTCGAACGGCTCGAAACCTTGATGGACGGCAATTATCAGGGGCTTGGCCTGTCCGTCACCAGCGATGATGGCGCGGTCAAGGTCATTTCGCCCATGCGCGGCAGCCCGGCTGAAAAGGCGGGGGTGAAGGCAGGCGATTTCGTGACTCACCTGGATGGCAAGCTGATCTACGGGCTGGAGCTGGACGAGGCAGTGGCCCAGATGCGCGGCCCCGCCGAAACCAGCATCCGCCTCACCATCTTCCGCCCGGGCCGCGATGAGCCGCTGGATATCACCGTGGTGCGCGCGGTGATTGAATTGCAGCCGGTTACCTCCGAACTGCAGCAGGGCAAGATCGGCGTGGTGACCGTCAATGAATTTTCACGCGATGTCGGTGAGGATGTGCGCAGTGAAGTGCGCAAGCTGCGGCGCGAGGCGGGCGGGATACTCAAGGGATTGCTGCTTGACCTGCGCTCCAATCCCGGCGGATCGCTGGACGAGGCGGTTGCCCTGTCCGACCTGTTCCTGACTGATGGCGATATCGTGTCCCAGCGCGGCCGGGTGAAGAGCGAGAATATCTATTACCGCTCGGAAAGCGTTTATCGCGGCGAAGCGGCCCCGGGCGTGCCGATGGTGGTGCTGATCGATGCGGGTTCCGCCTCTGCCTCGGAAATCGTTGCGGGCGCTCTGCAGGATCACAAGCGCGCCCTGATCATGGGCGAACGCAGCTTCGGCAAGGGCAGCGTGCAGACGCTGCTGCCGCTGACGCAGGACAGTGCGCTCAAGCTGACGACGGCCCGCTATTTCACCCCGTCGGGCCGGTCCGTGCAGGAAGGCGGGATCGAACCCGATATCGCCGTGCCGCAATTGTCCGATCCGGATCGCGCGAAGCGGGCGAAGCTGCGTTATCGCGAATCCGATCTGCGCGGCCATCTGGTGAACGAGATCAACCTCGACGACAAGGAACTGGAAGGCGACACCAAGGAGGATCCGCGTTTCACCGCCACGCCGGAAGAGCTGGAAAAGCAGGGGATCAAGGATTTCCAGCTGCATTATGCGCTGGAAACGCTGCGCCGTGCCGGTGGCACCGCGCTGATGGCGCAGCGGCGCTGACGATGACGGACCGTTACGGTTTCGCGCGCCTGCTGGCGCTGGCGGTACCGGCCTTCCTGCTGGCGGGCGCATATATCGGGCAATATGCGTTTGGCCTTTACCCTTGCGAAATGTGCTGGTGGCAGCGTTATCCCCATTTTGCCGCCATCGGGCTGGCCGCGCTTGGCTTTGTCATCCCGCCGCAGAAGGTCTGGACCGCGCTGGCCGCGCTGGCGATTCTTACCTCCGGGTTGATCGGCGCCTTTCATGCCGGGGTCGAATATGGCTGGTGGGAGGGGCTGAGCGCCTGTTCCAATCCGGTGGCGACCGGCTCTGCCGATCCGCTCGAGGCGGTGTTCGCCGCGCCGCTGGTGCGCTGCGACGAAGTACAGTGGAGCCTGTTCTCCATCTCGCTGGCAGGGTGGAATTTCCTGATCTCGACGGTATCGGCACTGACAATTCTGGTCCTGACGGCCAGGAAAAGCGCATGAAGGGCCCCGATACCAGCCGCATGATCCGGGTCGATCACGCCGGCGAGTTCGGCGCGACGCGCATTTATGCGGGGCAATTGGCGGTGCTGGGGCGCAGCGGGCCGCATGCGGCGGAAATCGCAGGGATGGCCCGGCAGGAAGACGCTCATCTTGCCCGCTTCGACGCGCTGATTGCCGAACGCGGGGTGCGCCCGACGGCGCTGCAACCACTGTGGTCGGTCACAGGATTTGCGCTGGGCGCGGTCACTGCGCTGATTGGGCCGGAAGCGGCGATGGCCTGCACCGCTGCGGTGGAAGAAGAGATCGACCGGCATTATTCGCGCCAGCTGGAAGAGCTGGACGAGGCAGGCAACGATGCCGAGTTGCGCGGCGTCGTCGCCGAATTTCGCGAGGACGAACGCGCGCACCGCGACGCCGCGCTGGCGGCGGGCGCGGAACAGGCGCCTGCTTATCCCCTCCTGCACGGGGCGATCCGTCTCGGCTGCCGTCTGGCCATCCGCCTGTCAGAACGGATTTGACCGCGCGCATTGATGCGCGACAAGGTGCGGGATATTTTACTGGCTTAATCGCCAATTCAGCCGGTAAGTTGCCAGATGTGTTAACGGCGGGACCGCCCGCCCCGGAGAATAGAGCCAATGCGTATCATCAGTTCCGCCGTCCTCGCCACCTTCGCCCTTGCGCTTGGCCTTGCCGCACCTGTCGCCGCGCAGGAGGATGAAGCCGCGGGCGATTATCGCGTCAATCAGCTGATCATCTATGGCGATGACGAATGCCCGGTCTCGACCGCTGCGGAAATCACGGTGTGCGCGCGCAAGGACGAAGGCGAACGCTATCGTATCCCCGAAGACCTGCGATTGAGCGAAGATCCGGCCAACAGCGCCTGGACCGAACGGGTGCTGGCTTATGAAACCGTCGGCAACACCGGCATCAATTCCTGTTCGCCGGTCGGCGGCGGGGGCGAGCTGGGCTGTACGCAGCAGCTGATCGACAAGGCCGCGGCGGAGCGCAAGGAAAGCTCGTCGATCCGGTTCAGCGAACTGATCGCCAAGGCGCGCGAGGAGCGCATGTCGGGCGTCGATGCCGAGGCCGCCGCCGCGCAGGCACGGGTCGAGGAAGAGGAGGCCGCTTATTTTGAGCGCAAGGCCGCCGAAGACGCCGCCGGCCCGGTCGAACTGCCCGCTGACAAGGATGACGGCACCGCCGCTTACGAACCCGCCGAATAGGCCGGGCTATATCGCCAATGCGCCTTTAACCATTTGGCGCTAAAGCGCCCTCCATGGCCTTGAAAATCCTCACCGTCTTCGGAACCCGTCCCGAAGCGATCAAGCTGTTTCCGCTGGTCCATGCGCTGGGCGGCGATGCGCGCTTCATTTCGCGTATCTGTGTTTCGGGGCAGCATCGCGCCATGCTGGACCAGGTGCTGGACATCGCGGGGGTCGTTCCTGACCATGACCTCGACGTCATGCAACCGGACCAGACGCTGGACGGGCTGACCGCCAGCCTGCTGACCGGGCTTGGCCGGGTGATGGATGAAGAACGGCCTGACCGGGTGGTGGTGCAGGGCGACACGGCGACCGCTATGTGCGGGGCGCTGGCAGCCTATTACCGCAAGATTCCGGTGGGCCATGTCGAGGCGGGGCTGCGCAGCGGCAACATCTACCACCCCTGGCCTGAAGAGGTGAACCGCAAGGTGATCGGCACGATCGCCCGGCAGCACTTCGCCCCCACTGCAACGGCGGCGGCATTGCGGGCGGAAAATGTCGATTCCGCCGCGATTCACGTCACCGGCAATACGGTGATTGATGCGCTGCACTGGGTGACTGCGGAAATTGCGCGCAGGCCCGCGTTGGCGGCAGGGCTGGCAGAGGTGGAAGCGCGGTTTGCAGGCAAGCGGATTATTGGCGTCACCAGTCACCGGCGCGAGAATTTTGGCGAAGGCATGGATCATATCGCCGCCGCCATCCGCCAGCTTGCGGCCCGGCCCGATGTGGCGGTGATTTTCCCCGTTCATCTCAACCCCAATGTGCGCAAGGTAATGATGGCGGCGCTGGGCGGGCTGGACAATGTCGCGCTGATCGAACCGCTCGATTATCCCGGTTTCGCCCGGTTGCTTGATATCTCCACCCTGATGCTGACGGACAGCGGCGGCGTGCAGGAGGAAGCGCCCGCACTAGGCAAGCCGGTGCTGGTCATGCGTTCCACCACCGAACGGCCCGAAGGGGTCGCAGCGGGCACGGCGCGCCTGGTTGGCACGGATGCCGCGCGGATCGTTGCCGAAGCGACCCGCCTGCTTGATGATCCTGCCGCCTATGCCGCCATGGCCCGGGCGCATAATCCGTTCGGCGACGGGAACAGCGCGGGCCGCATCGTGGAATTGCTCGCCACGGGCTGAACGCGCCGCGAAAATGGTTTAGCGTTACCGCAATATTTACCCCTTTGCGCCATGCCGGGCCTTGCATTCCTGCAGGGGACCAGAAAGCATGCACACATCGCAAATGCCGGACGTCTGTGTTGTCGGGCTTGGCTATATCGGCCTTCCCACCGCCGCCATCATTGCCCGTTCCGGCGCGAGGGTGCTGGGGGTGGACGTTTCGCCAGAGGTCGTGGCTACGATCAATCGCGGCGAAATCCACATCGAGGAGGTCGATCTGGACGGGCTGGTGCGCGGCGTGGTCCAGCGCGGCCTACTGGTCGCGGCGGAAACGGTCCAAGCTGCCGATGCCTTCGTCATCGCGGTGCCGACGCCCTTTGCCAGCGATGGCAAGCATACGCCAGACATCTCCTACGTGCTTTCTGCAGCGCGGGAAGTTGCGCGTGTGCTGCGCCCGGGCAACATCATTATTCTTGAATCCACCTCGCCGGTCGGCACGACCGAGCAGATGCGCGACCTCATCGCCAGCCTCCGGCCCGACCTCAAACTGCCCGGCCTGACGCGCGAGACGCCGGATATCGCTATCGCCTATTGCCCGGAACGCGTCCTGCCCGGACGGATTCTGGAAGAGCTGGCGAATAATGACCGGTCGATCGGCGGCATCACCCCGCGTTGCGCGCGCAAGGCGCCGTCCTTCTACAAGCGTTTTGTGCGGGGCACCTGCATCACCACTGATGCGCGTTCAGCCGAAATGACCAAGCTAGTCGAAAACGCCTATCGCGACGTCAACATCGCCTTTGCCAATGAACTGTCGATCATCGCCGATGCGATGGGTCTGGATGTGTGGGAGGTGATCCGCCTCGCCAATCGCCATCCGCGCGTCAACATCCTGCAGCCCGGCCCGGGCGTGGGCGGAGATTGCATCGCGGTCGATCCCTGGTTCATCGTTCATGGCGCGCCCGAACAGGCGCCGCTGATCCGCACCGCGCGCGGGGTGAATGACAGCAAGATTCACCATGCCACCGCGCGCGCGACCGAACTTGTCGAATCCGCGCCCGGCGCGAAGGTTGCCTGCCTTGGCCTTGCCTTCAAGGCCAATATCGACGATTTTCGTGAAAGCCCGGCGCGGCTGGTGGCGGCCACGCTGGCGCGCCGGTTCGGCGAACGTATCCATCTGGTAGAACCTCATGCGGCGCAGCTGCCCAAGGAATTCACGGACACGGGCGCGCAGCTGATCGATATCGACACCGCGCTGGAAGATTGCGACGTGCTGATCGTGCTGGTCGATCATGACGTGTTCAAGGCGGTGCCGCTGGCCGAGCGCGCGGACAAGCAGGTCTATGATACGCGCGGCATCTGGCCGGACCAGCCCGTGCCTGCGATCATCGCTGGCGAAATGCGCAAGGCGGGCTGAAGCCCCGCCCCGCCGCTGCCGTTCTTCAGGCGAGTGCGATATCCGGCGCGTCTTCCCGCTTCATGCCGACCAGGTGATAGCCTGCATCGACATGATGTACCTCACCGGTCACGCCCGATGAAAGATCTGACAGCATATAAAGGCCCGCGCCGCCGACATCGTCAATCGTGACGTTGCGGCGCAGCGGCGCGTTCAGTTCGTTCCACTTGAGGATATAGCGGAAATCGCCGATCCCGCTGGCCGCCAGCGTCTTGATCGGCCCTGCCGAAATCGCGTTGACGCGGATATTTTCGGGCCCGAGGTCGTTCGCCAGATATTTGACACTGGTTTCAAGCGCGGCCTTGGCCACACCCATGACATTGTAATGGGGAACAACCTTTTCCGCCCCGTAATAGGTCAGCGTCAGGATGGAGCCGCCATCGGGCATCATGGCGCGCGTGCGCTTGGCCACGGACACCAGGCTGTACGCGGAAATGTTCATGGTCATCAGGAAATTTTCGAGACTGGTGTCCACGAACTGGCCGCGCAGCTCGTTCTTGTCGGAAAAGCCGATCGCGTGAACCACGAAATCCAGCGTTTCCCAGCGCGCCCGGATCGTGTCGAAAGCCGTGTCGAGCGCATCCATGTTCGACACGTCGCATTCTATCAGGAAATCCGACCCAAGCGATTCGGCCAGCGGCCGCACACGCTTTTCCAGCGCATCGCCCTGATAGGAAAAGGCCAGCTCCGCACCATGTTCGGCCAGCTTGCGGGCGATGCCCCATGCCAGTGACTTGTCATTGGCCAGACCCATGATGAGTCCGCGCTTGCCTGCCATCAGACCGCTCATTCGCTTGCGTCTCCCTGGTTGCGCATCTGTTCTGTCCCGGCTTCGATCCGCTCATGCATTTCGTGTTCCTCAGGCGATACCGCCAGTGCGGCGTTCAGTTCCGCCCCGATAACCATTCCTAGTCCGACCAGCCAGAAAAAGAAAAGGGAGATCATCACTCCGGCCAGACTGCCATAGGTCAGATTATAGGCGAAAATCGTTCTCAATAGGGGCGGCAGGCCGAAACTCACCCCCATCCACCAGGCAGTCACCAGCACGGCACCCGGCCACTTCGGATAGGAAGGCGCGCGGTAACCCGCCGGGGTCAGCGTGTAGAACAAGGTGTAGATCGATCCGAACAGCGCCAGTGCAGGAAGTATGCGGGAGATCGAGAGGTGTTCGAGGAGCGGGGCGAGCTGCGGCATCTGAGCGTCAATCAGTTCCTCAGCGGTACCGATCAATACCTGCACGATGAAGGATGCGATCAGCAGAGTCACCGCGCCAACAATCAGCGCCACTGATGACAGGCGGTGGTGCCAGAAGCCGAGCGTTCGTTCAGTGCCATAAGCGCGGCGCAGAATGTCGCGCAGCGTTTCGATCAGGCTGCTGACCGTCCACAGCCCAACTGCGGCACCAGCCCACAGCAACCATCCGGTTCGCGCTGCGATCACATTCTTGGCTGCAGGTGCGGTGACATTGCCAACCACCGGCGGCATGGCGGTGATGATCGTCCGGACGATCTCGTCCGGATCCCAGCCACCGCCGAACAGGCTCAGCATGGCCGCACCGAGGATGAAAAAGGGAAAAATCGCCAGAATCGCCATATAGGCAAGATTGCCGGCGTGAATGAAACCGTCATTCCATGTGCCGACTGCGACCCGCACCAGCACGGCACGCAGACGTGCACCCGGGGCGAATGCCTCGCGAACCGCGCCGCGAAATCCCAGCCGCTGGACCTGCGCCTGCCGGGCATGAATCGCCTCGCGCCTGCGGGCTTCGGGGGAATAATCGTGCAATGACCAACTGCGCGCACTGATGTCGCTGACAGACGGGGGCGAGGATTCTGGCCGGTGGTCCATCAGACCCCGAACTTGGCCCTCAACGCGCGCGAATCCCGCCATCCTTCCAGCCGGCGGGCCAGATCCTCGTCCTGCTGCGGCAGGTCGATCTCCAGGCTGACCAGCTGGTCCCCGCGGTTGCCGTCCTTTTTCGTGAATCCCTTGCCCTTGAGGCGCAGCACCTTGCCCGCGCTGGTGCAGGGGGCGATGGTCAGCATCACCGCGCCTTCGACAGTCGGCACCTTGACCTTGGCACCGCTAACCGCCTCGTCCAGCGAGATCGGCAGGCCCAGCCGCACGTCATCGCCGTCGCGTTTGAAGAAAGGATGGGATTCAATCGCGATCGTCACCAGTGCATCGCCTGCGCCGCCGGGGCCCTGCTCGCCCTTGCCCTTGAGGCGCATCTGCGTGCCATCCTCGACGCCGGCCGGCAGCTTCAGGTCGATTGTCTTGCCATCCGACAGGGTGATGCGCTGGTCCTTGCGCACCGCCGCGTCAGCGAAGGGAACCTTGAGCCGGTACTGGACATTGGCGCCGCGTGGCGGCGCTGCGCGGCGTCCGCCAAATCCGCCGCCCATTCCGGCGCCGGTGCGCGCCCCGCGCCCGCCCATGCCGCCGAAAATGCCGTCGAGCAGATCGTCAAGGCCAACCGCGTCCCCGCCGCCGAAACCCTCGAAACCGCCGCCGAATCCGCGCTGGCTGCCCGCCGCGCCGCGACTCCCGCCCATCCCCGCGAAGGGGTTGGCGGGGTTCCCGTCCGCGTCTATTTCGCCCCGGTCGAACTGGGCGCGCTTGTCCTTGTCGGACAGCAGATCGTACGCGCGGGTCACTTCGGCAAAGCGGTCCGCTGCCTTGGGGTTGTCCTTGTTCCGGTCTGGATGCAGCTCCTTGGCGAGCTTGCGATAGGCGGATTTGATGTCCTTTTCGGTCGCGCCGCGCGCCACGCCAAGAGTGGAATAGGGATCAGCCATGCCGACTAGCTAGGGGCGGTTGCGCACATCAGCAAGAGCAAGACTTTCCTTGGCGCGTCGAGGGCGGTAGGGGCAGATCATGAGCGATGACAGCCAAGCTGGCCAGGACGCCATCCCGCATGGCGATCCGTTTGCCATATTCGATGACTGGTACGCCGAGGCGCGGATCAGAGAACCCAATGATTCCAACGCGATGGCGCTAGCCACGGCCACACCCGACGGCGCGCCATCAGTGCGCATGGTACTGCTCAAGGGCCATGGGCGAGACGGGTTTGTCTTTTACACTAACAGCCGCAGCCGCAAGGGCGCGGACTTGCAAGCCAATCCCCAGGCGGCGCTGCTGTTCCACTGGAAGAGCCTGCGTCGCCAGATTCGCATCGAAGGTCCGCTCGAACAGGTAAGTGAGGCAGAGGCTGACGCCTATTTCGCCAGTCGCCACCGGGATTCGCAACTGGGCGCGGTGGCCTCGGACCAGTCTGCCGCGCTCGATTCGCGAGCGACCTTCCTCGCACGCTACGAAGCGGCGCGGGCGCGCTATGCCGATGGCGAGGTGGAACGCCCGGCGCATTGGTTCGGGTTTCGCGTGCAGCCCCGGCGGATCGAATTCTGGATCGATCGCGCTCATCGCCTGCATGAACGGCGCCAGTTCACCCGCTCGGGCGATGGCTGGGCCAGTACGCTGCTGTTCCCATGAGCGGGGCTGAAACCTCCCGCGCCGCTCTCACACGCAGCGCCGCACTGGCCAGCATTGCGGTCGCCTTGCTGCTGATCGGGCTCAAGGCCTGGGCCGCGCTGTCTACCGGCTCAACCGCGATGCTCGGTAGCCTCGCCGACACAACGCTGGACTTTATCGCCAGCGTGGCGACGCTCATGGGCGTATGGGTGGCCGCTCAGCCCGCGGACCGCGAACATCGCTTCGGGCATGGCAAGGCAGAAGCGCTCGCCGCCATGTTCCAGGTGGTGCTGATATCGCTCTCGGCCTTGACCCTTGCCTTTCGCTCGATCTCGCAATTCATCGCAGGTGCCCGCACCGAGGCAGCGAATGAGGGCATCGCCGTTTCGGTGATCGCGCTGGTCGCCACTTTTGGCCTGCTGGCCTGGCAACGCCATGTCATCCGCAAGACCGGCAGCATCGCGATTGCGACGGACCATTTGCATTACAAATCCGATGTTCTGCTCAATCTCGCCGTGATCGCGGCGCTGGCGCTGGATCAATATGCGGGACTTGCCGGGGCGGATCCGATTTTCGGTTTCGGCATCGCATTGTGGCTGGGCTGGGGCGCATGGCATGCCTCCAGCGAGGCGATCGACCAGTTGCTGGATCGCGAATGGCCGGAAGAAAAGCGCGAACGCTTCATCCAGGTGCTGGGCCGTCACCCGGAATTGCGCGGGGTGCACGACTTGCGCACGCGCACGTCAGGAAACCGGGATTTCGTGCAGTTTCACGTCTGGGTTGATG
Source organism: Caenibius sp. (assembly GCA_030830695.1). GTDB lineage: Bacteria > Pseudomonadota > Alphaproteobacteria > Sphingomonadales > Sphingomonadaceae > JACKKV01. The sequence continues at coordinate 3,111 of JAURML010000140.1, read as the reverse complement.
GCCGGATGACCGTGACCGAGGCGCACCGGGTCATGGACGAGATCGAATACAAGCTCCTCAAGGAATTCCCTGGCGTGGAAATCCTGATTCATCCGGATCCGGAGGGCCATGTGGACGAAACCGGGATGGCGGCCGAGGATGTTCTCGCAGCGGTTGACGAATCGGTGAACAAGCCTTCCTGACGCTGAGCGGCGCGCCCTTCAGCGCAGCGGATACAGCGCGAAAATGCCGGCGATGCCCCTGACCACGTCGCGCTGATGTTCCTCATCAGTCATGCCCAGGCGCACCACGGTCAGCCGCTGGCGTGGCGAGACGATCACATACTGGCCCAGATGCCCGGCCATGCCGAAGGCATCTGCGGGGCCCTGTGCGGGGAACAGCACCTCGCGCTCCCCGCCTGACGGGCGGTTCAGCCATAATTGCGCGCCATAATCGGGCGCGCGCGGGCTGGGTTTGCGCATGAAAGCGATCCAGCCGCGCGGGAGGATCTGGGCGCCCTTCACTGATCCGCCATGGCGCAGGAATTCGCCGAATCTGGCCCAGTCGCGCGCGGTGGCATGGATCATCGCCCCGCCAATAAAGGTGCCAGCCGCGTCATATTCGGCGGTCATCGATTCCAGGCCAAGCGGGGCGAACAGGCGATCGCGCAGGAACCGGTCCGTCACCGCCTGGCGGCGAGCGGGATGTGCTTCGCCGGCCAGCACGCGGGTGACGATGTCCGCAAGGATCACGGCGCTGGCGGTCGAATATTCGAAGCGTGCACCCGGTTCCGATTCCAGCGGCTGCGCTTCCGCCTCGCCCGCCATGTCATCGCGCCCGTCCATGAACAGCAGCCGCGCGGCGCTGCCTTCGTATTCCTTTTCCGCCATTTCCTGATTGCGCAGGCCAGAGCGCATCTGCAACAGCTGGCGCAGGGTGATTTCGCCGCGCGGATCGCCAGGCCGCTGCCAGCGCGGGATGGGCGGAGTCTGATCCAGGCGCAGCTTGCCTTCCGCAACCAGCAGTCCGACCGCGACCGCCGTTACCGTCTTGGACAGCGACCAGCCGAGGAAACGGGTCTCGGGACCAAAGCCCGTGGCATAGCGTTCGCCGACTACTTTGCCGCCATACATCACGATCACCGCGCGGGTCGCGCCCATCGAATCATCCGCAAACAGCCGGTCGATCGCACGGGCCAGCTGGTCGCGCGGGGCGCCCGCGTCCTCGGCCACGGCTTGCAGTGCGGCGGCGCTCAGCTCTGCGGGTGGTTGTGCGTCGCTGGTCTCGCCGCATCCTGCCAGGGCTGGCAGCAGTGAGAGCGAGGCGATAAGGAGGGCGCGGCGCAACATGGCCGCGCCTCACTCGCCGATGCAGGAAAATATGGCAACCGCAAAGAAATCCGCGCGCCGCAAACCGTCTCGCGCCCGGGCAGGCAAGCGCCGGTTTTCAACCGGGATGAGGCTGTTGCTGCTGGTCGGGGCAGCGCTGGCCATGCTCGGCTTTGCCTATCGCCAACCGCTGACTGATCAGGCACGACTGGGGGCAGCCTATGGCGCGCGAATCGGGTGCTCGTGTCACTTTCTCGACGGGCGCGAGGCGGGCAGCTGCCGGGCCGATTTCGAGCCGGGCATGGGGATCGTGATGCTGAGCGTGGATGATGACGCGAAAAGCGTGACCGCGCGCGTCCCTGGCCTTGCCAGCGAAACCGCGCACTGGCGGCGGGGCTGGGGTTGCGTCCTCGACAATTGGGAAGATTGACAAGCCGGATCAGGCCGCCGCTTCGGTCTCCTCGATCCAGCCGCCCGCAATGACCCGGTCATCAAGGTAAAGCACTGCTGCCTGTCCGGGCGCCACGCCATATTCAGGGCGGGCGAAACGGATGGTGACAGTGCGCCCATCGCCTGCTGCGCCTTCGAGCGTTACCGGCACGGGCAGGGCGAGCGAGCGGACCTTGGCCGTCAGCCTTGCGGCATCGCCCGGCGCGGGCATCGGCCCGATCAGATTCGTTTCGCTGATCCGTGCTGCTGATACGGCGAGCATGTGGCGCGGCCCGACGCGCACTTCGGCTTTTTCAGCATCCAGCGCGACGACGTAGAGCGGTTCGGGCTGACCTCCGATTTCCAGCCCGCGCCGCTGACCGACCGTATAGTGAATGATACCACGATGTTCGCCCAGCACGCTGCCGTCCAGCGCGTGGACGATTGCGCCGCTGCGTGCGCCTTCGGGGCGGATTTCCCGCACGATCCGCGCATAATCGCCATCGGGAACGAAGCAGATGTCCTGGCTGTCAGGCTTGGCCGCCACCTTGAGGTGATATTGCGCGGCCAGCGCGCGCACTTCGTCCTTGGGCAGCCCGCCCAGCGGAAACCTCAGGAAATCGAGTTGTGCGTTCGTTGTGCCATAGAGAAAATAGCTCTGGTCACGGGCCGGGTCGAGCGCGCGATGCAGTTCCGGCCCGGCCACGCCTGCGACCCGCCGCACATAGTGGCCCGTCGCCAGGCAATCCGCGCCAAGATCGCGCGCCATGGCCAGCAGATCGGTGAATTTGGGCCCCATATTGCAGCGAATGCAGGGGATCGGGGTGCGCCCGGCCAGGTAATCCTCGGCAAACCGTTCCACCACTTCGCTGCGGAAGGCGCTTTCATGATCGAACACATAATGCGCGATGCCCAGCCGCTCTGCCACCTGGCGTGCATCGCGAATATCGTCGCCGGCGCAGCATGCGCCCTTGCGCCCGGTCGCCGCGCCATAGTCATAAAGCTGCAGGGTAATGCCGATCACCTCGGCCCCGCTCGCCGCTGCCAGCGCCGCGACCACCGAACTGTCCACCCCGCCGGACATGGCGACAACGATCCGGCACCGCGCCGCCGGGCGGGGCAGGTCGAACAGCGCGGCGGCATCGCCGGGCGCGAGCAGATGAGTGGCCTCATGCATGGCGCCGCCCTTACACCCCCGGGTCGCAGGGGGAAAGCGCCAGCAGGTAGGCGGCGGCGTCAATTCTAAACTCAGGGTAAAGCCGCAGTTTACCTCATGTTGACCGGTGCTGGCGTAAGGGCAGCAACATGATGGAAGAAAAATCTCTCTTGCGGGCAGGATTTGGCGAAGGCGATGTTCTGCGCCCGATCGGCTGGT
>JAURML010000139.1 GCA_030830695.1 Caenibius sp. | reverse complement strand
GTCCGGCGGGAAGCGATGGCGCTTGAAGGAAATGGGTTTCATCTGGGTTTCTCTATCCGACTCAATGGCCGTTGACAGAGACAAGTTAGCGTTAGACTGACAGCACCCTTATAGATTGTAATGGAGCAGCGGGCAGCCATGTTCCGCCATGCGCTGTCCATTGGCGGCACCCCGCGATCCCGATAGCGTCAGCCCTCCCAGCCAGCCAGGCAACCTGATGCGGGGTCGGGACATATGACTCTAGCGGCGCACACCGCCGCCATTTCACCTCAGGCCAGTCGGGGATTTTGCGACCGCGTCAGTTGATCAGCCGCGGCACCTTATCCGACCCATTGAGCCACCTGCCCGGCAACTTCGTTGGCTGCTTCGTTCATCGCCCGGCCAACGGCGGCGGCATCGGCGCTGACGCCGGGCACCTCGCTTTCAAAGCGGCGAGTCGAAATCTGCCCGCCCGGGGCGGTCAGCACCGCTTCATAACGGATTACCACGGCCTGCATTCGCGCATCATAGCCCATGGCAAGGAGATGACCGGTCAGCTTGGTGGCGGCGGCATATTGTTCGTCCGCCCCGCTCAGCACCAGCTGGGTGCCGCCCGCGCGGATCGTTTCGGACAGCAGCCGCTGGAACAGGCGCGCGGGTTTTTCCACCCACACCGCGTCCTTGATATAAGCGATGCTGGTATCATTGACCTGCACCGGGACGCGCAGCGCATCCAGTTCCTGCGGCACTCCGGGTTCGATAACCGCCAGCGCATCATTCACCGTGCCGCTGCCTGATGAGCCAGCGGGTGCGGTGGCGGTGGCGCTCAACGTCAGCAGCTGGTCGGGTAGCTTGCCGCCCAGGCTGACGCAGCCGGGCAAAGCGAGGGCCAGAGCGAGGGGAAGCCCCCCCACTGTGAGCGTCCTGCGCATCGTGCCTGACAGTCTCATCATCATTTCCGCCCCTTATCGCTTGTAATCGGGCAATCTCTGCCCCTTCAACAAGGCGCCCGCCCCACCGCTTTCAATGCTTTCAGTGACATTGCGCAAGGCCCGGCTGGTAGCGCGCAGATCGCGCAGCGTGGCTTCGGCTGACGGCAGCGTGCTTTGCGACAATTGCCGCGCGGCAGGCTGTGCATCGGACAGGGTGGCTTCCAGCTGATCGGATGCCTTCTGAACGGAGGCCAGAGTATCGCGCATCTGGCTGGCCAGCGAATTGCCGTCCTTGGCCAGCAGTGCATCGGTCGAATTCATCAGCTTTTCCATAGCCGCCAGGCTGGCCTGCGCCTGCGCCAGCGTGGCCTGCAATTCGGCCAGAGTCTTGTCCACCCGGGGCGACGCATCGGCCAGATTTTTCGTCATCCGGTTGGTATTGGCCAGAATGCCGCTGATCGATTGCTGATTGTCGTCCGAGAGGACCAGCGTCAGCCGTTCGGTCAGGGTCGCCAGCCGTTCCAGCAGCAGCGGCGCGTTGGAGAGGATTTCACCCAGCCCGCCCGGCTTGGTGGGGATGACCGGCGCGCCTTCCGGCCCGGGTTCGGTGATCGGCGGGGCGCCGCGCACCGCACCGTCGAGCTGGATCTTGGAAACGCCGGTGAAGCTGCCCTGCACCGTGGCGGTGGTGCCCAGCAGGATCGGCACGGAATTATCAATGCGGATGCGCACGCGCACGAATTCGGGATCCCTGGGCCACAGCTCGATCTTGCGGACCTGGCCTGCCGGAACCCCGGCAAAGGTCACTTCCGAACCATTGGCCAGCCCATCGACTGACTGCTTGAAGAAGATGTCATATTCACTCTGCTCACCTTCGCTCAGCCGCGCGATCCAGATCAGGAACGCGGCAAGCGCAGCGAGCAGAGCCAGCGTGACCGCCCCCACCCAGACATGATTGGCCCGTGTTTCCATGGTCAGCCCGTATCCCCTCTCGGCGCGTCCTTGTCCATCGCCGCCTTGGCCTTATGAACGGCCCGTTCCTTGCTTTCCATCGCCGCACGCCCGCGCGGACCGTTGAAATATTCCTGTATCCAGGGATGATCGCTGGCCAGCAGTTCCGGGATCGTGCCCACCGCGATCACCCGCTTGTCCGCCAGCACCGCCACCCGGTCGCAGATTTCGTGCAGCGTATCGAGATCATGTGTGATGAGGAAGACGGTGAGACCCAGCGTTTCGGCCAGATCGCGGGTCAGCCGGTCGAAGGCCGCCGCGCCGATCGGGTCCAGCCCTGCCGTCGGTTCATCCAGGAACAGCAGTTCGGGGTCGAGCGCCAGTGCGCGTGCGACCCCTGCCCGCTTCTTCATCCCGCCGGACAGTTCGGACGGATATTTGCTCGTCGCCGCGTCCGGCAGGCCTGACAGGCGCACCTTGTAGCGCGCGATTTCGTGGCGCAGATCATCCACGATTTCGGGGTAATACTGGCGCAACGGGACTTCCACATTCTCGCCCACGGTCAGGGTCGAAAACAATGCACCGCCCTGGAACAGCACGCCCCAGCGCCTGCGCACACCAATATTCTGATCGAGGTCCGCCGCGGTAATGTCGCGGCCCAGCACCTCCACCCGCCCTTCCGCGGGCCGTTGCAACCCGATGATCGAGCGCATCAGCACGGACTTGCCCGAGCCAGATCCGCCGACCACGCCCAGCACCTCGCCACGGCGCACCTTGAGCGAGAGATTCTCGTGCACCACCTGATCGCCGAAGCGATTGGTCAGCCCTTCCACCATGATCGGATAATCGCCGGTGAAACGCGCCGGAAGATCGGGCAGGTCGGAGAGATGATCGAACACGCTCATGTTCAGTCCCAGCCGATTTCGGTGAAGAAAATGGCGAAGAACGCGTCCAGCACGATCACCATGAAAATGGCGTGGACCACCGCCATGGTGGTGCGCCGCCCCACCTCTTCCGCGTTGGATTTGACCTGCATGCCCTGATAGCAGCCCGCCAGCCCCACAATCAGCCCGAACACGGGTGCCTTCACCAGCCCGACCCAGACATCATGCAGCGGCACCACTTCCTGGATTCGGCGCAGGAAGGTGAAGAAAGGAATGTCCAGCGCAAGATCGGCCAGGAACGCGCCGCCGATGATCCCGACCACGGCCGAAAAGAACCCCAGCAGCGGCATCATCAGCACTGCGGCCATGACGCGCGGCAGCACCAGCGCCTCGACCGGGGAGACGCCGATGGTGCGCATCGCGTCCACTTCCTCGGTCAGCTTCATCGTGCCGATCTGCGCGGCAAAGGCCGAACCTGACCGGCCCGCCACCATGATCGCGGTCATCAGCACGCCCAGCTCGCGCAGGGTGAGCCGCCCGGTAAGGTTGATGGTGTAGATTTCCGCGCCGAACTGACGCAGCTGCACCGCGCCCTGTTGCGCAATGACGATCCCGATCAGGAAGCTCATCAGGCCGATAATGCCCAGCGAATTGACCCCCACCAGCTCCAGCTGATGCACCAGCGAGCGCAGGCGAAAACGCGAGGGGTGGCGAATCGTCTGCCCCATGGCGACCAGGATCGCACCTAGGAAACCCAGCAGATTCACGATCCCGCCGCCCCAGGCGTATACCATTTCGCCCACCGCCAGCGGCACCCGTTCCGCCAGCGGCCGGCGCGGCGGCACGATTTCGGCGTCGCTCGCGCTCGACTTGACGGCATCGATCAGCCGCGCGGCAGTCTCGCTTGCGCCAGTGATCTGCGCGCCATGGTCACGTGCAATCCGCCATGCGACCCATGCGCCGACCGTATCCATTTCCGTGACATTGGCCAGGTCGACGCTGGCCAGCGGCGTTTCCAGATCGCGCAGCTCATGGTCGATCGGGCCGACGGTGGACACGACCAGCCGTCCGCTGAACGCCAGGCTGGCGCCACCGCCGTCCGCTTGTGCGATGCTGTATTCTGCCCAATCCCGCATGCCCCGCAGGGTATGGTGGCAAAATGTGGCGCGGACAAGTTATTCGGAAGAAATGGGTCGTTGCGCGCGAAAGGTTGCGCCGCAGCATCGCCACTGGCAAAGGCGCTGACCAGCATGAGCACCGAACTGGACAAGACTTTCGACCCCGCCGCGATTGAGGCGAAATGGTATTCCCACTGGGAAGCGAACGGGCTGTTCCGCCCCGACCGGCCGGACGCGACCCCCTTCACCATCGTCAACCCGCCGCCCAATGTCACCGGCAGCCTGCACATCGGCCATGCGCTGGACAACACGCTGCAGGATATCGTCATCCGTTACGAACGGCTGCGCGGCAAGGATGCGCTGTGGGTGGTGGGAACCGACCATGCCGGGATCGCCACCCAGATGGTGGTGGAACGCCAGCTTGAAGAGCGGCAGGACAAACGCACCAATTACACGCGCGAAGCCTTCGTGGACAAGGTGTGGGAGTGGAAGGAGGAGAGCGGCGGCACGATCACGCGCCAGCTGCGCCGGCTGGGCTGTTCGATGGACTGGAGCCGCGAACAGTTCACGATGGACCCGCATTTTACCAAAGCGGTCGTGAAAGTGTTCGTGGACCTTTACAACAAGGGCCTGATTTACCGCGACAAACGGCTGGTGAATTGGGACCCGAAGCTAAAAACCGCGATTTCCGACCTTGAAGTGGAAACGCGCGAAGTGAAAGGCCATTTCTGGCATTTCAAATATCCGCTGGCCGATGGCGTGAAGCTCGACGGCCCCGGTGTTGGGGGGCAGGACTATATCGTCGTCGCCACCACCCGGCCTGAAACGATGCTGGCCGATATGGCCGTGGCCGTGAACGCGGATGATCCGCGCTACAAATCCGTGATCGGCAAGTTCGTGGAACTGCCCATCACCGGGCGGCGCGTGAGAATCGTGGCGGACGAACATGCTGACCCGGAACTGGGATCGGGCGCGGTGAAGATCACGCCGGGCCACGATTTCAACGACTTTGAAGTGGGCAAGCGCGCCGCGATCGCGGCGGCGGATATGCTCAACATGTTCGATGCCGAAGCCAACGTGGTGCAGGCCGCCGATGGCCTGATCCCCGACCGCTACCTAGGCATGGAACGTTTCGCCGCGCGCGACGCGGTGGTCGCTGAAATGAAGCAGCTCGGCTGCCTCATCCCCCATGTCACGAAGGACAAGGAAGGCAACGAGGTTCTGCACGACGCCGAACCGCGCACGATCCAGACCCCCTTCGGCGATCGCGGTGGCGTGGTCATCGAACCCTGGCTGACTGACCAGTGGTATGTGAACGCCGAAGAACTGGCCAAGGCGCCGATCAAGGCCGTGCGCGATGGCGATATCGAAATCGTGCCCAAGACATGGGAAAAGACCTTCTTCAACTGGATGGAGAATATCCAGCCCTGGTGCGTCAGCCGCCAGCTGTGGTGGGGCCACCGCATTCCGGCCTGGTATGGGCCAGTGCGCGGTGTTGGCACTGATTATGACATGACTTCTTTCGCGCAGTTTATCGGAATGGATGAAACGGAAGCACTGTCGAAGGCTTGCGAATTCTATGGTCTGGCCCCGGATCAAATTGAATTTGTCGATTCTTATCAAGCCGCCCATCAGCACGTCATCACTTACAAGAAGTCGCTGCCCATTTGGCGCGATCCCGACGTCCTCGACACATGGTTCTCCTCCGCGCTGTGGCCCTTCGCCACGCTCGGCTGGCCGGAACAAAATCCCTCTCCCTTGACGGGAGAGGGAGGCGAGCGAAGCGAGCAGGGTGAGGGTGATAAGGCCCCCTCACCCCAGCCCTCCCCCTCAAATGGGGGAGAGGGAGGATCGCTTCTCGCCCGCCATTACCCCAACGATCTGCTCGTTTCAGGTTTTGACATCCTGTTCTTCTGGGATGCGCGCATGATGATGATGGGGCAGGCGATGACGGGGCAGAACCCATGGCCCCGGCTCTATCTCCATGGGCTGGTCCGCGCCGCAGATGGCGCAAAGATGTCCAAGTCCAAGGGCAATGTCGTCGATCCGCTGGGCCTGATCGACAAATATGGCGCCGATGCGCTGCGCTTCTTCATGGCGGCGATGGAAAGCCAGGGCCGCGATGTGAAGATGGATGAAAAGCGGGTCGAAGGCTATCGCAACTTCGCCACCAAGCTGTGGAATGCCACGCGGTTCTGCCAGTCCAACGGGATCGGAGCGTCCAGCAGCATTGCCGCGCCTGCGGCCACGCTGGCGGCCAACACATGGATCATCGGTGAAGTGGTGGAATGCCTTGCCGAACTGGACAAGGCGATGGCCGATCTGCGTTTCGATGCGGCGGCCAACACCATCTATCACTTTGTGTGGGATCGGTTCTGCGACTGGTATCTGGAACTGATCAAGCCGGTGTTTCAGGGCGATGCGGCCAGCGCGCCAGCAAAGGAAACCCGCGAAGTGGCAGGTTGGGTGCTGGACCAGATCTTCGTCATGCTGCATCCCTTCATGCCCTTCATCACCGAAGAACTGTGGTCGAAGCAGGGCGAGAGGGCGAACTATCCGCTGATCACAGCGAAATGGCCCGATCCTCAGGCCAAGGTGGACACCAACGCCAAGGCCGCGATTGACTGGGTCATCGATCTGACCACCGCGACCCGTGCGGCAAAGAACGAACTGGGCATTCCGCCTGGCGCAAAACTGGCCGCATGGTGCGCCAATCCGTCAGAACGCGCGAAGCAAGTGGTGGAGCGCAGCGCCGCTGCAATCGAACGGCTCGCCCGGCTGACGCCTGTAACCTTTGCCGAGGCGCCCGGTGGCCCGGCGATTCAGATCAGCGCACAGGGCGACGTGTTCGTCATCCCGCTCGAAGGCGTGATCGACATCGCAGCGGAAAAGGCCCGCCTGCAAAAGGCGCTGGCCGCTTCGCAGAAGGAAGCGAAATCGCTGGAAGGGCGCCTCTCCAACCCGGCCTTCGTCGAAAAGGCCAAGCCCGAAGCGGTCGAGAAGGCGCGCGCCGATCATGCTATCCATGCGGCGGAGGCCGAACGGCTGGCCGCCGCGCTGGCACGGCTAGGCTAGGGTGCGATCAAGGTGAGCCTTGCACTCGCCTGTGTCGTCCCCGGCGAGCCCGAGATTTTCGCCAGTCTGCAAGGCGAGGGGCCGTCTTCCGGGCAACCTTGCGCCTTCGTTCGGCTGAGCGGCTGCAACCTCGCCTGCCAGTGGTGCGATACGGCCTACACCTGGCGATTTATCGGCGATAACCGCCCGCATCGCGATGATGCGCATTATGACCGGGCGGCCAATCAGGCGACGCTGGACGAAGCGGATGTGGCCGCGCGGATCGCGGCGCTGGGCCAGCCCCGGCTGGTGGTGACCGGGGGCGAACCGCTGTTGCAGGGTGCGGCCCTCGCCCGCCTGCTGGCAGCCCTGCCCGGCATGGCGGTGGAAGTGGAAACCAACGGCACCGTCGCGCCGCATGCCGCGCTTGACCCGCTGGTCGGGCAATACAACGTCAGCCCCAAGCTGGCGCATAGCGGCAATCCCGCATGGCTGGCGCTGGTGGCAGAGCGGATGGCGGCGTGGGCGACAGACCCGCGCGCCTGGTTCAAATTCGTGATCGCGCGCGCCGAGGATGTGGAAGAAGTGCTGCAGCTGCAGGAAGCCTGCGCCATTCCCGCCGAACGCATCTATCTGATGCCCGAAGGGCGGGACAGCGCCAGCCTGCGTAGCCGCGCAGGGTGGCTCGCCCCGCTATGCCTGCGCCATGGCTTCCGGCTGAGCGACCGGCTGCATATTCACCTCTACGGAGATGAACGCGGCACCTGAGCAGGAGTGCTCAGCCGCCCTGGGCGCGCCAGCGCGACACGGTGCGATAGACCGCTTCTTCCTCGTTCAGATTGTTGCCGTTCCACAGTTCGACGAAAGAAGGATCTTCCGATGCCGGGCGCTT
>JAURML010000138.1 GCA_030830695.1 Caenibius sp. | reverse complement strand
TCGGCGAAGTTTTCCTCATGCGCGCCCAGGGCCAGCTGGAAGGGGTGCACATTCGTCACCCTGTTCAGGATCATGTTGGCGCACAGCATCTGGAAAATCAGGCGGCGCGGTTCGAACGCGAACACCGCACCCTGCGGGCATAAATCGCGGGCGATGAACATGGTATGCGACCCGATGTTGGATCCGGCCTCGATGACATTGCTGCTAGGGCGAATGAACTGCCCGATCAGTCCGATCTCGCGATAGGACCATTCGCCATAGGTGCGGATGGATTCGCCGATCACCGTGTCGTTGGACAGGGTCAGGAACTCTCCGCCCCGGGATTTTGTCAGGATCAGGCTCATATCTATCAATACAGCGCCGCGTGAAGCGGCCAGGGAGGCGTGCAAAAGCAGTGGTCTGGTCGCACAGCCCATTGCCTCTTTCCAGCCACTCGGCCATCCCCCGGCCATGCATATTCGTGCCCCGGCCATTCTGCTTTCCGCCCGCGCTCATGGCGAGACGGGGGTGATCGCCCGTCTGCTGACGCGCGATCACGGATTGCTTGCGGCCTATGTCGCGGGCGGGCGGGGACGGCAATTGCGCCCGGTGGTCATTCCCGGCAATCTGGTGGAGGCTGACATTCGTTCGCGCGCAGAAAACCAGCTGCCCTTCGCACGCCTGGAACTGGTGCAGAGCCGGGGGCCGTGGCTTAACGAGCCGCTGCCCGCCGCCGCTATCGGCTGGGCCTGCGCGCTGGCAACCAGCGTGCTGCCCGAACGCCATGCCTATCCGGCGCTCCATTCGGCGCTGTCCGCTCTGCTCGACGCGATCTGCCATGCCCCGTCCGCGCGCGGCTGGACCGGGGGGATGATCGGCTTTGAAAGGTTGCTGCTGCGCGAGCTGGGCTATGGCGGCGAGGGCATGAGCGGCGGCGATGGATGGGCGGCAAACATGGCCGACTTCGACCGGCAGGCGCCGCTGATCGAACGCTACCTGCTTGCCGATCGGCGCGGAGACGTTATGGCGGCCCGCGCCATGCTGCGCGACCGGCTTGCCCGGATCACCGACTAGACTGCGGGGAATGGAATTATGAAGATTGCGGTTCTTGCCGGTGACGGCATTGGTCCTGAAATAATGGAGGAGGCGCTGCGCGTGCTCGAACGGCTCGCCCTGCCGGGCCTGGAGCTGACCAGCTGCGATGTTGGCGGGGCCGGTTACAAGGCGCATGGCCACCCGCTGCCCCCGGCCACGCTGGCGGCTGCCAAGGCGGCGGACGCGGTGCTGTTTGGCGCGGTCGGTGATCCCGACTGCGACAATCTGGAACGTGCGCTGCGCCCCGAACAGGCGATTCTGGGTCTGCGCCGGGAACTGGAACTGTTTGCCAATCTGCGCCCGGCCACCATGTTCAAGGGGCTGGAGGATATGTCGGGCCTCAAGCCCGAGATCGCCGGCGCGATTGACCTGCTGATCGTGCGCGAGCTGAACGGCGATGTCTATTTCGGCGACAAGGGTATCCGCACGCTGGATGACGGCCGCCGCCAGGGCTGGGACATGATGGCCTATGCCGAGGACGAGGTGCGCCGCATCGCGCATGTCGGGTTTCGCGCCGCGCAAGGCCGCGCGAAGAAGCTGTGCAGCGTGGACAAGGCCAATGTCCTGGAAACCAGCCAGCTGTGGCGCGATGTGGTGATTGAAACCGCCGCCGAATATCCCGATGTCGAATTGAGCCACATGTATGTCGACAATGCCGCGATGCAGCTGGTGCGCAATCCCGGCCAGTTCGACGTGGTGGTCACCGGCAATCTGTTTGGCGACATACTGTCCGACCAGGCCAGCATGTGCGTCGGCTCGATCGGCCTGCTGGCCAGCGCCTCACTCGGCGCGGAGCAGGCGCAATATGGCACCAAGGGGCTGTATGAGCCGATTCATGGCAGCGCGCCCGATATTGCCGGGCAGGGCAAGGCCAACCCGATGGCGATGATCCTCTCGCTGGCGATGATGCTGCGCCATTCCTTCAGCCTCGAAGCCCAAGCCGTGCGGATCGAAGCGGCGGTGGCCGCGGCGCTGGGCGATGGCGTGCTGGGCGGCGATCTTGGCGGCCATGCCGGGACTGCGGAAATCGGCGAGGCGGTGCTCACCCGCCTGTGAAGCAGGCGAGGGCAATCGCCCTCGCCGCCCCGCTGCCTGCGCCTTACAGCCCGTCCAGCCCCTTGCTGACGAGGATGTTCACGGAAACCCGGCGGTTCTGCGCGCGGCCTGCGGCGGTGCTGTTGTCCGCCGTCGGGTCCGCTTCAGCCATCCCGGTCGGGGTGAGCATGCGATAGGGTTTCCAGCCGCAGGCCTGCTGCAGATGATTGACCACGCGGCCCGCCCGCCGTTCGCTGAGGACCTGGTTGTAGTCCTGGCTGCCGACCGAATCGGTATAGCCGACCACCAGCAGCAGGGCGTTGTCCATCGCTTCGGCCTGCGATGCGGCGCTGCACAGTTCAGCTTCGGCCCGGGGCGACAGCTTCCACTTGCCGGTGTCGAAATAGACGTTCGTCGTGCCCTTGATATTGTATTTGTCGATATCGCCCATGCGGCCGCGCAGCGCCTCTCTCGCGGCGGTCTGTTCGGCAAAGCCCTGTTCCGTGCCATTGCGGATCATCGAGGCGGTTTTCAGATCCTTGTTCTTGAGGCTGATCTGGCTCGCCACCACGCCGCCTGCCCATTGCACGGTCTTGACCGTGACCGGCAGGCCGTTGAGCAGTGAATCCGGGCCGAGCTTGCTGATGTTGAGGCCAAGGAAGCCGCCGTTGGCCTTAATCACGGTCGCTTCGTTGATGCCGATAACCGTCCGCGTGCCATCCACGCCGGTGACCTGCATCCGATCGCCCTTGCGCGCGGAAATGAAGCCTTCGATCACCGGCCCTTCGGCAAGGCCGGTCAGGTCCGCCGGGGGGATGCCATTCACGGTCATATCGGACCCGATCGGATTCCATTGCTGCGCCGAAAGGCCGCCCGATACAGGCAGGGCAAGCGCTGCGAGCAGGACAAAGCTGCTGCGCCTCATGGAAATGACACTCATAATCCTACTCCTTCAAACTGCATCAGCCGGCGATGAAGGTTCGCGGCTGTTCGTTCGGCGCGACAGAGGAGCGCCATCGCTGTTCGGTCTGGCGTGCCGGCCATGCGGCGTCATGCCGTCTCGGTGTACCATGGATTTGCTGGGTGTTCAGGTCAACCTGTCTGGCAGATGAACATGGCCAGGTAGAATGCCCGTTGTGCGGGTGATTCGGGCCATGGGTGCGATGAAACGATCCCGCGGCGGCACGCTCTTGCTGCTTTGCGGCATGCTGCCGGTGCGCCGGGAATCGAGCGGTACGGTCTCAGGCAGCGGTCAGGAATCGCGGATGCCGATGGCTGAAACGCTGCCCTGCGGCTGGCTCGCGCGGCCCGCCAGCTTGCGATAATTGTTGCCGACTTCCCCGAAGAGCGCGCGCAGCCGGTCCATGTGATTGGTGGCGGACAGCAGCAGCGCCTTGCCTGCCGCGCTGACCCCGCGTTCCGTGCCGAGGTATTTTTCACGGATTCCGGCAAAGCCCTTGCCTTCGGAGGAGGTCATGGCGTTAAGCGCGGCCATCTCCATCGCGTTGTACTCGCGCGCCAGCTCGATCAGGGTGAGCAGGATCGCGTCCAATCCTTCAACCGCCAGATCGGCCAGCGGGCGGGTTGCATCTTCCGCGCTCAGCACCAGCAATTCGCGCCCAAGCTGTTCGAGCACCGCGTTAAGGCTGATCAGGCTGTTGTGATTGTCGAGCAGCGTGTTGATCGTTTCATATTGTGCGGGGGACAGATTGGCCCGGTCAATCACCCGGCGGATGGCGGCTTCGATGATCTCGCTCAGCGCCTTGAACGATTCGTGATAAGCTTTCAGCCGCATCACGTCTTCGCGCTTGCGCATGCTGTTGAAGGACGTCGAGGCGAGGTCGAGCAGCCGTTTCTGTTCCGCTTCGATCATGTGAATCGCTTCATCGGGCGCGGCCTTGTCAACGTCCTTCAAATATCTGATTTCGGACGCTTCCTTGGCCAGCAGGCGCGAACGCTGGATCTGGTCAACGATCAGCGTGGCGGTGCTGGTGTTCCCGTCCAGCACCATTTCATGCTCGAAGCTCTCGACCTCGGATTTTTCCTCTTCAGTCGAAACCCGCGCGATCACGCTGATGGTCGGGTCAATCAGGGTGATGGCCGCGCTGGTGCGCTTCACCGCCTCGATATCTTCCAGTGCGATGATCGTGCTCATCGCCTGGTTGATGCCGACGTTGCGCAGCAGCACCCGGTCGCCAGGATCACCGAAGACCGCCATTTTCCCAAGGTCGCGCGCCTTCACATATTCGTCGGTCCCATTAGTCACCACGACATGCTGGATGCCCGCCTGATCCAGAAAGCGCGAGATCAGCTGGCCCAGATGACCGAAGCCCAGCAGCACGACATGGCCGCTGATGAGGCTGAGCGAATCCGACGGATCGGCATCCTTGCTGTTCCGGAACAGGATGCGGATCACGCGATCCATATTGTTGATGAGGAACGGTGTGGCGATCATCGAGATGACCACGGTGACCATCAGTATTTGCACCTGTTCATCCGCCATCATGCGATGCCCCAGCATCAGCGAGAGCACTACCAGCGAGAATTCGCCGATTGGGCCAGGCTGATCGCG
>JAURML010000137.1 GCA_030830695.1 Caenibius sp. | reverse complement strand
ATTTCGTCGAGGTGCCATACTGAATCCGCCCGCCCGCGACGTCGACGAATGTTGGCGGCGATCGTTGGACCGAACTTGTTGGCCCAGCAGCGGACTGTCTCGTAGGTGACGTCGATCCCGCGTTCAGCGAGCAAATCCTCGACGTCTCGCAGGCTTAGGGTGAAACGATAATAGAGCCAAACGCCGAGTCTGATGATGTCCGGCGGGAAACGGTGCCGTTTGAAGGAAATGGGTTTCATGCGGGTCTCTCTATCGGCGAAGAATCGCCAAGTGGAGACAAGTTAGCGTTTGCCTGACAGCACCATTTCGCGGGGCACAAACAGGCGATAGATGGGCCGGATCAGCCAGTTGGACACCCACCGGGCGCGCTCTTCAAGTGCGACCCGCGCGCGCGGATGGTCCATCAGCCCGGGATAGGGGAAAGGAAAGCGATAGCCTCGCCGACTGGTCCGGAATTCAATCGCACACAGGTGTTTGACGCTTTTGTAGCCGTAATGCGCCGGGGCGATCAGCCGCAAGGGCGCGCCATGTTCGATGCCCAGCGGCGCCCCTTCCAGCCGGTCGGCCAGCAGGACGTCATCGGCCAGCAGGTCTTCCAGCGGAAATGCGCAGCGGTAGCCGTCCGCCCCCCGGAACACCACGAATTCCGCACCCGGCGCCGGCCCGGCGCGCGGCACGACGAACTCGTGATAGAAGGTTGAAAAGCGCACGCCTTCCCACCCCAGATCACGCAGTGACCAGGTGGTAACGCAGTGAAAATCGCTGCGCTGATTGACCCGCGGCAGGGCGTGGAATTGTTCGCCCAGAGTTACGGGACTGCGCACGTCGCCCGCGATAGTGACGGACAGCGGGGCATCGGGCGCCAGCTGGCGCGTGCGGAACCGCCCAAGGCCGAAGCGGACAAAGCCTTTCGCTGCGAACTGACCATGCGGAAGCGCGTTCATATCGGCCCCCTTTGCCGTCAGGCCACGCTGCGGCCGACCCCTTCCCAATAGGGCGCGCGCAGATCCTTCTTGGAAATCTTGCCGCTGGGCACCAGCGGGAAGCTGTCGAAGAAATCCACGCTCTTCGGAACCTTGTAACCCGCCAGCCGTTCGCGCGCGAAGGTGATCAGTTCTGCCTCGCTCAGCTCATGGCCGGGCTTCACGATCACACAGGCCTTCACCGCTTCGCCCCAGCGGTCATCAGGGACACCGATCACCGCCACAGAGCCGACATCGGGATGCGTGGAAAGCGCATTTTCAACCTCGGCGGAATAGATGTTTTCGCCGCCCGAAACGATCATGTCCTTGGCCCGGTCAACGATGTAGTAGAGGCCTTCCTCGTCCTTGCGGGCGACGTCGCCGCTCCGGTACCATCCGTTTTCCATCACGGCTGCGGTCGCTTCCGGCTGCCGCCAGTAGCCCTTGGTGATGCTGGGCACGCGGATCAGCAGTTCGCCAGGTTCACCGTCCGGCACTTCCTTGCCTTCGCTGTCCACGATCCGGAATTCGATCAGCGGCAGGGGTCGACCGCAGCTCTTGAGCTTTTCCTCATTCTCCAGATCATGTTCGCTGGGGCGCAGGATGGAGGCTGCACCACCGGATTCGGTCGAGCCGTAGAACTGCATGAACTCGCACGGCATGGCGGCGATGGCGCGCTTGATCAGGCCCAGCGAGATTGGCGAACCGGCGTAGAGCGTAAGCCGCAGCGAGGAAAAATCGCTTGTCGATGAGTTCGGGTGATCGAGCAGCATCTGCAGCATGGTAGGCGTCAGCGTCAGCAGCGTGGGTTTGAGCGTACTGATGGCCTCGAGCACGGCACCCGGCTCGAACTGACGTACCACGGTGATCGACACGCCATTATACACGCATTGCAGCATGATGCCGATGTGCAGCAGGTGGAAGTTGGGCAGTGCGTTGACGAAGCTGTCGCCGCGTTCCCACTGATAGGTCGGTTCCAGATGTTCGCACAGGCGCATCAGGTTGATGCCCTTGTGCGCCAGCATCACGCCCTTGGGCTTGCCCGTGGTGCCCGAAGTGTAGAGCTGGAAAGCTGTGTCGGATTCACGCACCACCACGCCGGGGCGTGTGTCATGCTCGCTTGCGATCAGGCTCTCGAAGCTGTTGGTCTCGTCAATCCAGGTGACCCTGGGGGGATTTTCCAGCAGGCCCAGCGCTTCACCCAGCAGCGGTTCCAGCTCGCGTTCGGCAATGATGAGCCCGGTCTCGCTGTCGCGAATCTGCTGCGCCAGCTCGGGCGCAGCCAGCCGCCAGTTGAAGATCGCAAGGCCCGAACGGGTGTGTCCGCAGCCATAGAATGCGATATAGAAATCAAAGCTGTTCTTCCCGCAATAACCGATCAGCCGGTCTTCCACCGCACCGTGATCCAGCAACCAGTGCGCCGCCTGGTTGATCAGCCGATCCATCTCGCCATAGGTAATCGTGCGGGTCGCATCGCGCAGCACCGCCCGTTGCGGATCATGTCGCGCCCAGTAGGAAATGAATTCGCCCAGCGTACGGATTTCGGGATAGACCCACATTGCGATCTTACCTTCCCTTGAAGTTCGGTTTGCGCTTCTCGGCAAAGGCCATCAGCCCCTCACGCGCGTCAGCGGTGCCAGCCATGCGTGCCAGCCCTTGCGCTTCCAGTTCTAGCTGCGCTTCCAGCGGCTGGTCTTCAACACTGGTCAGCAGACGGCGGATTTCGCCGTAGGCCAGCGTCGGCCCGGCGGCCAGACGTTCGGCCATCTTGCGCGCTTCGGCCTGCAATTCGCCAGTCGGCACGATCTTGTCGACCAGCCCGATCGCCAGCGCTTCGTCCGCACCGATCGTTTCGTTGAGGAGCAGGTAGCGGCGCGTGCGGGCGATGCCCATGCGCCGGGTGAACATGATGGAACTGCCCGCATCATTGCAGTACCCGATGCCGGAATAGGCGGCGACGAATTTGGTGCCGGGTTCGGCCACGACATAGTCTGCGCCTGCCACGAAACCGGCCATGCCACCCGCGCAGATGCCCTGAACGGCGGCCACGATGGGTGCATTCATGCGCTGCAGCCGGGCGATGCCGCTGTGCAGGTCAGCGGTCCAGCGCTTGATCAGCCGGGGCAGGGCATCCAGATCCTTCAGGAAGGCGCTGATGTCCCCGCCATAGCTGAAGGCCTTTTCCCCCTCCGCCGTGAACAGCACCGCGCGCACATCCGGGCGTTCTGACAACTCAATGCCGAGGTTGCAGATGTCATTGCACAGCGGGCCGTCAATCGGATTGCCGCGCTGGGGCTGATTGAAACAGACAGTCGCCACGCCGATTTCGACGGACAGGTCCAGTGTGTCGTACATGTTGGATTTTCCTTTCACGCGCCCTTGTCTCAGGCGAAGACCAGCACCGGCTTGATGCACTTGCCGTGATGCGCATCGTCAATCGCCTGGTTGATCTGGTCCAACGGGTAGCGGGTGATGAACTTGTCCACCGGCAGGCGCCCCGCATGGTAGTGTTCGATCAGTTCAGGCAGGAAGCCGGTAATATCGCTATCACCCTCGACGATGCCGCGCACCGTCCCGCCCATGGTGATGAATGGCACCAGCGGGACGGGAAGCGCCGCGTCAAGCGACCCCGGAACGCCGATCAGGCCGATGCGGCCCATGGTGCTGACCATGCCGACGGCCTGTTCCAGCGCTGGAACGAAGCCGCTGGTATCGACCACCATGTCCACCCCTGCGGGCACGATCGCGCGCACCGCTTCAGCGGTCGCGGGGTTGGAGATCGGGTCAATCACATGCGTCGCGCCAAGCGTCAGCGCCATGTCGCGCCGGCCGGCCTGCGGTTCGATAAGGATGATCGGATCGCAGCCGGCGATCTTGCCGCCCATGACGGCAGACAGGCCCACAGCACCGCCGCCGATAACGACCAGCGCTTCGCCAGCCTTCGCCTTGAGCGAACGCAGCACCCCGCCCGCACCCGTCTGGATGCCGCAACCCAGCGGAGCGAGAATGGCAAGGTCTGAATCATCATCGACTTTCAGCACGTTACGTTCGTTCGCCACGGCCTTTGCGGCAAAGGAGGACTGGCCGAAGAAGTTGTCGCCCACCTGCTTGCCGTCTTTCGACAGGCGGCTGGACCCATCGGGACGGGCGCCTGCGAAATTGAGCGGGAAGAACTCGAAGCAATAGGCCGGATCGTGGGATTCGCAGCGCGGGCAGTGACCGCAGCTGTTGAAGGTCAGAAGCACCTTGTCGCCCGGCTTGACGCTGGTCACGCCCGGGCCAACCGCTTCGACCACACCGGCGCCTTCGTGGCCCAGCACGATCGGGAAGGGGTTGCCGAATGCGCCGGTCGCCGCCGCAAGATCGGTGTGGCAGATGCCGGCTGCCTGGATGTCCACCAGCACTTCATCGGCCTGAGGCGCGGCGACTTCGATGGTTTCGATCGAAAACGGGGCAGACGGGGCGTTCAATACGGCGGCTTGGACTTCCATGGCATTTCTCCGCTTGGATATGATTCAATTCGTTGTTGCCGGTTTTATAGCGTGTCGAATCCGAAAGGCGCGAACCATTTGCGGTCCTTCTGGATGCGTTCGTGCTCCTGCGTCAGGATCAATCGGGTCAGCGTTTCGCGGGCACCGGACGCCCCGTCTGCCGCGCAGGCCTTCACCAGCGCATCGACCGCTTCGTTCACCGCCTTGCGCGCAGCCCGGACGGGCTGAGTGGCGCTGTCCGAAATGGCCTGGGCCAATGCGTCTAGCGCAGCCTGCGTTTGTGTGCCGCCGGTCACCGCATCGCACAGGGCGCTGGCGAGCTCAGTGTAATCGGCCAGTTCTTCACGCTCGTATTCATGCAGCTGGTCAAGTTGTGCGCGCATGATCTGCAGATGTCCGATGCTCAGCTGGACCTGTTCCTGCGCCAGCGATGCTTCGGGCGGCAGATGCGGCAGGACCACCTCGCTCAGCGCGCGGACGATGCTGGCCAGCCGTTCGTCGAAAGTGGGCCTCATGCCTGCGCTCCCTTGCTCAGCAGATTGGCCAGTTCATTGGCAAAGACGGGTTCGGTTCCGCCCAGGAAAGTCAGCAGCACATCCTGATGATTGTTCTGCGAGCGTGCTGCGGCAAGGCCATTGGCCGCCACGATAACGTAGCATTTGTAATTGCTCAGCACGTCGTAGAAATGCAGCGTCCTGCGGCTCACGCTGCGGCCCGAACGGCGTTCATATTCGGTGATGAACTCCTCCCGCTCATAGAGGTCGCAGGCCCGGAAAGTGCCGGTTTCGTCCACCGTTCCGAACAATCGGGTCAGCACCCAGCCCAGGTCTTCGTGATAATCGCCGAGGCGGGCCAGTTCCCAGTCGAGAATGGCGGTGATCCGGCCGCTGTCCTCGTCAAACAGAAAATTGCCCGTGCGGTAATCGCCATGAGTGAGCACGAGATCGGCGGTGTCCGGCAGATTGTCGGCCAGCCACTGATCGGCCAGCGCGAAGATAGGGCGGGTTTCGCCTTCGTCGATCTGCCACAGCTCGCGCCAGAAATTGAAGCTCCAGCGCGCGGCCTGTTTGGGATCGGCGTCAGGCACGTCGAAGCGGCCCAGCGGCTTTGCGCGCCAGTCATAGGCGTGAATCGCGATCAGATGATCCATGAACTGGTCGCGCAGCTTAGCGCGCATCTCAGGGCCCAGCCAGGTGCCGAGACCGGAAACCTTGACGCCCGATCCGCTCGGTTTGGCAACGCCCGATACCACATGCATGATCGCAGCGGACTGCGGGAAAAATTCCGCGTCATTATCCACCCAGGCGGTCCTGGGGACCGGCACGATCCCGTTCATGGCATCCAGCAGCGTGAACTCCCGTGCGCGATCCGTTTCGGTGATCGCCATGCCCGGGTCCATGCGCAGCAGGTATTTTTCGTCCTGCCCGTTGCTGATCAGGGTGAAGAAGAACTGTTCCTTCGAAGCGCCGCCGCCGACCCGCCGGACACCCGAGACAGCCGCGCCGGGCCGCTTGGCAGCGAAAAAGCGCTCAAGCACAGCGGTGATTTCGCCGTTAAGCGCGGCCCGATAGGGGGGGCGGTCCTTCCAGTTGCGCCGTCCGGCGAAACTTTCCTGATAGATGCGTTCGATATCCATTCCTGAAACCTTCATTGCCCGTGCCGGGTCGGCCTGCGCATCAGGCGCCCTTGGCCTGCGTGTGATAGAGCGGATTGGCGCGGACATGTTCGAGGTAAGCGGTAGGCCAGGCCACCTCCAGCCAGCCCAGGCCTTCCACTCCGTCGAACCGCGCGCGTGC
Source organism: Caenibius sp. (assembly GCA_030830695.1). Classification (GTDB taxonomy): domain Bacteria; phylum Pseudomonadota; class Alphaproteobacteria; order Sphingomonadales; family Sphingomonadaceae; genus JACKKV01. Next base: position 16,090 of record JAURML010000137.1, on the reverse strand, counting down.
GGGCGCTTCGGTCAGGGTCACTGCCGGATCGGGAACCAGCGGAAAATGGGCGTAGAAATCGGCTTCGACCGTGGTTTTGCGCCCCGCATCGTCAGTCAACACGGCATCAAGGCGCGTCTGGTTGAACTTTGCGTCGCGTTCCCAGGTGTAATCGATGTCCACCACTTCGGCCATCAGCCCGTCCTTGAAGACATAGCCATAAAGCGTCGTATCGCCCAGCGCGTGCAGATGCCAGAAATGCACGGAAATGCCATCGGCCTGGCCCTGGAACCAGCGGTAGTTCATGAAGGCATGCCAGTCGCGCGTGCCCCAGCTGTGATCGCGGTGCCCGAAAGTGTCGAGCGTGATGCGCCGGTCACCCAACTGGAGGTAGCCCTTGACCGTTCCGCTCTGTTCGATCCGGTCATCCGCACAATAGGGCGGGCAGCCGAGCGCGTTGGAACCGTACGCATAGGGTGGGTGATAAGCCTCGAAGGTGAATTCCACCGTCAGTTCGGGGCTTTTGAAAGCGATCTCGGCCTTCCCGAACTTCAGATCCTGTTTCATCGAGAAATTCTCGATCACCCAGGCGTCAAACCCCATGTCTTCGGGCACCTTGCGGTCATCGAACTTCACCGCCACCGGATGATCGCCGATCCCGGGGCCGAACAGGACCACCACGGCGCCGGCTTCGCTGTCCTTGTTGACCCAGGTATAAGTGAACATGGCGATGCCTTCATCCGGCAGGTGGCACAGGAAGGGGATCGATTCCCGGTCCAGCGCGCGCGACGGGTCAAGCTTGTGGCGGCCGTCATGGATCGGGTCGAGGGCCAGACCGGGACGCGACAGTTCCACATTTTCAAACATCCAGTTCTCCAGTCATTCGAGTTAGCCGAGGACGAATCCGCCGCCCACGATCAGTGTTGCTGCCGCGATCCATATGGTCAACGCGGGGCCGACGGGAACATGGCGCGGCCTGACTTCCATATATCCGGTGACGATCAGGATGATCTTGAGCGCGGCCAGGCCGACGACCCCCAAGCCCACCAGCGCCGGGGTGGCGTGCGTTTCAAACAGGGCGAAGCTGGCCAGCGTGATGCCAAGCAGGACGGTCAGTATGAGAAAGGGGGAATGCAACACCTTCATGCCGCGCCCCCGGGAGGCAGCAGATAGATCATCGCGAACAGCATCACCCACAGCAGATCGACCATGTGCCAGTAGGTGCCGCCGGATTCGATCCAGTTGATGTTCTCCGCGTTCACGCCTGACCGGCGCACGCGACGGATCAGCACGATCAACACGCCGCAGCCGATGATCCAGTGCAGGAAATGGATGCCGGTGAAGGCGAAATAATAGCCGAAGAATTCATTGGTGTTGATCGCGATGCCCGCAGCGAATTTGGCCCTGTATTCCATCACCTTGCTGATGCCGAACAGCAGGCCGATGGCCAGCGTCAGCAACAAATAGCGCAGCGTGATTGCCCCATCGCCTGCCCGGGCCATCATCACCGCCTTGGCCATGCAGGCCCCGCTGGTCAGCAGGATCAGCGTATTGGCGAGGCCGAAGCGCGTATCGAGATGGGCCTGCGATGCGCGGTAGAGTTCGGGCGCTTCGTGTCGGCCCGCCATGAAGATCAGGAAGAAGATCGCAAACATCGCCATGTCGGCGATGATGAAGAACCACACGCCCGGATCACCGGGCGCGCGGCCTGTTTGATGCAGTGCGGACTGCTCGTCGCTCATGCGGCGGGTTCGCCCGCTTCGATGCGCTTGATCGCCTTCAGCTGATAGAAAGTGATGATCGGCGCGTAGATGAAGAAGATCATGAATTCGATCCAGAAGTTCAGGATACCCTGGCGCGCGAATGCGCCGGACTTGAACATCGGCATCAGGATTTCGGCGATGAACATGAAGCCGACCCAGATCGAATACCAGCACACCCATTTCGGGAAGAAGGGCTGCGCGCGCTTGTCACGCAGGCCACCAGCGCCCAGCGCGATCATCTGCACCGAAGTGACGGAATAGGCAAGGTCGATCAGCAACCAGGCCATGTCATACAGTAGCTGCAGGATCTCGTCAGGCAGGGCTTCCGGGCGATAGGAACCGGTCAGCCAGAAGGATGACGACACCAGAATCGGCACCACGGTCAGGCCCGCGCCCCACACCTGAAGATTGGTGAGGATGTGATCGCGGCCCAGGATATAGTCCATCACCTTGCCGATGGAGATGCCCCACACGGCATAGCTGACCGCGAAAGTCATCGAAATCGCCATGCCCAGCCGCACCAGATTGGCGTTGTCGCGGAAGTAGTTGGCAATCACCGAAGCTTCCAGGTCGCCACCGTAAGGCGGAACATTATGCCCCATGATGCCCCAGAAGATGATGAACACGCCCATGAAGATCATGCCGTTCCATGCGCAGAACCGCCAGGTGCCGTAACTGTTGTCAGTCGTTATCTGTACCATCGTTTACTCTCCCCTTTCTGCGGTGCCTGTCCGGCAACCGGACCGCACCTTGCCTGTCTTGGCGGAGGTTACGTGATTCGCGCCGGAGCGGAAGCGCACAGCCGCTGCCGCCCGACGTTGACGCACGAAATCTCGCTGATTGACAGGCAATTCACAATATCCTCTCCAGCCGGTTCAGGGCAATCTTGCATTTTTGCGTGATGCCGTTACGCAATTTGCGCGAAACTGGAATCCTGTCAACCGGTTTACCTTATCGGAATTGTGGTAGTGTCAGGAAATCCTGATATCCAGACTGCCAGAAGACGGCGGAGAGAGGCATTTATCGTGTTCAAGAAGATCTTCGGCAAGAAGCCTGACAAGCGGGTCAGCATATCCGGAACAGATATTGCCTTCGAGGTTGGGCGGAACCAGACGATCCTGGAAGCTGCGCTCGCGCAGAAATACGCATTCCCTCACGACTGCACCGTTGGCACTTGCGGCAGTTGCCGGTCCAAACTGCTTTCGGGCAAGGTCGATGCCATAACCCCCTTCGGCTACACGCTGAGCCGCGAAGAATTGCAGGCGGGTTATATCCTGGCCTGTCAGGCCGTTCCGAAATCCGATGTCGAACTGGCGGTCGAAATGGACCCTGACATCGAGATCAAGATCGTGAACGGGCGGATCGTTGAAACACGCGACCTCACGCATGACATCAAGCAGGTGACATGGGAGGTGGATCAGCCGATGGACTATGTGGCCGGTCAGTACATGAATGTGCTGTGGCCCGATGCGCCCGGCCACCGATCCTATTCCTTCAGCGCCGCGCCGGTCGCGGGCGGCAGCACGCGCCTGTCTACCTTCATCCGCAAGGTGCCGGGCGGCGCTTTCACCGAAAAGCTGTTCAGCGGCGCTCTGAATGATTCCGCCTTCACCATCGAAGGGCCGCATGGCCATTTCTGGTTGCGCGACGGCGACGGACCGATCCTGCTGGTCGGCGGGGGCAGCGGGCTTTCTCCGCTGATCAGCCTGCTGGAAGATGCGGTGGCCAGGGGCGTGACGCGCGATGCGATCTTGCTGTTCGGGGGGCGGGCGGAGCGCGATCTTTATTGTCTCGACGAAATCGCCGCCATTGGCGCGCGCTGGAAGGGTCGGATCGATTTCTGGCCGGTCCTGTCAGAAGAACAGCGCGATGGCCGGCGCTTCGGCATGGTGACCGGGGATATTCAGGCGGCGATCGCGGAGCTTGGCGGTGCGGCCGGACTGCAGGCCTATATGTGTGGCCCGCCGCCGATGATCGATGCGGCGGTGAGCGAGCTGACCGCACAGGGCGTGAGCCTGGATGACATTCATTACGACAAGTTCACGGATGCGAGTTCGGCAGGCAAATAGCCCCGCCGTTCGGAGAGGAGTGGAAATGATTACGAGCAGAGATGCATTTTTCATCGGCAATGAATGGGTCAAACCGGCGAGCGATCGCTGCCTCACCCTGATCAACGCCTCCACCGAAGAGGAAATCGGCACGGTTCCCGAAGCGGTCGAAGCGGATATCGATGCTGCGGTGGCGGCGGCGCGCAAGGCGTTCGACGAATCCGGCTGGGCGCAGACGAGCCCGGCTGAACGCGCGGCGGTGATGGAACGCTTCATGGCTGCGGTCGCCGCGCGCGGCCCCCAGATCGCCGAGGCGGTGAGCGCGCAGAACGGCATGCCGATCGCGCTCAGCTCCATGCTCGAAGGGCAGTTCGGTGCGGGCGTGATCCAGTATTATGCCGAATTGGCGAAGGGGCTGGGCCAGCCCGATGTGCGCCCTTCGCAGATGGGCAAGGAAACGCTGGTCGAACGTTCTGCGCTGGGCGTGGTGGCTGCAATCGTGCCGTGGAACTTCCCCGTCACCCTCGCGCTCAACAAGGTTGCACCGGCCATGGCGGCGGGCTGCACGCTGGTGATCAAACCCTCGCCGGGCACCGTTCTGGACAGCTATCTGCTCGCCGAAGCGGCACTGGAAGCGGGCGTGCCCGCTGGCGTGCTGAACTGGGTGGCGGCGGATCGCGGCGCGGGGGCTTACCTTGTGAGCCATCCCGGCGTCGACAAGGTGGCGTTCACCGGTTCCACTGCCGCCGGACGCAAGATCGCCGGGGTCTGCGGCGAAATGCTCCGCCCGGTAACTCTCGAACTGGGCGGGAAATCGGCCGCGATCCTGCTTGAAGATGCCGATATCGGCACTTTCCTGCAGGGCGTACCGATGGCCTGTATGCTCAACAACGGCCAGGCTTGTTACAATGGCACGCGCATCCTGGCGCCGAAGTCGCGTTATGACGAAGTGGTGGGGGCGCTGGCCGATTTCGCACAATCGCTGACGGTTGGTGATGCGCTTGACCCTGCAACGCATGTCGGGCCGATGGCTTCCGCTGCGCATCGTGACAAGGTCATGTCCTATGTCGAGATCGGCAAGCAGGAAGCGCGCCTGGTGGCAGGCGGCAACAGCCCGGCCAATCGCGGCTTCTTTGTCGAACCCACGATCTTTGCCGATGTCGATAATTCGGACCGGATCGCGCAGGAAGAAATCTTCGGCCCCGTGCTGTCAGTCATTCCCTATGACGGCGAGGACGAAGCCATCCGCATCGCCAATGACAGCGAATATGGTCTGGGCGGTTCGGTGTGGAGCGCGGATAGCGAGCACGCGAAGGCGGTGGCTCATCGGGTGGAAAGCGGCACGGTCGGCGTCAATGGCTATATGCCGTCGTTGGGTTCGCCTTTTGGCGGGGTCAAGGCCAGCGGCCTCGGTCGCGAGTTCGGGCCGGAGGCGATCGGTTCCTATCAGAACCTCAAATCGATCTATGTGATGGGCTGAAACGCTTTCAACGCTGTTCAGCGATAGAGAAAGGGGCGCGGCAGCTGTAGCTGCCGCGCCCCTTTTCGGGAGAGTAGGGTTGGCGCTTCAGGCGGCCGCAGTGGAGGCCTGTTGCGCGTTGATATCGTCGAACCAGTTCGGCCAGCCGGCCTTGCGGTTCTGTTCGCGCGCAATTTCCAGTTCCGCGGGGCTGGCCATCTCGTGATCCCAGCGCTTCAGCGCGGGCTTGACGATGAGATTGTGCCACAGCGGCGGAACGAGAGCAGCAAAGAAGCAAACGAAGACGCTGGGCATCGGAATCCACTTCGTATCGGGCACCAGTTCGTGGAACGCGGCGTAGCTGTTGGTGTGATGATCCGCGTGATTGGTAATCTCGAACGCCATGATGCGTGACAGCGGCTTGAAGTGATTCCAGACATGGCGGCGGTCAATGGCGCCCTCATGAGTACGGATCAAGCCGTAATGCTGGAAATAGTTGAAGCTTTCGACCCAGAAGCGCGCACCAACCATACCGGTCAGCACCACGGCCACAGCAGTCCAGCCGCCAATGGCAAAGACGATCGACTGGAAGACAAGCTGCGCCAGAACAGCCTTCCACAGGCGGTGGTGAATGCCCCAGCGCGCCTTGCCCATCTTTTCCAGATTTTCCGCTTCCGTCAGCCAGGATTCCTTCGTGCTGTGCAGGACGGCCTTGGGCGTGAAGCTGTACAGGCTGGCGCCGCGCGGTGCGGTATCGCCGTCCTTGTCCGTGGCCACATAGATGTGGTGTCCCACGACATGGGCGATCTCGCGCGTGCAATCGAGATAGCAGATCTGGCAGTAGCGGCCCACAAAGCGGCGGATCTTGCCGCGCTGGTGATACAGCTCATGCGTTGCGGGCACCAGCGGGACCGCGCTCATCCAGGCGCAGGACAGGATCACGCCGACATATTCATGCACGGGAGCGCCGACGTTGCGCGCCACCCAGACGGCTGCGGCGAGGTAGATAGCCGGGCCGAGCAGCGACGACATCCACACGGGAATATCGGCCAGGGTCTTGTTGCCAATCCGGCGTGTGGCAAAATCGTTCGGAAGCACCGAATCGATCAGACCCAGAATGATGAGCGTCGAAATACCGAACCAGACCCAGGGGCCACCGGCCAGAAAGCTTGCGATTACGCCCAGTTGCAGTGCGGGCGGCAAGTAATAGCGTGCATAGTCCATTGTCGTTCTCTCCCGAGGCTCAACGCTTTTCGCGTTGTCTATATACGTGAAATGCAGTGTGAAGGCAATGTGATTTTTGATTCAGCCTAAAGACATTCATCAAAAGCTCGCTTAAGGGGACGGCCCATGAAGATGCGAGACCTAGAAGCAAAGACCGGGGTGAACCGGGAGACGATCCGGGTCTACTTCCGCAAGGGCCTTCTTCCCGAACCGGCGCGACCGGCCCGGAATGTCGCAGATTACAGTGACGAGCATGTCCGCGCGATTAACGCAGTGCGCAAGCTTCAGCGCGAATCCGGGCTCACCCTGGCGCAGATCAGCAAAATGCTGAACGGGGACAGTGGTGGCGAACGGCTGGGCGCTTCGGCCTTTCCCCATCTGGAAGAACTGGTCGCCGCACGGGTCGGTTTTGAACGTAACCTCGTGTCTGTCAAAACCATGCTGTCGCACAGCCCCAAGGCATTGGACGACGCCAAAGCACTGGACCGGATCGGGCTGGTCGAACTGATCGAGAATGGCAGGGGCCCTCAGCTCAGCGTGACGGATGCGGGGCTGGTGAGCCTGTGGGGGCGGATGCGCGAACAGGGGTTCGACGAAAACAACGGGTTCCCGCCGGAAATCCTGGGCTATTATGTCGAAGCGGCCAATATCGTGGCAGGCAACGAGGCGCGCATGTTCCTGGAGCGGATCGAGGGGCGGATCGATACGGAGCAGGCGGCGGACATGCTCGAATTCGCGCTTCCCACCATGCTGGACTTCTTTGGCCTGATCCGGCTCAAGACCTTCCTTGCCAACATCGGGCAGAGCACTGCGGGGTCGCGCCTGGCCGACCCGGACCCTTCGTTCAGTGAGGACTCCTGAGCCGCTCGGCTACCCAATCGTCCAGCAATTCGTCGGAAACCGTGTCATTCTCTGTCCAGAAGCGCCTGATTGCCAGGCCGGAAACAAGCGCCGCTGCGCCGCGCACATCCCGTTCTGCCTGCCTAGGCGTCCAGCCCGCATCAGTCAGCCTTTCTGCCCAGGCATCGTAAACAGGCTTGCGCATGGCCGAGACCCTGCGCTTGACCGTTTCCGCAAGCTCGTTGTCCTTTGACGATTCCAGGGTGATTCCGATCGCAACCCAGAAACGATCGCTCAAGAAAAAGGCGCGGAATTCGGCAAGCATCGCCTTGAGCAGCGCTGCAGGGTCCTCCGGCACCTTTGTCAGCCACACTTCGCTGTCCTGCCGGGCCAGATCGAGCGCATGCTCCACCGCCGCGATGGTGACTGCGTTCTTGTCCGGGAAATGGTGCAGCAATGCTCCCTGCGATACCCCGGCGGCCTCAGCCACTGATCGCATGCGCAGCGCCTTCAGTCCCCCTTCGGCGATGGTTTCATAGGCCGCTGCAGACAGCCGCGCACGCATGGCTTCGCTGCGATCCGCCTGGCTGCGGCGTTGCCCGTCCGGATTGCGGCGGGCGTCCGTTATACGGCTGGCGTTTGTGTTTGTGGTCATGATCCTGAAAGGTCGATGCCCCCTCACCACGAAAAGCGCAACCGCAAGAAATGCCCGACACTGACTGTTGCGCAAATACAACATCGGGCAAGCCAACAGCATGGCCGCGTCCATGGCGGAGCGCCTGACGGCTTGACCGGGAGAGGCTTCTTAGTATTGGTATGACCAATCGCTGACCGGGACTCCTTTTCGCATGGTCGCGAAAAGGAGTGCAGCCGTCGCCCTGCGGGGCGCTGCTACCTGGGTGCGATCTTGAAGAACAAATAAGGGGAGGATTGGGATGACCACGAAAATCATTTTTGGTGCCGCTGCGTTCCTTGCATCGGCCAGCATTCCGGCGGTGGCGCTTGCCCAGACAGGCCGGGGTACGGCTCCTGCCAGCGTGGGCGTTGGTGAAATCGTCGTGACCGCACAGAAGCGGTCTGAAAGCATCAACAACATCGGCATGTCCATCGCGGCCATTTCCGGCTCGGAACTGCAGGATCGCAGGCTCAGCGATCTGGAAGAAGTCATTACTCAGGTCCCCGGCCTGACCTTCGCGGCCAGCCAGTATGACACGCCCATCATCACCCTGCGCGGGGTGGGCTTTAACGAAGTGTCGCTGGGCGTCTATCCCGCGACCAGCCTCTATGTGGACGAAGTGCCGCTGCCGTTCCCGGCCATGGCTTCGCACAGCGCCTTCGATCTCGAACGGGTCGAAGTGCTGAAAGGCCCGCAGGGCGTGCTGTTCGGCACCAACTCAACCGGCGGCGCGGTCAACTTCATCGCTGCCAAACCGACCAGCGACCTGTCCGCCGGATTTGACCTGTCCTACGGTCGCTTCAACACGATTGAAGGCAACATGTTTGTCAGCGGCCCGATTGGCGAGAATGTCGGTCTGCGCCTGGCCGTGCAGAGCGCCAATGGCGATGCCTGGCAGAAGAGCAATTCGCGTGACGAGAAGAACGGCAAGAAGGATTTCACTGTCGGCCGCCTGACCCTGCAGGTAGAACCTTCCGATTCCGTTCGCCTGACCGCGGTAGCCACCGGCTGGAAGGACACGTCAGATCCGCTTGCTATGCAATTTGTCGCGGCCACGCCGAAGAGTTGGGCTCAGGCCAATGCGACCGCGACGGCGCAGAACGCTGTCCCGTTCTCGCCCGAGAAGCCCCGCGCTGCGGACTGGTCGACGATTGCAGAGCCGCGTGGCGACAAGGATTTCTGGCAGCTTTCACTGCGCGGCGAATTCGATATTTCCAATTCGACCAAGTTCACCTCGATTGTAGCGCACAGCGAATATAATCAGGACCAGACGATTGACACTGATGGCAGCCCGCTGAATTCCTCGGACATTCTGCGCACGGTCGGCTTCGTCAAATCGACCTTCTTCGAAGGCCGCGTTGACGGTGAAATCGGGGATCTGCGCTGGCTGGTCGGCGGGAATTACGAAGATTCGCATACTTACGAAAATCCCTTCATCCAGTTCGTCGACAATACCAGCAATCGCCCGCAGGGCTTCCACGTCAACCGCACGGTCACGCCCAACGATCAGAAGATCAAGAGCTACGCTTTCTTCGGCAATCTGGACTACAAGGTCACGGACCAACTGACGGTGAAGGCTGGCGCCCGCTATACGCAGACGAAGATCAACTCTTTCATCTGTAACGCGGACCCAGGCAACGCGCCGGGCGTGCCCGATGTCAGCGGGACGGAACTTAACGCCAATGCCGCATATGCGTTCAATTACCTCGGGGGCCTGAGTGGTCGAGATTTTGACCCGGTCGGAGTAAACGACTGCTTCGTGCTTGACGGCCCTGTGGGAGTGGGGATTCCCGGCCCGTTCTACGGCCGCCTGAAGGAAGACAATGTTTCCTGGCGCGTCGGCCTGGATTACAAGCTGAACCCCGATACGCTGCTCTATGCCAACGTGTCCAAGGGCTACAAGGCGGGCAGCTTCCCGACCATCGCCGCCTCGACCAATGCGCAGCTGCAGCCAGTGACGCAGGAATCAGTGCTGGCCTTCGAAGCAGGTGTGAAGGCCAGCTTTGCTGATCGCCGGGTTCACCTCAATGCGGCGGCGTTCTATTATGACTACAAGGACAAGCAGGCGCGTGACTCGACCCTGACACTTTTCGGCCCGCTGCCAAAGCTCTCCAACGTGCCCAAGTCGCGTATATGGGGCATCGAAGGTGAATTGACTGCAGCGGTCACGCCGGAACTGACTCTGAAGCTTGCGGGGACTTACCTCAACACCAGGATCAAGAAGTTCTCGGCTTACAGCGTGTTCGGCGTTGCTGATACCGATTTTGCTGGAGAGGATCTGTCCTACGCGCCGGACTTCACCTATTCGGCGGCGATCGATTACCGCAAGCCGGTGGGCAGCGGGGATATCTTCGCCGGTGTCAGTGTCTCTGGGCAAACCAAGTCGGAAGCGATTATCGGTGCGCGGCTCCCGTCCGCAACGATCGCTGGTGTCCCGACCCTCGCACAGGCTCAGGATGTCGGTCTGGCCAAATCGATCAAGGAACATTACTTCATGATCGATAGCTATGCCACGGTTGACGCTCGGCTTGGCTATGAGGCCGAGGATGGGCTGTGGAAGGTGATGCTCTGGGGCAAGAACCTCACCAATGAATATTACTTTACCAATGTTGCGCCTTCGTCCGAAGGCGGTGCCCGCACGGTTGGTCGTCCAGCCACTTACGGCATCACAGTCGGTATGAAGTACTGATCGCTGCGATGCGATTCTTCCGGTCCGCTGCGCAGCCTGTCTCGCTTCTGAGGCAGGCTGGCAGCGGGGCGGAATTCATTTTCCGGCTTTTCAATCCGCGGCAGCGACTTGCCAGGGGGATGCGTTCCTGACAGCATCGGCCAGCGGGCGGCATGTCGCCAGGTGACCTGCATGCACGCGGCGCAAGCAAGGGAGCGGACCAATCTCCTATGAATTCCTAAGGTTTGAACGTCAGGGCCCGTTGGGCATCGTTTCCCTGAACCGTCCCGAACAGCTCAACGCGCTGAATGTTGCGCTGATCGAGGAACTGTACCGCCTGTTTACCTCCCTTGCGGATGAACCGGAAACCCGGGTCATCATCCTGCGCGGCGAAGGTCGCGCCTTCTGTGCCGGAGCGGATCTGAAATCCGCTGCGCTGGTGCCGCCGGGGGCAGGGCGGGCGCAGAAGCAGTACAAGATACAGAAACTTGCCGGCAGCATTGCCAAGGCGATGCGCGAATGCCCGCAACCGATCATCTCCCTGTTGAAGGGGCCGGTATGTGGCGGCGGTTTTTCGATCGCGCTCGCCTCCGACGTTCGCCTGGCTGCGCCGGATGCGCGCATGAACATCGCGAACCTGAAGATCGGCCTGGGCGGGCCGGACATGGGATCAGGCTATTTCCTGCCGCGGCTGATCGGCTGGTCCGCGGCTTCGGCGCTGATGCTGACAGGCGACTTCCTTCATGCAGAGCGCGCATATCAGCTTGGCCTGCTGGCCGAAGTCGTCGATGCTGACCGGCTGGACCAGGCCGGGGCGGAATGGGCGGCGCGGATGCTGCGTGCTTCACCCATGGGCCTGCGCCTGACCAAGCACCACCTCAATCAGCTGATTGACTGCAACGGACTGGCTGCGGCGCTGGCGCTGGAGGATGCCCAGCAGACCCTGCTGCTGGAAACCGCCGATCATCGCGAAGCAGTTACTGCGTTCATGGAAAAGCGCGACCCGGATTATAGCGATGAATGACATTCCCAGACGCGGCCCGCTGGCCGGCGGTTCGATGTATGAACCGCTGCTGACGTCAGGCATGATCGACTATGCCGCGACCTATCATGGCGACACAGAGGTTGTCGGGCGCGAGATTGATGATTCCATTACCCGTTCGAACTGGCGCGGGGTGCGCGCCCGTGCGGCGCGACTGGCCAATGCGCTGAGCGCGCGCGGTTATGACGAGAACGCGCGCGCAGCTTCGCTTTGCTGGAACACGATCGATCATCTGGCGCTGTTTCACGGCGTGCTGGGGCTGGGTATCCCGCTGCATACGCTGAACCCGCGCCTGGCGGTGCATGATCTGGCCTATATGGCCGATCTGGTTGAAGACGATATCTGCTTTTTCGATGCCGGCAATATCGAACTGGCGGTGGCGCTTGCGCCCGAGTCCGCGACGATCAGGTGCTGGGTCTATTTTGGCGAGGCGGTGCCGGAAGAGTGCCGGGCGATGCCGGGGATCATCACGGTTGCGCAGTTTCTGGGCGATGCGCCGGACGACATCGTCTGGCCCAGCTTCGAGGAGACGCGCGCTGCGACGCTTTGCTTCACATCCGGGACCACTGGCCGACCCAAGGGGGTCGCCTATTCGCACCGTGCGCTGACCTTCATCTCCTTCGCCATGTCCATGGCCGACATGTATGGCGATGCGCGCAATGGTGAAGCGGTGACGGTACTGCCGATTGCCGGCATGTATCACTCCAACGGCTGGATGATGCCGTTCACCGCGCCGATGAATGGCCACAAGCTGGTGCTGCCCGGACGAAGGCTGGATGCCGAGGCGGTGGTGGATCTGGTGCTTGCAGAAGATGTCACGCTGGCGGGCGGCGTGCCCACGGTCTGGCTCGACTTCGTGAGCGAGATGGAACGGCGCGGTGTGCAGCAGTGCAGCCTGCGCACCGCGCTGGTTGCCGGCACTTCGTTGCCCGGTTCGCTTTATGACAAGCTGATCGCATTTGGGATCGTGCCGCACCAGACCTGGGGGATGACCGAAGTCCCGGGCGCGTGCCGGGCTACGGTGCCCGCCGGTACGCTGGAGCGGGGGGAGGAGGCGCTGCGCGATCTGGCGATCAACCGCCAGGGGCGCGTTGCCATGCATTCCGTGCTGCGGATTGTGGACGATCAGGGCGTGGCGCTGCCGCATGACGGGCAAACCTCGGGCTTTCTGCAAGTCCGCGGTAACATGGTGTGCGGCCGCTATTTGGGTGAGCCGGGTGAACCGCGCGAATGGCTGGACACGGGCGATATTGCGGTCATCTATCCCGATTCCAGCATGAAGCTGGTCGACCGGGCGAAGGATGCGATCAAGTCCGGTGGGGAATGGATCAGTTCGCCTGAACTGGAGGCATCAGCCGTCAGCCATGCGGCCGTGCGCGAGGCCGCGGCTATCGGCATCCCCGATCCGCGCTGGCAGGAACGCCCGCTGCTGATTTGCGTGGCGGAACCGGGTGCGGCCCGGCCGGGCGATGCCGATCTGCGCTCACACATGCTGGGCAGCGTCGCCAAATGGTGGCTGCCCGAACGGATCGAATGGGCAGAGGCGCTACCCCGCACGACCACTGGCAAGGTCGACAAACGCGCGCTGCGCGAGCTCTACAAGGCTGATGGCTGATGGTCCTTCCCCTCGAAAACCAGATTCGGGAGGCCTTTGCGCGGGAACAGGCAGGGGCGCGGCCCGCGCAGACGCTGGACGATATCCCTGGCAGCTACGATCTGGTCAGCGATGAATGGCTGAGTGCGGTGATCTGCGCCGATGTGCCGGGCGCCAGAGTGGTCGCGCACCGCCTGGACGATCCTGACGAGGGGACGAACAACCGGCGGCGGATCTTCCTCAGCTACAACGCCGCAGGAGAAGCGGCCGGGCTGCCCGCCTCTGTGTTTTGCAAAGGTACGTCGGGCCTGCGCAACCGGCTGATGCTGGCGCATTCGGGCGGGATACGCTGTGAGGTGGGCTTCTATCGCCACGTCCAGCACCTGATCGATTTCGAGGTGCCGCGCGCGTTTCATGCCAATTACGATCCGATCAGCTTCAATTCGATCATTGTGCTGGAGGACCTGGCGGGACGCGGCAACTTCTTTGACCGCAGCGTCGAAGGATCGCCCGATCTGACGCGGGAGCAGCTTGCCATTCTGGCGCGTCTCTATGGGCTGGGTGCAAGGCAGGCGAATCTTGATGCGGATTTCGCCGCCCTGCCGACCTGGGAAGAACGCTTTCGCGGGCTGATGCATGTGCGGCTGGACGAAGCCTGCGCCGCCGGCCTTGAGGTCACGCGCGACCATGGCATGGTGCCTGACCGCCTTTGGCAACGGCGCAGGGAAATCTGGCCCGCCACGGTCGCCTCACTTGGCGCGCAGGCCAGCCTGCCGCGCGGCTTTGGCCATGGCGACGTGCATCTTCACAACTGGTACCGGCTGACGGACGGCACGCTGGGATTGGGGGACTGGGGCGTCATTCATCGCGGCCATTGGGGGCGCGACCTTGGCTATTGCATCGCGGCGGGCCTGCCGGTGGATGTGCGGCGCGAACATGAAGACAATCTCATCAATTTCTACATCGAGGAAATGGTGCGCGCCGGTGGCCAGCGCGTGTCGCTGGAGGAAGCGCGGCGGATCATCGCGCAGGCAATTACCACCGCGCTGGCCTTCTGGACGATGACGGTGGCCCCGGTTGCCGAAATGCCGGATATGCAGCCACAGGATTACGCGCTGATGGTCACCTCAAGGCTGGCAACGGCGCTGGGTGACTGGGGCACTCTGGACGCTTTTTGATCTCGATCCTTGTTCGGATTTGTAAAGGGCATTATTCGCGCGGGACATGACCAGCGAGGGCACGAGAAATGGAGCGCAGAGTCAGGCGCGCGTGCGCGTATTTGAACAGGTGCGCGATGCGGTGCTGGCGGATATCCGGTCTGGCGAACTATGTCCGGGCGACAAGCTGCCCAGCGAACGCGACCTTTCACAGAAATACGGGGTGAGCCGCTCCGCCGTGCGCGAGGGATTGCGCGTGCTGGAAGCGTCAGGGGTGCTGCGGTTTGCCAAGGGAACGACGGGAGGGGCCTTCGTCCGGCAGACGAGTTCGGACGGTATCGCCCGCTCGCTGCGTGACATGATCGCCTTGGGTAACATCCCTTTTTCGGATGTTGTCGCCGTGCGGATCAGCCTGTTGCAGCTGGCAATCGACCTTGCGGTGACCCGCGCGAGCGCGGATGATTTTGCCGCGCTTGATCGCAATATCGATGATTTGTCCGCAACGGCCGAACTGGGCGATCCGATTGCCACGATCGGACCCGTGATGGATTTCAATCGCCTGCTGGGCAAGGCGTCGCATAATCCGGTTCTGGAACTGGTGATCGACACGGTGGCGTCGCTGATGGAAGATGTGCTCGAACGGCTCAAACTGCCGACGAAGATCGATCTTGTTGCGCCCCGCCGAAAAATCGTCGCGAAATTGCGCGCCCGTGATGCAGAAGCAGCGAAGCACGAATTGTCGCGGCATCTCGAACAGACAACCAGCTATGTTCTGGAGCACGCCGCTCGGCCGCAGGGCGAAGGCGATCACGCGCCGGATTGAATGGTTAGACCATTTCATTGCTGCTGCTAAGGGACAGCCTGCTTCATCGGGAGAATGTCATGAGCCGGTTCGAGGAAAAGGATTATCTGCGGCACGCGCCGGACGAAACGGGGCGAATGCGCGATTCCCTGTTCTGGCAGACGATCTTCCCGGAAGAGCAACTTGGCTTCCAGGCCTATCTCTACCTTACTGCCCAGGGCAAGGCGGGGTTCAACGTGATCCTGTGGGGGGAGGGCAAGCCAGCCGGGTTTGACCGGACGGAGGGCGAAGTGCCTGCCAACATGGATTTCGACAATTTCCAGCTCAACGGGTTGACGCTGGAAAACACGGGCGTCGGCGCTCCGGCCCGGCTGGCTTATGACAGCGAGCGGATGAAGTTCGATTTCACCTTCACCGGCAGCCATGCTCCCTTCAGCTATCACGACAATCCCGATGGCCTCCCACAATGGATGGCGCGCAACCGTTTCGAACAGGGCGGGCGGATAAAGGGCTGGATCGAGGCCAGGGGCAGGCGGCTGGAGTTCGACCAACCCGGTCATCGCGATCACAGCTGGGGCAATCGCAACTGGGGCATGCCGCAGCATTGGAAGTGGTTCTGCGCCTATACGCCGGACGGTTCGGTTACGTTGAACGGCTGGATCTGGATGGCGCGCGGCGAAATGGGCTGCGCGGGCTTTGTTCACCGCGATGGCCGCACGGTGCCGGTCCGCACCATTCGCCAGACCGCGAAATACGACCCGGACATGAGCCAGCGCCGGCTTGATGCTGTTCTGGTGGATGTCGAGGGACGCGAAACCACCGTGGTGCTGGATCGGTT
>JAURML010000136.1 GCA_030830695.1 Caenibius sp. | reverse complement strand
GTCGGGGCTGTATGGTGGGAGGAAGCGCAGGGTTGCGCCTGCTGCTTCGATCTTTTCCCGAACCGCTACGCGCTTGTGGCTCGATAGATTATCCATGATGACGACGTCGCCGGGGCGCAGTTCGGGCAGCAACACCCAGCAGCGCATCGAACAATTCATGTCCTCATTTCAGGAGCAAGGCCATGCGGGCTGACCCCGACTTCCCTCCCCGGCCCTTTACCCCCAGTGTGCCGAACATCCGCGCGCGCCGCCCGGCCCGTTCGCTCACTGACAAATTGCAGGCCACGCTGCTGATGCTGGCGGACGGGCATGGCGCGATCGCCCGGCACGTGGAACGCAGCTGGGCCAGCGTCACTTTCGCCGGCACCCGCCACACGCTGGACATCGTGTACAGCAGCACGCAGGCGATCGCCGGAGGAGAGAGGCTGCTGGCGGCCCTGCCCGATCACGAATTCACCATTACCGGCCAGCTGGTGGCCGACGCAACGGTGGTGGAAGCGCAGCATACGCTGCTGCCGGAAGCGCGCCTGGCGGTGACTGTGGAATTGCTGCTGCTGGAGGAAAGTTAGCCGGAAACGCGCCGGAACACGCACCAGTTGAAGTTCTGCATGCCCCCGCCCGGTGTGACGTGGGATTCGTGCCAGTGTTCCAGCAGGCCCAGCCCTTCGCCCAGCGTGGCGGCGAGTTCTTGCGGGCCATAGCGTTGCACCGGCAGGCCACTGCATTTCTCCGGCCCGTCGAGGGCGAAGGTGGCCATGACCAGCAATCCGCCCGGCGCCAGCCCCCGCATCAACGCGGCGCGATAACCGGCGCGCGCCGCCCCGTCCGTCAGGAAATGGAACACTGCCCGATCATGCCAGATGTCGTACTGGCGGGCGGGTTGCCAGTTTGCGGCGTCCGCCACGATCCAGTCGACCCTTGCCGATTCAGCTCCCATCGCAGCGCGCGCGGCCTCCAGGGCAGGCGCGGAGATGTCCAGTACCGCCAGATCGCGCCACCCGCGCGCCGCCAGTTCAGCAACCAGGGCGGAGGCACCGCCGCCGATATCGATCAGCGATTGCGCGGGATTGCTGCCATGGCGCATGATGGCATCAAGCGAGGCCTGCGGGACGGGCTGATACCAGCTGACGCTGTCGCGCGGCTTGGTGCGATAGACTTCTTCCCAATGTGCCTTGCGGTCCATCGCTCAGTCGCCCAGCTTCCATTCCCAGCCCAGCGGATCGCCGTCCATCACCTCCACCCCCTGCGCGGCGAGTTCATCGCGGATCGCGTCGGAGGTGGCGAAATCCTTGGCGGCGCGGGCTTCCTTGCGGCGGGCCAGCGCCTCTTCGATTTCAGCTTCGGTGATAGTCGCGGATTTCGGTCGGATGCGCAGGTCTGCGCGATTTAGGCCCAAGATATCTAGCCCAAAAACAAGATCGGAAATGGCAGCAAAGCGCAACCGATTTAACGGCCCGACCTTCTTGTCGCCGAATACCTCATCAATAAGTGCCAATGCTTCCGGCATAGACAAATCGGAAGTGATTGCTTCTTCAAAATCCCGTAAATACGTGGCCAACAGATCGTCTGATGTGCTCCCCCACTTTTCCCTGAAAGAAGGTACAGTCATCTTTCGATCACGACAAGCAACATAGTCACGCTTAATTTCGCGCAAAGACTGGTATTCTGTCGACCCATGCTCCACTTCTGCCTGCCGAACCAGATTATCCGCCCGAATAACACCCAACAGAATCCGCTTCAAACGCGTGAGCGCGGCCCCCAGCCCTTCCCAGCTGAATTCCAGTTCGCTGCGGTAATGGGCCTGCAGGCACATCATACGGTAGGCGAGCGAGTGGTAGCCCTTGTCGATCAGCAGTTGCAGCCGCAGGAATTCACCTGACGACTTCGACATCTTGCCGGATCGTTCGACCAGGAAGTTGTTGTGCATCCACAACTTCGCGCCCGAATTGGCTGCATCGTCCAGCCCATTCGTGCAGCAATGCGCCTGATTCTGCGCAATCTCGCAAGGGTGGTGGATTTCGCGGTGGTCGATCCCGCCGGTGTGGATGTCGAACGGGAAGCCCAGCACCTCGCCCGACATGACCGAACATTCCAGATGCCACCCCGGCGCGCCCCGGCCCCACGGCGAATCCCATTCCATCTGACGCTTTTCGCCCGGCGGGGTCTTGCGCCAGATCGCGAAGTCCATCTGGTTGCGCTTGCCCGGGACCGGGTCGATCCGGCTCTGCCCTTCCTCGGTTTGCGCGCGGGCAAGCCGCCCGTAATCGGCCACGGTCGAGACATCGAAATAAAGGCCGCTCTCCAGCTCGTAGCAGTGCTTTTCCGCGATGCCTTTCGCAAATTCGATCATCTGCGGGACATAGTCGGTGGCGATGGTCCAGTGGGCTGGCTCACGAATATTGAGCGCCTTCACATCGGCCCAATAGGCCTGCTTGTAATGCTCGGCGATGTCCCAGATGGACTGCGCCTTTTCGGCCGCCATCTTCTCCATCTTGTCCTCACCCGAGTCGGCATCGTCCGTCAGGTGGCCGACATCGGTAATGTTGATGACGTGAGTCAGCCTGTAACCCTTGAAGCTGAGCGTGCGGCCCAGCACGTCCGCGAAGACATAGGCGCGCATATTGCCGATGTGCGGATAGTTGTAGACCGTCGGCCCGCAGGTATAGACGCGCGCCTCGCCTGCATGGACAGGATTGAACGGTTCAAGCTGGCGGGTCAGGCTGTTGAACAGCATCAGGGGCGCGGCGGCATCAGTCATGGCGGCGCATTGCCCTTGGAAACCCGGTCGGGTCAAGCAAGCTCTGCGCGCAGCAGCAGGCCAATCCCCGCCATCACCAGTGTAATGCCCGCCAGTTCGCGCCGGCTGGGCGCCCTGCCGGTCAGCGGGCGGTTGACCAGCGCGGCAATCGGCAATTCGATCAGCGAGAGCGTGCGCACATTGGCTGCGACCGTCAACGCGAACCCGGTAAACCAGCCCATGGAGGCGCAGGCCCCGGCCAGCCCGGCGAGAGTGCAGCACCGCCAGCGGCGCAGGCTGCCAGCCAGTGCGGCACGGTCGGAAATACCCAGCCAGACCAGCATGGTCGCGGACTGGATCAGGATGGTCGCCAGCAGCGTGTGGAGCGCACGCATCACCGCCGGTCCATCGCCCAGCGCCAGCACACCGGCGCGAAAGCAGATGGCGGAAAAGCCGAACAGGCCAGCCGCGACCAGCCCCACAGCAATGGCCGCGCCCTGCCCCCGCATGACGGCCAGCGTGGTTCCGCGCGGAAATGCGGCCAGCAGGACGCCCCCGGTCGCGACGGCAATGCCCAGCCAGGCGAGCGGGGCCAGCACATCGCCCAATATCCACCAGCCGCCCAGCGCCAGCAGCACCGGCTCCATCTTGATATAGGCGTTGGCGACGGCAAAGCCGCGCAGGTCCATTGCCTTCAGCATCAGCGCAGTGCCGCCAATCTGGCAAAATGCGCCCACCGCCGCCGGGCCCACGAAGGCCAGCGTCAGCGCGGGCCAGCCACTGCCGGTCCAGTACATCGCAGCCGTGTGGAGCAGAAGGGCGAAGGGCGCACCGTAAACGAAGCGGACCATGGTTGCGCCCAGCGTGCCGATCTCGTGCGTCAGCCCGGCCTGAATGGCGTTGCGGGCCAGCAGGGCAATCGACGCTGCGATCGTGGCGGACACCCAGAGCATGCGGGTATGCGACGCCGCTCAGTCGATGTCGAACAGCTCGGCGAGTTGCTCGATGATCGTCCCGCCGAGCTGTTCCGCATCCATGATCGTCACCGCCTTCTTGTAATAACGGGTCACATCATGGCCGATGCCGATCGCCACCAGCTGCACCGGGCTGAGTCTCTCGATCCAGTCGATCACCTTGCGCAGATGAATTTCGAGGTAGCCCGCATTGTTCACGCTAAGCGTCGAATCATCCACCGGTGCGCCATCGGAAATCACCATCAGGATGCGGCGATCCTCCGGCCGGGCCAGCAGGCGGCTGTGCGCCCACAACAGCGCCTCGCCATCGATATTTTCCTTCAGCAGCCCTTCGCGCATCATCAGGCCCAGATTGCGCCGCGCGCGCCGCCACGGTTCGTCCGCCTGCTTGTAGACGATATGGCGCAGGTCATTGAGACGGCCGGGATTGGCAGGCTTGCCTTCCGCCAGCCAGGCTTCGCGGCTTTGCCCGCCCTTCCATGCGCGGGTGGTGAAACCGAGGATTTCCACCTTCACCCCGCAGCGTTCCAGCGTGCGCGCCATCACATCCGCGCTGATCGCAGCGATGGAGATCGGCCGCCCGCGCATGGAACCGGAATTGTCGATCAGCAGGGTGACGACCGTATCCTTGAATTCGACGTCCCGTTCGATCTTGTAAGAGAGCGAATGGCCGGGGCTGACGACCACGCGGGCGAGCCGCGCGGCATCCAGCAGCCCTTCTTCCTGGTCGAAATCCCAGCTGCGGTTCTGCTGGGCCATCAACCGGCGCTGCAGCCGGTTGGCCAGCCGCGTGACCACGCCCTGAAGCCCGGTCAGCTGGCTGTCGAGATAGGCCCGCAGCCGGGTCAGTTCCTCATCATCGCAGAGTTCCGGCGCACTGATCACTTCATCGAAGCGGTCCGTGAACACCTTGTAATCGAAATCATCGGGCAGATCGGTCCATGGCCGGTTGGGGCGGACGGGCAGCATGCCTTCGTCGCCCTCGTCCCCGATATCCGCTTCGCCCATCTCGCCATCAGGATCGGCCTCGGTTTCGCTTTCGGGGCCGTCGTCACCCTCGGCTGGTTCGCCAGCAACTTCGGGCGTGCCGGAATCGTCGGGGCCATCATCATCGCCCTCGTCGGATTCCTCTTCCCCGGTGTTTTCCTCATCCTCGTCATCGCCCTGATCGCGCTCATCCTCTTCGCTGTACGTCAGTTCGAGGTGGCGCAGCAGGTCGAGCGAGCGCTGCTGGAACGCATCCTGATCGGACAATGACCGGGCCAGCGCATCAAGATCGCCGCCCGCCTTCTGTTCGATCCAGTCGCGCACCATGTCGACACCCCTGCGCGCGGCCTGCGGCACGGGCTGGCCAGTCAGCCGTTCGCGCAGCATCAGCGCAAGCGCAATCTGCATCGGCACTTCATCCGCACTGGTGGCGCGGGCAATGGGGTCAGTCGAAAGGCGCATGTCCTCCGCCGCCGCCAGATTGCCGCGAATCCCGGCATAGCCTTCGGAACCGAGCGCTTCATAGCGCACGGTTTCGATCGCATCGTAACAGGCGCGGGCCGCAGCCTCGGCCGGGGCATGGCGGCCATGGAGCACGGCATTGTGCAATCGCTGCTTCAGCGCGAAGCTGTCAGCAAAGCCGCGCGCTTCCATTGCCTTGTCGCGCGGCAAGCCCCGGCCCGGCATCGGCACGCGCAGCGTCTTGCCCGTCTCGACAGGCGCATCTGCGGTCCAGGCCAGTTCCAGCTCCGCATCATGCGCAAGCGCCCGGGTGGCGCCGGTCAGCGCAGATTTGAAACGATCAGTGGGCGATTCGTCGGACAAGGTGTGGCAACGGCGCTTATTTCAGGATCGTCTGGCCGGTCTTGGCCCAGTCGGCCAGGAAGCCTTCGATACCCTTGTCCGTCAGCACATGCTTGAACAGCCCGCGAATCACCGCCGGGGGCATAGTCGCCACATCTGCGCCAATCCGCGCGCTTTCCAGCACATGCACGGGATGGCGGATGGAAGCCGCCAGGATCTGCGTTTCGAAGGCGTAATTGTCGTAAATCAGGCGAATATCGCGGATCAGATCCATCCCGTCGAAGCCATTGTCGTCGTGCCGCCCGATGAAGGGCGAGATGAAGGTCGCCCCCGCCTTGGCCGCCAGCAGTGCCTGATTGGCGGAAAAGCACAGGGTGACATTGACCATCGTCCCATCGCCAGTCAGCGCCTTGCAGGTCTTCAGACCGTCAATCGTCAGCGGCACCTTGATGCAGACATTGTCCGCGATCCGGCGCAGCACATCGGCTTCCTTCATCATGGTCGCGTGATCGAGCGCGACCACTTCTGCCGACACCGGCCCGTCGACAATGCCGCAGATTTCCCTCGTCACCTCCATGAAATCCCGTCCGGATTTGGCGATCAGGCTGGGATTGGTGGTGACGCCATCCAGCAGGCCGGTGGCGGCCAGATCCTTGATGTCTGCGATTTCGGCGGTGTCGACAAAGAATTTCATGGTGGCTCCAATCCACAAGCAGCGATTCCCGCCCCGCTATAGGTTGCGCGGCGCGGCCATGTAACCCCCGGCTTGCGCGATCACAAAGTGCCGAACACACCCATCAGCAGCGGATCGTTAGTGCTGGCCGGATTGGCGCGGACGGCCGCCTCTTCTATCCCCATCTCGTTCCAGATGGCATCATCGACCTTGCCGGCGAAATTGCGCGACACGCCCGCCACATCGATCCCGACCAGACTGTTCAGCAACTGGCCCACCAGCGGTTCTTCCGCCAGTTTCATGGCCTGACCCAGTTCCGGCACCATGGCTTCAACCAGCGTACCGCTCAGCCCGGTGCGCAGGAAGGTAGTGGCGGCGGTCGGCCCGCCCTTCACCAGCGCCACCGCATTGTCGATGCCAATGGTGCGCACCGCATCTGCGACGATGGGCGCGGCACGTTCCGCCCCCCGTTCCGCAACGCCTGCAAACGCGTGGTTGAGTCGCTTCTTGAACAGGGTTGAGGTGAGAATGCCAGCCAGCACATCACCGCGCGTGCCGAGCAGATTGTTCAGCCCTGCAGCCGAGATCGCATCGTCCCAGTAACCGCCATCGCCGGTCAGCCGGGCAAAGGCCCGCTCGCTGGAGAGCATCAGCAGGCGGCGGATCGCCTCGGTCAGGCTGAAGCCGCCCATGCTGGCGCATCCGGGCAGCGCCAGCAGCGCGCCACTGGCCATGGCGCCGGCCAGAAAGGCGCGTCGTCCAAGCCTATCAGCAATCAATCCGGTCATATCGCGTCGCTCTATCCTTGCCGCGCGGCCGCGCGGTCTCCCATATAGGAGGCATAGCCATGAACCGCGTCCGCCTCCTCGTCCTCAACGCCGCACTAGGCCCGCTCGACTATCGAGTGCCTGATGGCATGGATGTCAAGCCGGGATCAGTGGTTTCGGCTCCGCTAGGCCCGCGCCAGATCAGCGGGATCGTGTGGGAGGCAGACCGCCTGCCCGCCACAACGGTGCCCGATGAACGGCTGCGCCCGCTGCTGGGCCTGCTGCCAGTCCCCGCGATCAGGGCGGAACTGCGCCGGCTGGTGGAATGGACGGCGGATTATTACTGTGCGCCACTGGCAGCAGTCGCGCGCATGGTGCTGTCCAGCGGCGGGGCGCTGAAAGGCGGGGCCACAACCACCGAATACCGGCTGACCGGCAAGGCGCCGGACCGGATGACCCCGCAGCGCGAACAGGCGCTGGCCCGGCTGGAGGGTGAACAGGCCACCATCCGCGAGCTGGCCGCGATCGCGGGGGTTTCGGACGGCGTCCTGCGCGGTCTGGTCAGCCAGGGCGTGCTGGAACCGGTCGAGGTGGATTGCGACCGGCCTTACCCCTCACCCCGGCCCGACTTCGCCGAACCAACCCTGAACCCCGGCCAGCAAGGGGCTGCCGAGCGGTTCGTGGCCGCCGTGCGCGCAGCCGAATTCGCGCCCTTCCTGCTCGACGGTGTGACTGGATCGGGCAAGACCGAGGTTTATTTCGAAGCGGTGGCACAGGCGCTGCGCATGGGGCGGCAGGTGCTGGTGCTGGTCCCGGAAATTGCGCTGACCGAAGCCTTCCTGCGCCGGTTCGAAAGCCGTTTTGGTGCCGCGCCGGTGCTGTGGCATTCCTCGCTCAAATCGACAGAGCGGCGCCGTGCGTGGCGCGCCATCGCCAGCGGCACCGCGCAGGTGGTGGTCGGCGCGCGCTCCGCGCTGTTCCTGCCCTATCGCGCGCTGGGGCTGATCGTGGTCGACGAAGCGCATGAAGTGAGCTTCAAGCAGGATGACGGTGTACGCTACAACGCGCGCGACGTGGCCGTAATGCGCGCCCGCTTCGAAAGCCTGCCAGTCATCCTGGCCAGCGCCACTCCCGCGCTGGAAAGCCTGCAGATGGCATCAAGCGGCGTGTACGAACGGATCGACCTGCCTGACCGTTACGGCGGCGCACTGCTGCCTGCGATCGGCGTGATCGATCTGCGCACGCAACCGCCGGAACGCGGCCACTGGCTGGCCCCCGCGCTGGTCGATGCGATGCGCGAACGGCTGGATCGGGGCGAACAGACGCTGCTGTTCCTCAACCGGCGCGGCTATGCCCCGCTGACGCTGTGCCGCCACTGCGGCTACCGTTTCCAGTGCCCCAACTGCAGCGCCTGGCTGGTCGAACACCGGCTGAGTCAGCGGCTGGCCTGCCATCATTGCGGGCATGAGACTGCCCCGCCCGCCACCTGCCCGGAATGCGGGGAACCGGACTGCATGGTGGCCTGCGGCCCCGGCGTGGAACGGATCGCGGACGAGGTTGCACAGATCCTCCCTGCCGCGCGGGTCGCCATCGCCACCTCCGACACACTCGGCAGCCCGGAAAAGGCCGCTGCCTTCATCGCAGCGGCCGAAGCAGGTCTGATTGACGTCATCGTCGGCACGCAGCTGGTCACCAAGGGATTCCACTTCCCCGACCTCACCCTGGTGGGCGTGGTCGATGCCGATCTCGGGCTTGAGGGCGGAGATCTGCGCGCCGCCGAGCGCACTTATCAGCAGGTCGCGCAGGTGGC
Organism: Caenibius sp.; assembly: GCA_030830695.1. GTDB lineage: Bacteria > Pseudomonadota > Alphaproteobacteria > Sphingomonadales > Sphingomonadaceae > JACKKV01. The sequence goes on along the minus strand of JAURML010000136.1, from coordinate 1,601 downwards.
CGGGCGCGCCGGACGCGGGGCGAAGCCGGGCGAAGTGCTGATCCAGACGCGCCACCCCGAAGCGCCGGTGATCGCTGCGCTGGCGTCGGGTGAGCGTGACGCTTTTTACGAGGCCGAAGCGCAAGGCCGCGCACAGGCCGGCGCCCCGCCCTATGGCCGCTGGGCCGCGATCATCGTTTCGTCGGAGGACGAGGCGGAAGCGCGCGATGCCGCCCGCGCTATCGGCGGGGCACGGCCAGAGCTGCCCGATGTCGCCATTCTCGGCCCCGCGCCCGCGCCGCTGGCACTGCTGCGCGGGCGTTATCGCTATCGCCTGCTGATCAACGCCCGCCGCTCAGCCCGGTTGCAGGACATCATCCGCCAGTGGCTGGACCCGTTCCGATTTCCGGCAAGCGTGCGCATTGCAATTGATATAGACCCCTACAGTTTCGTTTGAGGAGAGGAACCGCCATGCTGACCGTCCATCATTTGCGCGTTTCACAGTCAGAACGCATCGTCTGGCTGTGCGAGGAACTGGGCATTGAATATGAGTTGAAGAACTACCTGCGGCGCGATGACAACAATCTCGCCCCGGATGAATACAAGGCCCTGCACCCGATGGGCATCGCTCCGGTCATCACCGATGGCGATATGGTGCTGGGCGAAAGCGGCGCCATCTGCGAATATGTCGATGCCCGCTATGGCAACTCACGCCTGTCTCCCGGGCCTGACCACCCGGACTTTGCCGATCACCTGTTCTGGCTCCGTTTCGCCAACGGCACCTTCATGGCCACCGGAATGTGCGAAATCACCTGCGCTTACACTGACACGGCCCCGCCCGCCTTTGTCGCCGATCGCAGCCAGCGGGGCTGGAAGCATGTTGAGGCGCGGCTGGGCGAAGCGGAATTCTTCGGCGGAGGTCAGCTGACGACGGCGGACATCATGATGGGCTTTGCGCTGACCACGATGCGTGCCTTCGTGGAACATCTGCTGGACGGCAGCCCCAATCTGCGCGCCTATCTGCAGCGCATCGGCGCCAGACCGGCATATCAGCGAGCGATGGCCAAATGCGAACCGGGCATGACGCCGAAACTCGATTGACGCCGCTCAATCCTGCCAGGCTTTTTCCCGTCGCAACAATTCGCGCTTGATGTCCTGGCCATAGGCGTAGCCGCCCAGCGCCCCGTCCGACCGCACGACCCGGTGACAGGGAATGAGCACCGCAACATGGTTCGCACCATTGGCGCTGCCTGCCGCGCGCACGGCTTTCGGATTTCCGGCGGCGGCGGCGATCTGCGCATAGCTGCGCGTTTCGCCCGCCGGTATCCGGCGCAGCGCCTGCCACACCCGTTCCTGAAAGGCCGTGCCCCGAACGTCCAGCGGGATGTCATGGCCAGTGTCTGGCTGTTCGACAGCAGCGACCACACTGGCCAGCAAGGCAGTAAAATCGTCACCCCCGTTCAGCAGCTGAGCCTGCGGGAAGATGGCGCGCAGATCCTCCTCGCCCTCGTCGAAGGATATCCGGCATACGCCCTTCTCGGTCGCCGCCACCAGCATGGGGCCAAGGCTGGTTGCGGTCACGGCCCAGCGGATTGTTACCCCGGCGCCGCCTTTGATCCACG
>JAURML010000135.1 GCA_030830695.1 Caenibius sp. | reverse complement strand
TCCTGCATGGTCAGCGTCGTGATCTCAGGGAAATCCTGCAGCATGGCCGCGAATTGCGCGGGACTGCGCTCGTCCGTGACCCCGTCCATCACCGCGTGGGAGGCATCCACTACCTTGAACGGGCCATAGGCCCTGAGCGAGCCGGTCTGCGCGGCAGGCGCGGATTGCACGAAGCGGCCGCAGCCACTTCACTACCCTCACCGCTGCTTTCGATAGTGTCTGAATAGGCGACTATGGCCAAGTCAGCCTGCGGGACGTCAAACGCCGCAATGTCGGCCGGTGCAGGCACCGCAGCCGCCAGCATCGGCAGGACAAGCAAGGATACGGTCAAAATTCCCTCTGTTCTTTCAGGTCCGCAAGGTAATTGCGGATCAATTCTCTGGTCACATGATATGTAGGACGTCGCCCGGGGCGCACTTCCGCAGTCATGTCAGGCCAAAAGTCCGCGCGACAGCAATTCACGTTCCAGTGAAGCCGCATCGGTAAACAGCGACGCCTGCCAGCCGCATGCCCGCGCCGCCGCGACATTGGCGGGATTGTCGTCAATGAAAAACAGCTCGCCCGGCGTATGGCCAAAGCGGCGCTGGGCCAGCCGGTAAATCGCCGGATCGGGCTTGGCCAGCTTCTCCACGCCCGACACCACGACATCGCGGAAGTAATCGAACACTGGGTGGAGCGGGCGGAATTCGTCCCAGAACTTCGCGGCAAAATTGGTCAGCGCGAACAGCGGCACGTCGCGCGCGGCCAGCCGCCCCACCAGTTGCGCCGTGCCCGGCACTGGCCCCGGCACACTGTCATTGAAGCGCGTGGCATAAATGCGAATCAGGTCCGCACAGTCGGGAAATTGCGCGATCCGTTCGGCCACCAGCTCATCAAGGTCGCGCCCCTCATCGTGCTGGTGGTGCCATTGCTCGCTCACCACGCAGGTGACGAACCATTCCAGCCGTTCGGGATCTTCGATCAGCGGGGCAAAAAGATGGCGCAGGTCCCACTGGAACAGGACCCGCCCGACATCGAACACCACCGCTCGCACATCAGGCATAACAAAAGCCCCCGCGCTGGCAGGGGCTTCCCGTTTCATCGCGACCGCAGGAAACCTGCGGCGCGGCAGACATCAACCCTGGCGCGCCTTGAAGCGGCGGTTGGTCTTGTTGATCACATAAGTCCGGCCGCGACGGCGAATGACGCGGCAATCGCGGTGACGGTTCTTGAGTGACTTGAGGCTGTTGCGAATCTTCATGGTTTCTCTCGTGCGGTCGGGACCGCTCAAAATTGAAGCCGCGCCGTTACGGGGCACGCAGGTGAAAGTCAACCTTGGCTGCGGATCTCGCTCAATTTTCGTTCCCATTGCAGGGCATGGGCAATGATCGTGTCGAGGTCGGCATGAGCGGGCACCCAGGGCAAACTCGCCTTGATGCATCGATTGTCCGAAATCAGCGAATCGGGATCGCCCGCGCGGCGCGGTTCCATCACCCGCTCCAGCCGGCGATTCGTTACCCGGTCGACCGCATCCAGCACTTCCAGTACGGAAAAGCCCCGGCCATAACCGCAATTCATCGTCAATGAGGTGACAGGATCAGCAATCAACGCCTCCAGCGCCAGGACATGCGCGGCGGACAGGTCGGAAACATGGATGTAATCGCGCACCCCGGTGCCATCGGGCGTGGCGTAATCGGTGCCGAACACCGACACCCGCTCACGCTTGCCCAGTGCCGCTTCGACCGCCACCTTGATCAGATGCGTGGCCCCCGCGGTGGACTGGCCGCTGCGCGCCTGCGGATCGGCGCCAGCGACGTTGAAATAACGCAGCGCGCAATAGTTGATGGTGTGCGCGCGGGCCGTATCGGCCAGCATCGTCTCGGTCATCAGCTTGGACATGCCATAGGGATTGATCGGCAGTTTCGGGCAATCTTCGCTGACCGGCGACACCTCGGGAATCCCGTATGTCGCGGCGGTGGAACTGAAGATGAAATGCGGCACGCCCGCCGTCACTGCCGCCTCGATCAGTGCGCGGCTCTTCACCGTATTGTTGTGATAATATTTGAGCAGGTTCTCGACGGACTCCGGCACCACGATCGAACCAGCAAAGTGCATGATCGCGCGTTTACCCTGCTCCGCGAAAATCCGGGCGAGCAGCGCGCCATCTTCGATGTCCCCTTCATAGAGGGGGACACCGTCAGGCACGGCGAAGCGGAAGCCGGTCGACAGATTGTCAATCACCGCCACCGGCCAGCCGGCATCGACCAGGGCAAGGACGGCATGAGAGCCGATGTAACCGGCACCGCCGGTAACGAGAACGGGAAGCTTGCTGGACATGGCGCCCCCTTGCATCAAACTCGCGACTTTTGGGTTGAGATTGTGGTCACGCTTGCGCCCGCAATCTGCAACGCGCACAAAGGAATAATGTGGAAATAGAGGATCGCGCGATGACCAGAACTGCCCTGTCCGCCCTGTTGCTGGGGCTTGCCGCCCTGTCTGGCTGCGTCGCGCCGACCGGGCCGGTGGAAGTGACGCGCTTTCACGAACCGGCCGCGCTCAATCAGCTCGGCCATGGCACGATCGCCGTGGCCGCGGCCCCGGGCGACGATCCCGCCTCGCTCGAAATCAGGACTTACCTTGCCGCCGTGTCGCGCCAGCTCGGGGCGATCGGCTATGCGGACGGGCCGGCGGACAGCGCAGACCAGGTAGCGCTGGTGCGGGTGGAACGCTCCTACTACAAGCCCGACCGCACTCGCGGCCCGGTGAGCGTGGGGGTCGGCGGGGCAACTGGCGGCGGCTGGGGCTCCAGCGTCGGGATGGGGCTGGGCATCGACCTTTCGGGCGGCCCCAAGGATCAGGTCAGCACCGAACTTTCAGTCCAGATCCGCAACCGCGCATCTGACGCGGTGTTGTGGGAAGGGCGCAGCCATTTCACTGTCGCGGCGGATTCACCCATGGCGGATACACAACTGGGCGCAGCAAAGCTGGCCGAAGCACTGTTCGCAGGCTTTCCGGGTACGTCAGGCGAGACGGTGGAGGTCAAGTGACTGGCCGCGACATCAGCATTTCAGCGGCATTCGACAGCGGCAATATCGAAGTGCTGTCAATCGCGGGGGCAAGCGCACGGCTCGCCATCCGCAAGGACCGGGACAGCGATTTCTTTCAGTGGTTCCATTTCCGCGTCACCGGCGCGGCGGGACGCGAGCTGGAGCTGAAGATCGCCGGGCTGGCCGCTTCGGCCTATCCGCAAGGATGGCCCGGATACCGCGCCTGCGTGTCGGAGGATCGCGATTATTGGGGCCGGGCAGAAACGCACTGGAACGAACAGGGCGATGGCGGCACGCTGACGATTCGCCACCGGCCAGCGGGCGGCCTGTGCTGGTTTGCCTATTTCGCTCCCTATTCGATGGAGCGGCATCACGATCTGCTCGCCGGTGTGGCGGGGCAGGATGGCGTGTCCTGCCGCACCCTTGGCACCAGCCTCGAAGGTCAGCCGATCGATTGCATCGAACTGGGCGAAGGGACGCGCCAGGTCTGGCTGTTTGCGCGCCAGCATCCGGGTGAATCCATGGCCGAATGGTGGATGGAAGGCGCACTGGATTGCCTTACTGACCCCGCCGATCCGGTCGGCCGGACCCTGCGCGCGCAATGCCGCCTGCACATCGTACCCAACGCCAATCCCGACGGTTCGTGCCGTGGCCATTTGCGCACCAATGCCGCGGGAGTGAACCTCAATCGCGAATGGCACGAACCCAGCGCCGAAAGATCGCCCGAAGTGCTGGCGATCCGCAATGCGATGGATGAAACCGGGGTAGATTTCGCCATCGACGTGCATGGCGACGAAGCGATCCCGGCGGTGTTCCTCGCAGGTTTCGAAGGCATCCCGTCATGGACTGACGAACAGGGGGAACGCTTCTATCGTTATCAACGCATCCTTGCGCGCCGCACCCCCGATTTCCAGACGAAGCTGGGCTACCCCCGGTCCGGGCCGGGTCGGGCAAACCTGACCATGGCCACCAACCAGCTGGCCGAACGCTTCGGCGCCTGCGCGATGACTCTGGAGATGCCATTCAAGGATCATTGCGACTGCCCTGATCCGGCGCAGGGGTGGAGCCCGGAACGCTCGATGCTGCTTGGTCGCGAATGCATGGCTGCACTGGCCGAATGGCTGACCGGCGCGGAGAAATAACCGGGCTGCGGGACAGCTGCCCGGCGCTCAATCCGTTTCGACCGGCAGGCTTTCATCCTTGGCCCATTCACCCAGTGAGCCATCGTACAGCGACAGCTTTTCGTAGCCGAGCTGGTAAAGCATGAAGAGATCGAGCGTGGCGGATATGCCACCCCCGCAATAGCAGATCACTTGCTTGTCGCCCGTAATGCCCTTTGCCGCCGCCAGTGCGGCCGCCTGATCGAGCGGGACAAAATCCTTCGATTCCGGATCAACCAGATCGGCCCAGTGCAGATTGACGCTGCCGGGAATCCGGCCATACCGGCCATAGGATGTCGGCTCCAGCCCGGCATGATAATCCGGCGACAGCGCGTTGACGATCACCGTGTCATCACGCCACAGCGCTGCTGCGACATCGGCGCTGCCAAGGAAGCGGCCCGACACAGGCCTTGCCCGGAAACCGGTCGCTGGCCAGGCGTTTGGCGGCCCCGCTTCCACCGGCCGGCCTTCGGCCAGCCACTTGTCCAGACCGCCATCCAGCACCGCGACGTTGTCGAACCCGAGCGCCTTGAGCATCCACCAGAAGCGCGTGGCCCACATCATGGCGCCAGCGCTGTAAAGCACCACCCGGGTTCCCGCTCCGATACCATGTCGCCCGAACGCGGATTCGAGCTGCTGCACATCGGGCAGCATGAAGTGATACGGACTCGTCCGATCCGAAAACTCGCCCTGCAGGTCCAGAAAGCCGGCCCCCGCGATATGCGCCGCTTCGAAGTTCAAGCGGCCCGAAATGGCATTGTATGGTTGCGCGCTGCCGGGGGGCAGACGGTCGAGAAAGGTCGTGCAGTCAAACAGGCGCAGCTGCGGATCGCCAAGCAGCGCCGACAACGATGCCGTATCAATCAGGGCTGCAGGATCGCGCATCGTTCTGGTCATCGCATCACTCCAGATTGGCTGGTCCGAACGCATGCGGCAGCAGTTCGGAAAGCCGCGCCTCGATCACATCGCCGCCTTCACCCGCACACCAGACCAGCGGGTCAGTCCCGCCAAGCTGCGCCATTTCGGCGAGCATCTGGCGACAGCGACCGCAAGGCGGCGATGGCGCATCCCCGCTGCCATGCACCGCCACCGCTTCCAGCCCGCCGCGATGGCCATCATCCATCGCCTTGGCCAGCGCCACGGATTCAGCGCAGAGCGACAGGCCATAGCTGGCATTTTCCACATTACTGGCAGACACCACCGTCCCATCGGCGAAGCGTAGCGCAGCCCCGAGCCGGAAACCCGAATAGGGGGCATAGGCATTGTCCATCGCCCGATGCGCGATCGCAATCAGCCCGTCCTGGTCCATATTATCGCTCAAGCCTGCACTCCCGTAGTTCAGCTGCCTCAGGGTTGCAGCACCACCCAGCGTAACGGATCGGCCGCCGCATCCGAATGCAGCATCGCATTGGCCGTCCACAAGGTCCATGGCCGACCGCCATAATCAGGCTGAAAGCGCGTGCGGCTTAGCCACAATGGCCGCTCCACCCGGTGCGCCAGCCCGTAACGCGCTTCAAAACCGCTTGAAATCTTAAGCACGGCGGGCTTGCCCGTATGGCCTTCAATCTGGTTGAGAAAGGTCGTCAGTTCGCTTTCCACCATCGCGTCGCTGACTCGCGCGCGGCAATCCTCGGCCAGCCGGTCCAGCGCAACGGCGGGTGGCAGCAGCCCCGCATCGCGGGGCACCACGGTCACGAAATTGGCGGACTGGCGTTCAGCGGCAAGGCAGGGGTCATAGTCATGCACGGCCCCCACCTGCAGCCCGGCGGCGCGCGCAGCGGCAAAATTGCGGGCGAATTCCATATCGTGGCTGTCCGCACCGCTGCTGGCTTCCAGATAGACGAAATCCGCGCCCACCGCCCGCAACGCTGTGAAATCGGCGATGCCATCCTCAATCCCGATTTCGACGCCCTGTACCGGGAATTCGCTGCGCGACGGGGTCCAGTGAATCAAGTGCCACCAGCCTGCGCCAGCAGCGAGAATTACCGCCAGCAGCAAAGCCGCAGGCCAGCGCCAGCGCGCGGCAAGGGAGCGTGTTCTGCCCATCGCCTAACCGATCCTCCCCGGCGGGCGGGCCACCCCCGCCTTCAACCCTTGATGTGCAACACGCAGATCAGCGTGAACAGCCGCCGGGCGGTGGGAAAATCCGTCTCCACCTTGCCGTCCAGCCGTTCCAGCAGCAAATTGGCCGCATCATCGTGCACCGCCCGGCGAGCCATGTCGATCGTCTCGATCTCGGCGGCGGTCGCCTTGCGGATCGCCTGATAATAGCTGTCGCAGATCGCGAAATATTCGCGGATCGGGCGGCGAAATCTGGCGAGTCCCAGAATCAGCGTCTCGACCGGTTCATCCGCTTCCGAACGAACCTCCATCGACAGGCGGCCGTCCTGCACGGACAGATGCAGGCGCCAAGGGCCGTCGAACCCGGCCCCGCTGGCGCGCACCGGCTTGAAGCAGTTTTCCTCAATCAGATCGAAAATGGCGATCCGCCGTTCCTGTTCAACATCGGCGCTGCGCCACAGGATGGTCGCATCGTCGAGCGAGATATGAGAGATGCGGTAGTCTGCCATCGGGAAGCGGCTTTCGCAGATAGGCGGGGTGGAGGGCAAGCGAAATGGCCAGTCCCGATATCCACAGTTCCACCCCCATGGTAATTTTTCAGAACGCTTGCGTGCTGCCCCGGCGACGCGCATTTTACCGGCCATGGCCGATGAAGACCTTCTGATCCGCTCCGAACAGAGCGCGCAAACCCGCGCACTACCCGCCAATATCGAGGCGGAAGCCGCCTTTCTGGGCGCCATCCTGATTGATAATCGGGTTATGGAAGACCTGCGCACCCCGCTGCGGCCCGAACATTTCTTCGAACCGCTGCACGGGCGGCTCTATGAACGGATCGCGACGCTGGTTGACCGGCAGGCGGTGGCAACCCCGGTCACGCTCAAACCCTATTTCGAATCAGATCCGGCGTTGAAGGAACTGGGCGGCATTACCTATCTGGCGCGCCTGACCGCCGATGGACAGGGTTTGCTGGCCGCGCGCGAACTGGCCGAACAGATTTACGACCTTGCCTTGTTGCGCGAACTGGTCAGCGTGGGGCGCACCATGGTGGAAGGCGCGCTCGACACCTCTGAAGACATCGCGCCGATGCAGCAGATCGAACGGGCGGAAGCGGCGCTTTACACGGTTGCCGAAGGGGCATCGTCGGGCAACGAGGCGCAGCAGTTCGGCAGCGCGACTAACACTGCGCTGGCAATGATCGAGCATGCGCTCAATTCCGGCGGGCATATTTCAGGCACCACCACCGGGCTGACCAGCGTCAATGAAAAGGTCGGCGGACTGCACAAGTCCGATCTGGTGATTTTGGCCGGACGGCCCGGCATGGGCAAGACGTCGCTGGCCACCAATATCGCCTTCAATGCCGCTGACCGGCTGCTGCGCGATATCGAGGATGGTATTTCGAAGGAAAAATCGGTTGGCGCCGCCGTGGCATTTTTCAGCCTGGAAATGAGCGCGGATCAGCTCGCCACCCGCATTCTCGCCGAACAGGCTGAAATCAGCAGCGAATTGCTGCGCATGGGCAAGATCAGCCGCGAGGATTTCCAGAAACTGTGCTTCGCCAGTCAGCGGCTGAACGAGCTTCCGCTCTATATCGACGACACGCCCGCGCTTTCCATCGCTGCGCTGCGCACACGGGCCCGGCGGCTCAAGCGGCGCCACAATATCGGCCTGGTCGTGGTCGATTACCTCCAGCTGTTGCAAGGCACGCAACGCGCCAATGACAATCGCGTCAACGAAATATCGGAGATCAGCCGCGGGTTGAAGACGCTGGCCAAGGAACTGGAAGTGCCTGTGATTGCGCTGTCGCAGCTGTCCCGCGCGGTGGAACAGCGCGATGACAAGCGCCCGATGCTGTCCGACCTTCGCGAATCCGGATCCATCGAACAGGACGCCGACATGGTCTGGTTCGTGTTTCGCGAAGATTACTACGTCGCCTCGCGCGAGCCGAAACGCCCGGTGGAAAGCGACGACGCCAAGATTCACGATGCACACGCCAACTGGGCGGCAGAAATGGAGCGTGTCTATGGCCTTGCCGAACTGATCGTGGCCAAGCAGCGTCATGGTTCGACCGGCAAGGTCCGTCTGCGTTTCGAACCCAGGATCACGCGCTTTTCCGATCTGGCTGACGATGCGCTGGCGGCCAACAGTTACGACTAGAACGGCGCCGCTCAGTCCTTCTCGCCCGTGGTCAACCCCAGATTGAGCCGCCGCGTTACGGTGTAATCCAGCACCACCACCAGCAGGAAGCTGAGCTTCCAGCGGATCGCGTTTAACCAGTTCCAGCGCGCGCGGTGCACTGGCAGTGTGATATGGTCAGATGCCTGCGCCATACCGTCGATCATTTCCCGAAGCTTCGCGGCGAGCGGTGCATCCTCGACCCGCAGCATCATCTCCAGATTGAGCCGCAGCGATCGCATGTCGAAATTGGCGCTGCCAACATAGGCCGCGTCATCGACGACGAGCAGCTTCATGTGCAGCTTGCATGGCAGGAATTCATAGATGGAGGTGCCCGATTTCAGCAGGCGCGTGTAGAGTGAGCGTGCCGCACCAATGGTCGCGCCATTATCAGACTTGGCTGCCATCACCAGCCGCGCGGTGCCCCGCCCCGCAATCCGCCGGATCAGTCGCCGCATGCTGAGCGGGGGCGAGAAGTAGGCCATGACCAGATCGAGCCGGGTCGCCCGGGCCAGATCGCGCTTGATCGTCGCAACCAGGCTGTTCGGCACCCGGGTCGGGCCACCAATCAGCAACCGGACTGGCCCGTCCCCCGGAGACCATTCGCGCACCATCCGCCTGATATCTCTGAACCGCGCCCGGTCAGCATGAGTCCAGCGCGCCAACCGGTCAAACCAGTCCGAAAGCCGGTTTACTGCTGGCCCCGTCAGTTCCAGCCCCAAATCGTGCCAGCCATTCTCAGCAGGTGGTGCGAAATAATGCTCGGAAACGTTGAACCCGCCGATCAGTGCCACCTTGCCATCTGCGATGACCATCTTCTGGTGATTACGGATGAGGTAGCGGGCCGAACGCCGCGTGTTGAACACCGCAAAACTGCCGCCTGCCTTGACGATCGGTTCGAAAAAGGCGCCAGACGCCGCGGTGCCGAAACCGTCAACGATCAGTCGCACCGCCACCCCGCGCTGCGCCGCTTCGGCCAGCGCGTTACGCACCTGTTCGCCGATGCTGTCATCCTCGAACAGGTAGTAATAGACATGCAGCGATGTCCGCGCCTTGCCGATGATGTCGATCAGCGCGCGCAGCCGATCTTGCCCGCAAGGGTAGAAGGTCAGCTCGTGGCCATGCGCCGAGAGGCTGAAGGGGTCCGGATCGCGATAGGCCATGGCAGCGCTGTCTTCCACACCCTTGGCTAAAGTTCCAGCTTCAGGCTGAGAGTCAGGCTGTCATCGGTCAGATCGCGTATGGATGGGCCATTCATGCCCGTGTAATCGAGCGAGACGGACAGGCCCGATCCGGCGTCGAAGCTCAGCCCGGCACCCCAGTCCATCACCTTGTGGGAAGGATCCAGGGTGTAGGCGCCGTCCGTATATCCCGCATGAAGCTTCGCCGAAAATGACGTGCTGCCAATCGGGATCGCAAGGTCGGCAAAGACATAGACATTGTCCAGACCGCCCAGTGCGGCCTGATGCCAGGCATACCAGATGCCCACGCTCGGCCGCACCACGCCGAAATCGCCATAGAGGTGGAGCGCCGTTTCCCAGGAATTGGAATTGGGCAACAAGGCATGATCGGCATCGGGATAATAGTAATAGAGCAGGGTCACATCCGCGGTGAGATTGGGCGCGATCTGACCGGCCCAACCTGCCAGCGCGTCCAGTTCAACCGCGCCCAGATAGGGATCGTTCCCGGTCGAACTGGCAAAGGCGCCCAGATAGAAACCGGAACGATGCGTGGCGATCACCAGCGCCTGCGCCGCCGGGCTGCCGGTCGAATAGGACAAGCCGCGGTCCCGATAATCGCTGACCAGCTTGAATTCGGCTGACAGACTGACCGGTCTGTCATCACCTCCATCGGCGTCAATCTCTTCAACCGGCTCATGCGCAACTGCTGCGGTGTGCCCTGTACAGAGCACAGCTGCCGCCAGCGCCGCGCGCACCACCATCAGGCATTGCCTGCTCATCAACCCTGAACCGCCCCGCACAACTCTTCCCCCGACCGCTTTTCCGTGCAGGCTAACCGCAATTCGAGCCAGAGGTCCAGCGGATGGCGTGTCAGGCGCAAATTCTTGACTTTCGTATGGCCAGCGCCTATCGGCCTCGCTTTCCCGAAACGCTTACTTATCGGAGTGCCCATGGCGCGCGTTACTGTCGAAGATTGTGTCGACAAGGTTCCCAACCGTTTCGATCTCGTCCTGCTGGCCGCGCAGCGTGCGCGCGAAATTTCCGGCGGCGCTGAACTGACGGTGGATCGCGACCGGGACAAGAACCCGGTGGTCGCCCTGCGCGAAATCGCGGAGGAAACGGTGCGGCCCAAGCTGCTGAAGGAAAGCCTGGTGCAGTCGCTGCAGCGGGTGCTGCCGGATGACGAAGACGAAGCGGATGAAATCGGCTCACTCTCGCAGAGCGCGGAAGCGCTGCGCATCACCGCCGCCGCGCCGACCCGCAATACCTCGCTGGGTGCCGATTTCGAAGGCTGACTGAACGGGCGGCACCTGTCCGCCTTTGTGACAGCATCGCACCACTCCTTGCCCTGACGGGGCAAAGCCGCAGTCTGAAAGTCCGTTACGAATCGGCTTTCGGGGCCGTCAGGGGGCAGACGCGATGGCAGTCATAGCAGTTTACAGCGTCAAGGGCGGGGTCGGCAAAACCACCATAGCCGCGAATCTGGCCTGGTGTTCCGCCGCCATTTCCCGGCGCCGCACCCTGCTATGGGATCTCGATCCAGCAGGCGGGGCAGCCTTTCTGTTCGGCCTCGATGCCAATGACCCTGATCGCGCCGCGAAACTTTTTGCTGGCAAGGGCGGCCCGGACAAGGCGATCAGGCCCAGCGGTTTCGACCGGCTGGACCTGCTGCCTGCTGACGAAAGCCTGCGCGGGCTGGAGTCCCAGCTGCTCGCGCTTGGCAAGCGGCGGCGGCTCGGCAAGATCGCGCAGGCGCTGTCACGCGAATATGAGCGGATCATTCTTGATTGCCCGCCCGTGCTGAACGAAGTCAGCGGACAGGATGATTTCGCCGCCAATCACAAGCAGCATCCGCCGATCCTGCCGGTGCTGTCCATGTATGATGCGCGGCGCAGGCTGCACAAGGAAACGCGCGCCGAATGGCCGAACTGGCCGGTCATTCCCATGGCCAGCCTGATCGAACGGATGGCGGACACGAAACGCCCGGCGGGCGCGCTCGCCCCCTCCAGCCCGCAGGCGCAAAGTTTCGCCAGGCTATGGACCGCAGTGGAGCGCAAGCTGGCTAAGGGTTGAGCGGGGCCTCAGGCCCCCTGCGGAGCCGAATCGCCGCTGCCGCCAAAACGCTTGCCAGCCTTGGGAATCGCCGAACCGTGCACCGGCCGGGTAATGACCGGTCCTTGCGGCTGGTCAGGCCGGTCGATCTTTCCGTCTTCCAGCAGCTGGGTGATCTCGTCCCCGCTCAGCGTTTCGTATTCGAGCAGGGCCTGCGCCAGCAGATGCAACTGCTCTTCATGCTCGCGCAGCACGTCCGTGGCGCGTTTGTGCGCGCCTTCAACCAGCGTCTTGATTTCCGAATCGATCAGCTTGTTGGTTTCATCCGAGCCCATGGTGCGCTGAGATCCGCCCATGCCCAGATAGCCTTCCTGAGTCTGTTCGTACTGCAACGGGCCAAGCTTGTCCGACATGCCCCATTTGGTGACCATGTTGCGGGCCAGATCGGTTGCGTAATGAATATCGGACGAGGCACCGGAGGAAACCTTGTCATAGCCGAAGATGATTTCCTCGGCCACGCGCCCGCCCATGCTGACCGCGAGGTTCGCATGCATCTTGTCGCGGTGGTACGAGTAATTGTCCCGTTCCGGCAGACGCATCACCATGCCAAGCGCACGGCCGCGCGGAATGATGGTGGCCTTGTGGATCGGATCCGACGCTTCCTCATGGACGGCGACGATGGCATGGCCAGCCTCGTGATAGGCCGTCATCTTCTTCTCGTCGTCAGTCATGACCATGGAGCGGCGCTCCGCCCCCATCATCACCTTGTCCTTCGCATCCTCGAATTCCTGCATGGCAACCAGGCGCTTGTTGCGCCGCGCGGCGAGCAGCGCCGCCTCGTTCACCAGATTGGCGAGGTCCGCACCCGAAAAGCCGGGCGTGCCGCGCGCGATGGTGCGCGAATTGACGTCGGGGGCCAGCGGCACCTTCTTCATGTGCACGGCCAGGATCTTCTCGCGCCCGTCGATGTCGGGCACGGGCACCACGACCTGACGGTCGAAACGGCCCGGACGCAGCAGCGCGGGGTCGAGCACGTCGGGGCGGTTGGTCGCCGCGATGATGATGATACCCT
>JAURML010000134.1 GCA_030830695.1 Caenibius sp. | reverse complement strand
TGCTGGGCGTAATCTATTTTGCGATGGCCTATCTCCTGCTCGGCTCGATCTTCCTCGCCATCGGCTCGCTCGCCAATACGGTGCGCGAGGTGCAGACCCTGTCCATGCCCGTCACCATGGCCCAGCTGATGGTGTTCTTCTTCGCCAGCTACGCCCTGTCGCAACCGGATAGCTGGGTTGGTTTTGCCGCTGATGTCTTCCCGCTCAGCTCGCCCTTCGCGATGCTGGCCCTGGCGGCGCAGAGCGAACGGCTCGCCCCTCATGCCCTCGCGCTCGCCTCGCAGGCGCTGTGGGTCTATTTATTCGTGCGGGCAGGCGCCACCCTGTTCCGCCGCCGGGTGATGAAATCCGGCCCGGCGCGGACGAGCAGGGCTCGGGGCATCTTCTCGGACCTGCTGCGCAAAACACGCCGCGCCGCCGGCTGAACGTTCATTGCCCGCTCAGCCTGGGCGGGGTAGGGCTCGGGGCCATGCAGAAACGCCTCACTCGCCGCCGCATGCTGGCCTGGCTCGGAGCCGGGGCGGCACTGCCGCATGCCGCCGCCTGCGATGCACAAAACGCGCAGGCGAAGAGCTTCCCCATCCAGCTGAGCGAGGCTGAGTGGCGGAGGAGGCTCACACCGGCGCAATTCCGTATCCTGCGCGAGGAAGGAACTGAACGCCCGTTCACCTCCCCTCTGAACCGGGAAAAGCGCAACGGCACCTTCCTGTGCGCCGGATGCCGCAATGAGCTGTTCGATGCGCGCACCAAATATGACAGCAAAACTGGCTGGCCAAGCTTCTGGAAGCCACTGCCGGGCGCGGTCGGCGCTTCCACCGATTACAAGCTGGGCTATCCGCGCACCGAGGTGCATTGCGCCGATTGCGGCGGGCATCTGGGCCATGTCTTTGATGACGGGCCGCGCCCGACCGGCAAGCGGTACTGCATGAATGGCGTGGCGATGCTGTTTCGCCCTGCGGCCTGAAGCGCAGTCTCTGGTGCGGGCGGCGGGACTCGAACCCGCACGAGCAAAGCTCAGGGGATTTTAAGTCCCCGGCGTCTACCATTCCGCCACGCCCGCACGCTGCACGGCGCAGCCGGGCTAGACCGTCCGCCGCCGCGAGGCAATCGCCCAGCGGATCGCGTGCCTATTTGTCGAGAGTGAAGCGGAACAGGATCATCCCGCCAAGCATGCCGCCCAGAAAAATCACCGCGGCAACGGGCACCAGCGCGAGCGCGGCAAAGCCGGGGCCAGGGCAGACCCCCGCAATCCCCCAGCCTACCCCGAACAGGGCCGCACCAGTGATCAGGCGCGAGTCGAGATCCTTGCGCGTCGGCAGCGAGAATTTTTCGCCAAACAGGGGTCGCGCCATGGCTGGTTGAATGCGCCAGGCAATGGCGGTGACCAGCAGCGCCGATCCCATCACGAACACCAGCGTCGGATCCCAGTCGCCGAACAGGTCGAGAAAACCGCGCACCCGCATCGGGTCGGTCATGCCCGAAAGGGTGAGCCCGGCACCGAACAGGGCGCCGGCGAACAGGGCAGAAACAAGATTGCGCATCAGCCCGCGACCCCCAGCGCCCGCATGATCAGGATCGTGACGATCCCGGTGAAAATGAAAGTGACGGTGGCGACAATCGATCGCGCTGACAGCCGGCTGACCCCGCACACGCCATGGCCGCTGGTGCAACCCGATCCCAGCCGGGTACCGAAACCGACCACCACGCCCGCGACCAGCAGGAACGGCCATTCGGGGAAGCTGCCCGCCCCGCGCCCGGTGAGGAGATTGAGAATGGCAGCACCCACCGGCAAGCCGATGATGAACAGCACCGCCATACTGCGCGGCATCCCTTCGCCGCTGAGGCCGAAAGCGCGCGCCGCAATGCCCGATACGCCCGCCACGCGGCCAAGGCCAAGCAGGGTAAAGCTTGCAGCCAGCCCGATCAGTGCCCCGCCCAGGACGCCGGCCAGCGGGTCTGCGCCGGGGAAACCGGGGATTTGCAACCAGTCAGGGGTCAACAGCGGCACGGCCATGGCGATATCCTCTTGTCCTTATGTTTCTGGCGATGGAGTCTGTTCGGGAGCGCGGATCACGCGCCCGCTTCCCTCCTGGCAATCGGCTTGCGCCTGCGCGCAGCGCTTACTCCGCGTTCAGCCGTTCGCGCATTTCCTTGCCCGGTTTGAAATAGGGCACGCGCTTGGCCGGAACGGCGACGGATTCCCCGGTACGGGGATTGCGGCCCTTGCGCGCATCGCGCTCGCGCGTGGAAAAGGCCCCAAAGCCGCGCAGTTCCACCCGGCCACCTTCGGCCAGCCGTTGCGCGATCTCGTCAAAGAATATGTCAAGCACCTGCTCGACTTCTTCGGCGCGAAGCTCGGGATTGTCCCGAGCCAGGGTTTCAAGCAATTCCGACCTGATCATCGTCAATCTCCCCCAACCGCCCCCGTACCTTTCCCCAAAGGCGACCCGGCGCTGGACTGGCCACAAAGCAGTTGCAAGAGTGCCAGATCAGCGGCTCCGACGCAATCGCCCTGACATAATAATTATTACATTAGATATGTATCTATCAGCAAACTCCGAAACAAGCGCTTCACAGCAGCGGCAATTGCGATAGTCTTGGCGCCGCCGGCGGCCCGGACCGGCCAGCAATCACGGGGGAAACAGAATGAAAAACATGACCTTGTGGAACGAGGGAGACTGGATCGCGGCGATCGCGGCGCTGGCCCTGTTCGGCTTTCTGGCAGCGGGCGGGTTGCTGGCGGCCAGCCGGTCCGACCGGGCTATCGGCCATCCGCGCGGACTGTTCGTGCTGTTCTATGCCGAAATGTGGGAACGCTTTTCCTATTACGGCATGCGCGCCCTGCTGGTGCTCTACCTCACCAAGCACTGGTTGTTTTCTGACGGGCAGGCCAGCCTGATCTACGGCGCATACGGCAGCCTGGTCTATATCACCCCGGTGCTGGGCGGGCTGCTGGCTGACCGGGTGCTGGGCCAGCGCAAGGCCGTCGTCTTCGGCGGGGTGCTGCTGGCCTGCGGCCACGCGCTGATGGCGGTCGAAGGCAGCGGCGGACAGGGCGATCCGGCCATCAACATATTCTGGGCGGCGCTGGCCTTCATCATTGTCGGCTCCGGTTTCCTCAAGGCCAATATCTCGGTCATCGTCGGCCAGCTCTATGGCCTGAAGGATACGCGGCGGGACGCGGCCTATACGATCTTCTACATGGGGGTGAATGTGGGTGCGGCATTGGGCACGATTCTGGTCGGCTATCTGGGCGAGACGATTGGCTGGGCCTACGGTTTCGGCCTGGCCGGGATCGGCATGGTGCTGGGTCTGATCATCTTCATTGCCGGAAAGGGCGCGCTGCAGGGTCATGGCGAACCGCCCGCCCCGCTTGCCCGGGGGCACGAAATGCGGATTTACGGTATCGGCGCGGGCGCGGTGGCAGTGATCTGGCTGCTGGTGCAATATCAGGACGTGATCCAGACGCTGCTGATCGTCAGCGGCATCGCAATGCTGGGCTATACGCTCTACGAAGCGCTGAAGCTGCCCAAAGAGGCGCGCGAACGCATGTTCGCCATCCTGTTCCTGATCGCGCTCAACCCGCTGTTCTGGGGCCTGTTCGAACAGGCGGGTGGCAGTCTCAACCTCTATACGGATCGCTATGTCGATCGGCAGGGCGTACCGACCAGCCTGTTCCAGTCAATCAACCCGATCTACATCGTGCTGCTGGCCCCGCTGTTCGCCGGGTTGTGGACCTGGCTGGCCAAGCGCGGGAAGGAACCTTCCGCGCCCGCCAAATTCGGCCTCGCGCTGGTGCAGGTGGGGCTGGGCTTTCTGGTGTTCGTATGGGGCGCGCGGGCAGTGGGGCCGGACGCGATGCTGCCGGTGATCTTCGTCTTTCTGATCTACCTGCTGCACACCACAGGCGAGCTGTGCCTGTCCCCGGTCGGCCTGTCAGCGATGACCCGCCTGTCCCCCCTGCATCTGGGCAGTTTCATCATGGGCGCGTGGTTCTACATGACGGCGGTGGGCAGTTTCGTGGCGGGCAAGATCGGCGAGGCGACCGGAGGCGAGGACGGGGAAATGTCCAGGGCGGTGACGCTGGCCATTTACGAGAAGATCGGCTGGATTTCGATCGGCGTGGCGGTGCTGGTCTTGCTGGTGGCGCCCGTGGTAAAGCGCTGGATGCATCTCGATACGCTGCGCGATGCTGAAGGGGACGGGGAAGGGGCACAATCATGAATCCGCAACTCACATCATTGCTGGCCGCCAGCATCGCCTTTGTCGGCACGCATTTCATCCTGTCGCATCCGTTGCGCGCAGGACTGGTGCGCGCGCTGGGCGAGAAGGGCTTTCTGGCCGTATATTCGCTGGTCAGCCTTGGCACATTCGCCTGGATGGTGATGGCCTTTCGCGCCTCGCCCCCCGGCTCTGGCGTGATGAGCGAAGGTGCATGGGTGGCGGCAAGCGTGCTGAGCATCGTCGCGCTGGTGCTGTTCATCGGCTCCCTGTCCGGCAATCCGGCCTTGCCCGATACGCCTGCGGACAAGGTCGCGGCGGCACGAGCGCAGGGCGTGTTTTGCGTCACCCGCCACCCGATGATGTGGGGCTTTGCGCTGTGGGCACTGGCCCATATTCTGCTGGGGTGGAGCGAACGGACGCTGATTCTGGCCGGATCGCTGCTGGTCCTGGCGCTGGTCGGCGCGCATTTGCAGGATCGCAAGAAGGAAGCCCTGCTGGGCGATGCCTGGTCGCACTGGGAAGCGCAGACCAGTTACTGGCCGCGCTGGCAGCGGCTGGGCGCGGCCGGACCGCTGATATGGATTGCGGCGATTGTGGTCTGGCTGGGAGCGACCTGGGCGCATCTGTGGCTGGCCGGCATCCCGGCGGGCGTGTGGAAATGGGTGGGCTGATCAGGCCCGCGCTTCTTCCACCCCGGCACTGTTGTGGCGCAGCGCCTTGAGCACTGTCTCCACGATCTGCGGCGCGTTGAGCCCGGCCTCGTCATATTGCCGGTCCGGCGCACCATGATCCTGAAACTGGTCCGGGAGGCGCATGGTGCGGATCTTCAGCCCGGCATCCGTCAGTCCTTCATCACTGGCCAGCGTCAGCACATGCGCGCCCAGCCCGCCAATGCTGCCTTCCTCGACCGTCACGATCACCTCGTGACTGGCCATGAGCTGGCGGATCAGGGCGCTGTCCAGCGGCTTGGCAAAGCGCAGGTCGGCCACCGTGGTGGAAAGCCCCCTGGCTTCCAGCTGTTCCGCCGCTGTCAGCGCTTCGCCCAGACGGGTGCCGAGTGACAGCAGCGCGACCTTGCTGCCCTGCTTGACGATCCGCCCCTTGCCGATTTCCAGACGCTGCGGCGCATCCGGCAACGCAACGCCCACCCCATTGCCGCGCGGATAGCGGAAGGCAATGGGGCCGCTGTCATGGCAGGCGGCGGTATGCACCATATGCACCAGCTCCGCCTCATCAGCGGCGGCCATCACCACCAGATTGGGCAGGGTGGCGAGATAGGTGATGTCGAAACTGCCGGCATGCGTGGCGCCATCCGCCCCGACCAGCCCCGCCCGGTCAATCGCGAAGCGCACCGGCAGGTTCTGGATCGCCACATCATGCACCACCTGGTCGAAGGCGCGCTGCAGGAAGGTCGAATAGATCGCGCAAAACGGGCGCATGCCCTGCGCGGCCAGGCCGGCAGCAAAAGTCACGGCATGCTGTTCGGCAATGCCGACATCGAAGCTGCGTTCGGGGTAAGCCTGTTCGAACCGGTCCAGCCCGGTGCCCGAAGGCATGGCGGCGGTGATCGCGCAGATGGTGTCATCCCGCCTCGCCTCGGCAATCAGCGCATCAGCGAAGACCGCAGTATAGCTGGGCGGGCCGCCCGCGCTTTTCTTCTGTTCGCCGGTGATGACGTCGAATTTCTGGACGCCGTGATATTTGTCGGCTGCCGCTTCGGCCGGACCATAGCCCTTGCCCTTCTGCGTGACGACATGGACGAGACACGGCCCCTCTGCCGCATCGCGCACATTATGCAGGACAGGAACGAGTGCATCGAGATCGTGCCCGTCAATCGGCCCGACATAATAGAAGCCCAGTTCCTCGAACAGGGTGCCGCCCATCGCCATGCCGCGCGCGAATTCATCCGCCTTGTGCGCGGCGCGATGCAGCGGGCGCGGCAATTTGCGGGCAAAGCGGCGGGCCAGTTCGCGCAGGCCCAGGAATCGGCCACTGGAAACCAGCCGCGCAAGATAGGATGACAGTGCGCCCACCGGTGGCGCAATCGACATGTCATTGTCATTGAGGATCACGACCAGCCGGTTGCCAGCCTGCTTGGCATTGTTCATCGCCTCATAGGCCATGCCCGCGCTCATCGCGCCATCGCCGATCACGGCGATCCCCTTGCCCGGTCGGTCCGCCAGCTTGTTGGCCACGGCGAAGCCCAGCGCGGCGGAAATCGAGGTGCTTGAATGCGCGGCGCCGAAGGGATCATATTCGCTTTCGCTGCGTTTGGTGAAGCCTGACAGGCCGCCACCCTGGCGCAGCGTGCGAATCCGGTCGCGCCGCCCGGTCAGGATCTTGTGCGGATAGGCCTGATGGCCGACATCCCACACCAGCCGGTCACGCGGCGTGTCGAAGACGTAATGCACTGCCACGGTCAGTTCCACCACGCCAAGCCCGGACCCCAGATGGCCGCCGGTCTGCCCCACCGCCGCGATCATTTCGCTGCGCAATTCATCTGCCAGCTGGCGCAGCTGGCGGGTTTCCAGCTGCCTGAGATCCTCGGGCAGGTGAACAAGATCAAGCAGGGGGGTGGCCGGGGTTTCGGACATTGTCAGTGTTTACACGCGATTGGCTGGACTGTCGATGAATGCACAGCAGGGAAAGTCAGGGCGCGCTTGGCCGCAAAGTGCGGAAATCTCAAGCCCCTGAACAGGACTCGCAGCGTCCGCGCAGCTCGATCACCGGTCTCACCTCGCCAAAACCGGCTGCGCGCCCCGCATCGCGCAGCGCATCGGTCAGCCGGTCATCATCCAGATGCACCGCATGGCCGCACCGGTCGCAGATCAGGAAAATACAGTCGTGGTGGCAACCGGGGTGGCTGTTGGCGAGATAGGCATTGGCGCTTTCGATGCGATTGGCCAGATTGGCGCGCACGAACAGGTCAAGGATGCGATAGATGCTGTTGGGCGCGATGCGCCGCCCTCTGCGCGCGCTGAGGCTGTCAGCGATGTCATAGGCCGAGAGCGGGCGATCCTGCCCGGCCAGCACGTCGAACACATCGGCCCGCAGCGCAGTCCACTTCTCGCCCGCCGCCGTCAGCACGCGGCGCGCGGCCAGCACCAGCTGGTCGCCCCGGTGTTCGCGGTGTTGATGCTTCGCCATGGCCCGATCATAGGCAGACGCGCGCCGCACGGCAATCAGCCTGTCCGGAAACTCGCCCGGTAGTGATCGGGAAAAAGTGCGCCCAGCGCCTTCACCTTGGGTGCATCCCAGCGCAAGATGTAGGGGTGGCGTGGATTCTTCGCCATGAAATCCTGATGATAGGCTTCCGCCGGATAGAAGGTGGCCGCAGCCTCGATCCGGGTAACGACAGGCCTGTCCCACAGTTTCGCCTGGTCGAGCCGGGCCAGATAGGCGCGCGCAACAGCCGCCTGTTCCTTGCCCAGCGGCACCAGCGCGGAGCGATATTGCGTGCCCGTGTCCGGGCCTTGCCGGTTCAGCTGGGTCGGATCGGCGCCGACCGAAAAGAAGATGCGCAGCAGCTGGTCATAACGGATGACGGCGGGATCATAAGTGATTTTCACCGCTTCGGCATGGCGCGTCTGGCCCGTGCTGACATTGGCATAAGTGGCGTCGGCGCTGGTGCCGCCATGATAGCCGGAGACCGCGCTTTTCACGCCCTTCACATGGCTGAACACGCCCTCGATCCCCCAGAAGCATCCACCTGCGAAAATGGCGGTTTTGAGGCCCCTGGTCTCGGTCGCGACCCGATCCGCAGCGGGTGCGCGAACCGCGCTCTCCCCGGCGGCGGCTACCTGCCCGCATGCCCCCAGCAGCAAGGCGGCGGCGGTTACTGCAAGCCAGCGCCGCATCAGCCGATGAATGGCGCGAGTTCGGCAATGACCCGGAACAGGGCGATCACCGCACCGGCGCCAAAGCCGACCGCGAAGGGGCGAAGGAAATCGGGTTCGAAGATGCTCACGCTGATAATCCGTGCCTGCAAGATTGTCTGACCTGCAAGCCTTTGCCCCCGCGTGGCTTAGCCGCGCCTGAACGGTCCAGCCCTGCGCCATTCAGCACACGGATCAATGGCGGAAATGGCGCATCCCGGTAAAGATCATCGCCAGCCCTGCCGCATCAGCAGCGGCGATCACTTCCTCGTCGCGGATCGAACCGCCGGGCTGGATCACCGCCGTCGCCCCCGCTTCCGCCGCTGCCAGCAGGCCATCGGCAAAGGGAAAGAACGCATCCGATGCCACCGCGCTGCCCACCGCACGGGATTGTTCCCAGCCGTGAGTCTGCGCGGCTTCTTCTGCTTTTGCCGCGGCAATGCGCGACGAATCGCGCCGGTTCATCTGGCCCGCGCCAATCCCTGCCGTCGCCCCGTCCCGCGCATAGACGATGGCATTCGACTTGACATGCTTGGCCACGGTCCAGGCGAACAGGCAATCCTTCAGTTCCTGCTCGCTCGGCTGGCGCTTGCTCACCACTTGCAGATCCTGCGGCTCGATATGGCCATTGTCGCGATCCTGCACCAGCACGCCGCCCGCGATGACGGTGGCGGTCAGCCCCGCACGGCGCGGATCGGGCAATTGATCGACCAGCAGCAGGCGCAGGTTCTTCTTGGCGGAAAAAGCCGCAATCGCGGCCTCGTCCGCACCGGGGGCGATCACGACTTCGGTGAAGATTTCGCAGATCGCGGCGGCGGTCGGGCCGTCCAGCGGGACATTGGTGGCAACGATGCCGCCGAAGGCCGACACCGAATCGCACGCCAGCGCCTCGTGCCATGCCTCCACCAGGCTGGCGCGCTGCGCGACGCCGCAGGGGTTGGCATGTTTGACGATCACCACCGCCGGGTCCTGTCCGGCGAATTCAGCCGCTAGTTCCAGCGCGGCATTGGCATCGTTGTAATTATTGTAGGACAGTTCCTTGCCCTGCAGCTGGCGGGCCTGCGCAATACCCGCGCCGAACGGGCCGCCCGCAGTGTAGAGCGCCGCCTGCTGATGGGGGTTTTCGCCATAGCGCAGCGTCGTCACCAGATTGCTGGTCATGGTGCGCCGCGCCGGGAATTTTTCCGGCTGGTCAACGGTGGTGAACCAGCGGGCGATCATCGCATCATAAGCGGCGGTCGCGCCGAATGCCTTGGCCGCCATCGCCTTGCGGAAGTCGAAACCGGTCGACCCGTCCCGGTCATCAAGCTGGGCGAGCAAGGCCGGATAATCGGCCGGATCAGTCAGAATGGTGACGAAGGCGTGATTCTTGGCCGCAGAACGTACCATCGAAGGGCCACCAATATCGATATTCTCGATCATCTCGTCCCGATCGGCGCCGCGCCGCCAGGTCGCCTCGAACGGATAGAGATTGACAACGACCAGATCGATCGCACCGATCGCGTGAGCCTCCATCGCGGCGGCATGTTCGGGATTGTCGCGTACTGCCAGCAGGCCGCCGTGCACCTTGGGGTGCAGCGTCTTGACCCGCCCGTCCATCATTTCGGGAAAGCCGGTGAGCTCCGAAACATCGCGCACCGCCAGCCCCGCATCGCGCAGCGCCCCAGCCGTGCCGCCGGTGGACACCAGTTCCACCCCGCGCCCGCTCAATGCCTGGCCCAGTTCGACCAAGCCGGTCTTGTCGGACACTGACAGCAGCGCCCGCTTGATCACCACATCGTTCACTTTGCGAATTACCCCATTTTCTTGAGCAGCCAGGAGAATGTCCCCCCGCCGCGCGAGATCATGCCCGCGATCACCAATTGCTGAATCAGGTGCGGCTTGCCGCTGCCGTCAGACCACATGCTTTCATCAATCGCAAGCTCGACGCCTTCGGCCCCGCCCGCGCCCGTCACGAATTGCCAATAGCTGCCATCGGGCAGGGCAAGCCCCGCGCCCTTGCGATTGTCTGAAAGGCCGATCTCGATGCCCGGCCCGATATGAAAGCGGATGGCGAAGCCGACCTTGCCGCGCTTGCCACGCCGCCCGGCAGGAACCAGCACATCTTCCCCGCGCAGTTCACTGCCATCGTCGCGCAGGATCAGGATGCGGCGATGGATCAGGCCAAAGCGACTGGCATAACCATCATGGCTGGCTTCGAGCCGCGTCGCGCCTGCGCCATCAAGGTCGAGCGAGCGTCGGTCAACCTCCACCTCACCAACCCCGCCACCCAGCTTGCCATTGATAAGCACGGCAGTGGAATTGGCATCGTCAAGCACCAGCGTTGAATGCGCCGCAGTGGCGCGCAGCCCCTGTTCGATCCGCACCGGGATCAGCCCTCCGGCAAAGGCAGCGCCGCCGCAATTGACGATCAGGCGCTGTTCGCCATGCGACATTTCGAACGCCAGCGTGGAGGCGCAGCCGGACCGCGCATGGCGCGCCAGCGGCGGCGGGGCGGCGTCGAACTGCAACAGGGTCTTGCCCGCCGCCACGCGCTGATAGCCCCATTGGCGCACGTCGCGCAGCGGGCGGGTGCGCACCGCGCTCGCCTCCACCAGCGCGGCAATGCGATGCGCCTTGACCGCACCGGCGCCTTGCCAGTTGCCCAGCGAGCCATCGCCATGCAGCAGCGCGAGCAGCGGCGGAACCAGTAGCCCCTTCATCGTGTCCAGCGCCTGCGGTGGGTCGCGCCGGGTCGCGCGATAGCAGGCTTCGACCTGCAGCAGCAGCGCGATCGCTTCCATCTGGTCAAGCGGGCTGCGCGACAGCACGCCGCCATCGTCACCCACCAGTTCGCCAAGCGCGCGAATCAGCCCGGCTTCGCCAAACAGGCGGCGCGCCTTGCCGTCCGGCAGCAGCAGGCCCGCAGCGGTAATCCCGCACCAGCCGGCGACTTCGGCCAGCCGGTCTTCCGCGCGCGCGACATTGCGGTCAAGCCAGCGCGCCGTTTCGCTTACCGCGTGCAGGACGGTTCCGCGCAAGGCCTTGTCCTGCCCTGACAGGATCATCGGCGCATGCACCAGCCAGCCCAGCAGGCGATGCCCGGCGTGGCCCACTTTCCAGGCCGGACCCTTGCCGGGGCGGGGGTTGGCCGCGAGCCAGGCCGACAGCACCCGTTCCGCACTCGCAACACATTGTTCGCGCGGGGCGGAGGCAGCCAGATCGGCCAGCCAGGTAAAACCGTGCACCGTGCGCTCGAAAGGCTGAGTGAGCTTGGCGCTGGGCGAAAAATCCATCTGCCCAATCGGCGCCTTCACCCCGTGCACCAGAAAATGGCCCGCCCGCAGGGCAACGCCAGCCACCCGATCACCCCTGAGCGGGCAATCCACCGTTGCCAGCAGGCGCGGCCTGGCCGGCTTGCGAAAGGGCGCGGCCATGGTGCTGCCGGGCACGCCCAGCCGGTAAGCCAGCACCATCAGCCGTTCGCCCGCGCTCATCGCCGGCGCCGTCAAATCGGACAGAGCCAGTGCGCGGCCCGGTTCGATCAGCGTGCCGGCAGGCTCCACTCCATTGTCCTTGGCGGCGATGTTGGGTTCACTCTTGTCCGTAAGGGGGATCGCCATCGCTTCCTCCGCACCCGCACCGGTTTCAGCCTGCCCTGCCGAAACGGCGAATGCCAATTGCCCCTGACTCGTCGCTTCGCTCACCCTCAGTCCCCCTTGAGCGCGGCGATATTGGCGGCATAGCATTCCGGCCCGCCCTTGAAGGTGGCTGAACCGGCGACCAGCACATCAGCCCCGGCATCGACGCACTGGCGCGCCGTCTGGGCGTTGACCCCGCCATCCACTTCAAGATGGACCTGAAGCCCGGCCTTGTCGATCTGCTTGCGGATCGCTTCGATCTTGCGCAGCTGGCTGGCAATGAAGCTTTGCCCCCCGAACCCGGGATTGACGCTCATCACCAGGACCAGATCGATTTCTTCCAGCAGGTAATCCAGCATCTTGGCCGGGGTTGCGGGGTTAAGCGAGATGCCCGCCTTCTTGCCCAGCGCGCGGATCGCCTGCACGGTGCGGTGAACATGCGGCCCCGCTTCGGGATGGACGGTGATGATATCCGCGCCAGCTGCCGCGAAGGCTTCGAGATAGGCGTCCACCGGCGAAATCATCAGATGGACGTCGAAACGCTTGGCCGTATGCGGACGCAGCGCCTTCACCACATCGGGCCCGATGGTGATATTGGGCACGAAATGCCCGTCCATCACGTCGATATGGACCCAGTCCGCCCCGGCCGCGTCAATCGCACGCACCTCCTCTCCCAGGCGCGCGAAATCGGCGGAGAGGATCGAGGGCGAAATGAGCGGGGGTGATGCCATACTGGCTCAGGGCAGTAATCCACCAGTGCTTGTGGTCACAAGCGGAAAGCGGCGCTTTTTCCACACAAGATGTCGTTATTGCCCCCAATTCGCCGCAAGGATACATTCAGCGCCATGACCGCCGCCGCCGCGACCTTGCCCGATGCGCCCGAAACGCTGGCCCGCGCCAGAACAATCCGCGCCGCCAGGCTGCCAGCCGGATGCGGGATCGACGAACTGGACGGGGTCACACTGCAACTGCCCGCAGGCAGCCTGACGCTGATCGGGGGCGCGTCCGGATCGGGCAAGAGCACGCTGGCCGATTGCCTGGCCGGGCTGGTCAGCCCGGATGAAGGGACGATCGCGATTGACGGGGCGCCACTGTGTGGCGGGATGCGCGCGGCGTGGCGCAGCCGCGTCACTTATGTCCAGCAGGAACCGCTGTTCTTCGCCGGAACGATCCGCGAAAACCTGCGCTTTGTCGACCCTGCGGCGGATGAGGCCCGGATGATGGCCGCGCTGGAACGGGCGGCAGCAGGTTTCGTGACAGCCCTGCCTGACCGGCTGGAGACCAGGATCGGCGAAGGCGGGCATGAGTTTTCAGGCGGGGAGAAGCAGCGCCTGGCCCTTGCCCGGGCCTTGTTGCGCGAACCGGATCTGCTGATTCTGGACGAGCCTACCAGTGCACTCGATCCCGCAAACGAAGCCGCGATCATCGCTGCCATCGATGCCTTGCGCGGCAGCCTGACCATCGTAATTCTGGGCCATCGCGACGCCTTTGCCCGCATCGCGGATCAGGAAGCGGTGCTGGAACAGGGCCAGCTCGTGCCGCTCCGCATCAAGGCGCACGATATTGCCCCGCGCCACATGCTTCCTTAAGGAACGCAGCAAGCTGAATTCAGCGACTATTCACGGCCACACTGGCACATCAAGAGCCAATCCGGCAGGTCACCCGCACCTGACCCGGCCCGAAAGGTGAGCAGAGGATATGATGATTTTGCGCAGCAAGAATATGATGTCGGTGGCCGCGACCGCCCCGCTTGCCTTCGCAGCCTTGCCGGTCGCTGCCCCTGCCATGGCGCAGGTGCAGTACCGGCAGGAAATAGCCAACAATCTGTCGCGCTGCACCTCGGACAAGGGGCCGGCAGTCTATGTCACGGTGGACGGCGTCAAATCCTCGCAAGGCAAGATTCGCGTGCAGGCCTATCGCGGGGTGGAGCAGGACTGGCTGGAAAAAGGCCGCTGGCTGAGCCGTATCGAAGTGCCCGCCAAGGCCGGAACCATGACCTTCTGCGTTCCCGTGCCGGCCGCCGGAACCTATGGCATCGCGGTGCGCCATGACGCCAACGGCAATGGCAAGACCGATCTCAGCCAGGATGGCGGTGGCATGTCCAACAACCCCAGCCTCAACATCTTCAATCTGGGCAAGCCGAATTACCGCAAGACCGCCTTCACCGTGAACGGCGGGGTGCAATCGATCCGCATCCGCATGCGCTATATGTAGGCCCGCCGCCGGTCGTCAGCCGAGCCCCCCGGACGCGCGCCGTTCTGCCGCGATCCGGCGCACATCGGCAAGATCGGCAAGCTTGTCGACATCCACGGCGGCCAGCCCGTCTGCCGCTGCGACGGCGCGAGACTCGATGCCGATCCGCCGCCCCAGCCGCGCCACCGCCTCGGCCAGGGTCAGCCGCCCGCGCAGATAAAGCCACAGCGTTGCCACCCCCAGCCGCGCGGCGATTTTCCAGGGCCGTTTGCGGTTGCGCTCTACCTCGCTCCACACCGTGAGCGCAGCCTTTGCCCGTGCATGCGCAAGGTAGAACAGATTGCACCCCGACCATTCGCCGTCAGCGAATTTGAGCCACGTTCGGCGGCTGTTCGGCAGCGCAATGTCCACCTTGTGCCGCTCTGCCAGCATTATGGAAACATCAGCATCAGCAGGCGTATCGGCGATGAACTGGCGGACCCATTGCGGGCGCAGCAGGGCATGATCGGCGGTGGTGACCAGCAATGGTGCGCCCAGCGCGGCAAAGCCCTGCGCCACACTGGCGCTTGGCCCCGGGGCGGCCTCCAGTACTGTACAGTCGAGCCGTCGAGCCAGCGCCGCAACTTCTGCATCACTGCAGGAAACGGCGATTCGTTCGACCCCCGCCGCGCTCAGCGCCGCGTGAACCCTTGCGAGAAGCGGTACGCCTTCCACCTCGATCAGCGCCTTGTGCGCGACGGCTTCGGCCTGACACAGCGCATCCGGCTCGCCTCGGGATCCGGCAAGGATCAGCGCTGCAGGCGTCATCGCGCCCGCTTTCTTGCGCGCCAGACCTGCCACAGCACACCCGGCGCGGCGAGCAACGGGTGCCGTTCGCGCCAGGGGGTCAGGGTAACGGCAACGCCCGTGTGCCGTTCGATCTTCCAGGCGGCATAGCGCGCTGCGCCCTCGAAGGTGGTGCTGGCCCGGATCAGGCGGAGCAGGTTGTACGGCTTGCCGAGCCGCCGCCGACGCGCCCACCAGCGCCGGATCCGCTGCGCTTCGCCCGGCCCGATCTGCGGAGTGATTTCTCCGGCCTGCTGTGTGAAAGCGATCCCGCTCGCGTCCAGCGCGAGCGGCAGCAGCCCTTCGAAATGAGTCTGATTCGCAGTCAGGATCGAATCCTCCCGTCCAGCCGCTTCCACCCGGAATTCGGCGCGGTAAGTGGCGCGAAACAGCGCCCGCCAAAAAGCGTCAGGCACCCCCGATGATGGCCCCAGCGCCGCCGCCAGCCGTGTCGCAGTCATTGCGGCCGCGGACAGCGCTTCCACCACCTGACGATGAGCATTTTCGTCCGCGCCCCACGCCAGCGCGCAGGGCTGGACAAAGCGCGCCCAGATCGTGGTGTCGACAAGCTGGCCCGATGCGGCCGCCTGGAAAGTGCCGATATTCATCGTCGCCACCTTGGCCCGCAGCCCTTGCCCGCCCGCGTCCCATTCGTGATAGCTGACACGCGGCCAGATGCCGCGCTCCACCGCGCCGGGCAGCAGCACATAATAGTCCAGCACCCCTTCGAGCGAACCGGTTCGCAGATTGGAGCCATAGAACAGCACGGCCACAGCCCCTGCTGCGCGGCCAAGCCGCTCGGCCTGATCGCGCACCGGCTGCGCCATGGGCGCGGCAATTCCGGAGGCGATGCGCGCGTTAAGCGCCGCGCTCACGGGGCGATGAATTGAAGCTTCGGACCCATGCGCAAACGATAGCAGCCTGCCGGGAATGCTTCACCATCGAGAATGAAGCGGTCGCCGAATTCCACCCATGCTTCGTTGGTCGATCCGCGAAACACCCCCAACCGTTCGTGACCCG
This sequence comes from Caenibius sp., assembly GCA_030830695.1. Lineage (GTDB taxonomy): Bacteria > Pseudomonadota > Alphaproteobacteria > Sphingomonadales > Sphingomonadaceae > JACKKV01. The sequence continues at coordinate 26,915 of JAURML010000134.1, read as the reverse complement.
GCGTTTCCCAACCGCTCAACAGCGCAGGAACCATGGCCACCACCCGGCGCAGTGGTGCGTCAATGACCGAATAGCGGATCCCGCTGCGCGGCTTGCCGAACGGCTGCATGCCGAGCGGAAAACGCGACAGCGTCGAAACCAGCAGCGAATAGCGTTCGCCATCGCGGCCATGGCGACTGGCCGCCAGTTCTGCCCGGTCATGACCGGTGTAGAAACGCATCGGCGTCCGCTTGCGCCAGTCGCCCCGGCCAATACCGAACAGGGCCTGCGCCATGCCGCTCACCGCGGTCAGGGCGACCGCCAGATTGTTGAAAGCGCCGTAGCGATGCGCAGTCTGCCCGGCCTGAGTCGCAGTGTTGAAAATGCCTGCGCCGAGGATGAACCCATGCGCTTCGCCCCCGTCGCCGCCGGGCTGGTCGACCACCACCGGGCGGCGTTCCACGATGCGCCCGTCCCGCGCCGCTTCCAGCGCCTGAGGTAACGACCAGTGGTTGGGCAGGCCAAGGTCGACCGCAAGTGCGTTGGTCTTGCCCTTGGGCAGCACGATCAGTGGCGGCCAATCGTGCCCGAACACCGGCGCACCGGCCGTCAGCACATCGCGCACGGTCCCGTCGCCGCCATCAACCACCAGGAGATCGATCCCGCGTGCGGCAAATCCGGCCAGGATTTCAGGCAATTCGCCACGCGCACCGGGTACCGCGTTCAGCACGTTGGGCTGCCCATCCATTTCCGGCACATGGCCGCGATTGCGATGGCTGCGCGGGTTGCGGATCACCCCCACCAGTGGCAGCGAACCGGCCGCGCGCGCGTTGCGGACGCGCCGCACAGGCGCCGCATCCACGCCCGGATCGCCCGCGAAAACGCGCGGCAAGGCGTCAAATTCGTGAACCGATCCATCCATGGCGCTGCCTTATCCATGGAGCCGCCACGAATTACTACATTTTTTTGACGCAACGCTGGTGGATACGACGCGATTGGGGCTTAAAGGCAACGCTTTCCGGACCTAGAGTCGCGCGGCGCACATGGACAAGGGGCGTCCATTCGTGCGAGTCAGACATGGGCGGACCGCCACGTATTCTTGGTTCGGGATAATTGATCGAATGTGCGGAATTGCAGGATGGTATCGCCGCGCCGGGCGCCCTGTCACGCGCGCAGACCTGATCCGGCAATGCGACCAGATCATCCATCGCGGTCCTGACGACAGCGGGCAGCTGGCCGATGGCGATTTCGGCTTTGGCATGCGGCGTCTCAGCGTCATCGATCTGGCCGGAGGGCACCAGCCGATCGAAACCCGGGATAGACGCTACGCCATCGTCTTTAACGGCGAGATATACAATCATCCCGCCCTGCGCAGGGAACTGGAAGAGACAGGTGTTCGGTTCCGAACGCACAGTGACACCGAAACCCTGCTTCAGTGTTTTATCCGCTGGGGTGACGAGGCGTGGCAACGCCTGCACGGCATGTATGCCGCGGCGATCTGGGATCGTGCAGAACGCAGTCTGACGCTGGCGCGCGATCCAATGGGCATCAAGCCGCTGTACATCACCGAACAGAACGGAGGAATCGCCTTCGCATCCGAGATCCGGGCCTTGCGTGTCTTGCCGGGGCTGTCGTTCGACACGGACGAACGAGCCGTCCATGATTTCTTCATGTTCGGCCATGTCCAGCGCCCACGCTCGATCTATCGTCAGGTCCGCAGCCTTGATCCAGGACATGTTCTGCGCATCGGACCGGACGGCGACGCGCGCATCCGGGAGTTCTGGCGCCCCCGGTTCCGGGTGCGTCACAATCTCTCTGAAGCGGAATGGATCGAGGAAACGCGTGCGCGCGTTCTCGGAACGGTACGCGAACACATGCTGGCCGACGTGACCGTTGGCGCTTTCCTTTCAGGCGGTGTCGATTCAAGCGCAATCGTCGCGGCGATGACACGCACGACCGACCAGCCGATAAAGACTTTCACTGTGGGCTTTCCCGGTACATCCATGGACGAAACCGATGCGGCACGCCGAATTGCGCGTCATTTGGGCTGCGAGCATATCCTGCTTTCGCTTGAGCCAGAGGCGGCGGGAGATCTACTTCCCGCAGTGCAGGCCGCATTCGATGAGCCATGCGCGGCTACTGCGGCTGTCCCGATCTGGCATCTTTCGAAACTGGCGGCGCAACATGTCAAAGTAGTTCTGGCCGGGGAAGGTTCCGATGAAATTTTCGCCGGATACAAGCGCCAGCGCACCGCTCTTATGGCGCAACGCTGGAAACCGGTGCTGCGCGCACTTGACCCTGTGCTTGGGCTGATTGATCGCCTGCCCGCCGGGTCTTCGGCACAGTTCAACTACCTGCGACAGAATGCTCGCCGGTTTCGTACGTCAGCGATGCTGGATAACGGATTTCAGCGATTCTTCCAGGCAACCCAGATTTCTACGCCCGATGTACGCGACCGCCTGTATGAGTGTGGATTTCACGAACGGCAGGATAGCGGGAACCGCTTCTCCCGCCTCGACGCGGAATATTTCAACGACACGGATCGCACGCAGTTAAGCGCGCTCGAACAATTCATGCTGGCCGATATGACGGTGCATATGCCGGGTTCGCTGCTGCATCGCTCGGATCGCGGCAGCATGGCGCACTCGCTGGAAATCCGCGTTCCGTTCCTTTCCCACGATTTCGTCGATTGGACGCTGACGATGCCGGCCGCGATGAAATTGCATGGCAAGACCGGAAAATACGCCTTGCGCAAGGCCGTCGAACCCTGGTTTCCGCATGGAACTTTCGACAACCGCAAGATTGGTTTTCAGCTTCCCTTTGGCGAGTGGTTCAGGGGCGACTTCAGCGCCTTTGCCCAGGAGGCCTGGCGTGAAAGTGGCGCGGCACAAAGCGGCTTTCTGGAACCCCGCGCAGTGGACGAACTGTTCGCCGAGCACCGCTCAGGCCTCGCCAACCATGGTCGCATCCTTTATGCGATCGCCATGTTCAGCTGCTGGTGGCAGCAAAGTTTCGTCGGGCAGGCCCGCACGGCGTAAGACGGTAACCGGAGGCGGCACAATGCTGATCGACCTGCGCAGCGATGCGCAAGCACTGGGCAACCCCGGCGATATTTGCGTCATTGGCGCAGGCGCAGCCGGAGTATGCCTCACGCGCATTCTGGCTGCAGCCGGGCATGACGTTATCCTGCTGGAAAGCGGCGGGCTTGATTTTGAACAAGCCACTCAGGATCTGTATGTCGGCGCAAACGTTGGCATGCCGTATTACGATCTTGAAGAGTCCCGCTTGCGCTTTTTTGGCGGGACCGTGTCGATCTGGGGCGGCCGCGCAGCAAAGCTCGATCCGATCGACTTTGAACGCAGGGATTGGGTTCCGCACAGCGGCTGGCCGATCGGAATGGCCGACATCGAGCCTTATTACCGCGCGGCAGACCGGATCTTCGAACTGAACGACACCGACAATGGCGAAAACATCTGGCAGCGTCTGGGCATTGACCCATACGACTTCGACCCGACGCAAATTGATACCGCCTTGTGGCGCTTCGATGAGGCCGCCGAGCGCTTCACCGCCTCACGCACACGCGATCTGTTCAACGCTCCGAACGTCCGTGTGGTCCTGCATGCAAATGCGGTGAAACTGCAGGCCGGACCAGACGCCCGCACGGTTGAACATGTCGATATTAAGTCGCTTTCCGGAGCAAATTGCAGGGCCAAGGCGCACCATTTTGTGCTCGCATGTGGGGCAATCGAGAACGCCCGACTCCTGCTCGCCTCGGACGATGTGGAGACTGCGGGCATCGGCAACGTGCATGATCAGGTCGGCCGCTTCTTCATGGAACATCCGACCGGCCGCATCGGCAAGGTAGAGACGGACAAACCATTCGCACTCTGGGACGCATATCAGAAGCGCTTTCCACGCCGCGGCCCCCCACTCGCGCCAGCATTGCGGCTGGGCAACGCAGTACAGCAGCGCAAGAGCGCGCTGAACGACATTGCGACTTTCAAGCTTCAGCGTGACCCGAAACATGGGGTGGCGCTGGGCAACAAGCTGTATCACAATCTCAAGCATTCGCTCTCGCCGGACCGCAAGGGCCGCTTTCTCGATCACACCTATCGCGGATTACGCGCATGGTTTCACCGCAAGTTGCGCAGCAATGTGGAGCGACTTCGCGCAGCTTCTGGCATGACCAGCCTTTACCTGATCGTGCGCGGCGAGCAGGCACCCAATCCGGCCAGCCGGGTCCTGTTGTCAGCGCAGCGCGATGCGCTGGGTTCGCGAAGGGCAGATCTGGACTGGCGGCTGAGCGAACTGGACAAGCACAGTGCGCGGGTCATGGCTGAAACATTTGGTCAGGAACTGGAGCGATTGGGGATGGGCCAGGTTACGCCCAGCGATTGGCTGAACGAAGCGGGGTCGGAATGGCCGGTCGATCCAACTGTCGGCAATCACCCGATCGCCGGATATCACCACGTCGGCGGCACCCGGATGAGCGCCGTACCATCCTCGGGGGTGGTTGATTCTGACTGTAGAGTGCACGGCTATGGCAATCTTTTCGTTGCCGGCAGTTCGGTGTTCAGTACCTGCGGCTGGGCCAATCCGACTTATACGATCGTGGCTATGGCACTGCGGCTTGGCGATCATTTGAGGGGGGTGCTTGACAAAAAGGGAGCGCGCGCTTGACCAAAGCTGACACACCTGACTGGCTGGAAGCCCAAGGCCTAGCTCAGGCCCCGATCTGGGGGATGGACAATGCCGAACGGGTGCGCCGCCTTGCCTGCGCCGCCAGAATCCAGCCTCCCGAGGGCCGCGCCTTGCGTGTCAACCTGATCTATGCCTTCGATCCGCTGCTGATGCGGCTGGCGCTCCGGCACCCCGACAAGAGTTTCACGCATGGGGAGGATTTCGTGATCGGGGTGGACGGAGGCACCGAAATGGTTGACCTGGCCACCCGCCCCGAATTCTACAACGCCCAGCTGCGCAAGGTCGAGCGACCCTTTGCCATCCGGCTGACCCCGCAAAGCCGGGCCGAGGCCGAACGGGCGAGCTATGACGCTTCCTACAAGGGGGTGACTGACCTGCTGACCAGATATCTGTGGCCGGGCCTGGCTTTCCACCTCACCCGGCTTGCCGCTGCCCTGCGGATGAGCCCGAACATGGTGACTGCGATCGGGGCAGCGCTGTGCGTCTGGGCGTTCTTCCTGTTCTGGCAGGGCCGGTACTGGGAAGGGATGGCGGCGGGCTTCGTATTCATGGTGCTGGACACGGTGGACGGCAAGCTGGCGCGCTGCACCATCACCTCAAGCTGGTGGGGCAATATCTTCGATCACGGCATCGATCTACTGCACCCGCCCTTCTGGTGGTGGGCCTGGGCGATGGGACTGGGCAGCTGGGGGCTGGCATACTCCACTCCGACATTCCTGTGGGTGATGGGGGTCATCCTTGGCGGCTATGTCATCCAGCGCCTGATCGAAGGGGCCTTCATGCGCCTTTACGGCGGCATTCATCTTCATGTCTGGGAACGGTTCGACAGCCGCTTTCGCCTGGTCACAGCGCGCCGCAATCCGAATATGGTGATCCTGTTCGTAGCCACCCTGTTCGCCCGGCCTGACATCGGCCTGATCGCCGTTGCATGGTGGACCGCCATTTCCTGCGCGGTGCATGGCGTGCGGCTGGCGCAGGCGATGATGCGCGCAAGGGGCGGGGAGGCCATCGGCACTTGGCTGGAAGAGAAAAGAGGATGAACGAAACGCTCCGCAAATTCGGCTGGCCCGCAACGCTGGTGACCGAGTTCGAGCACTGGGTGGTACTTGCCCGGCCCGCTCAGCCCACTCTGGGTAGTCTGGTCCTGGCCGCCAAATCCGAGGTGACTGCATTCGGGGATCTTCCTGCCGCCGCTCATGCCGAACTGGCAAAGGCTACCGCCGCCATCGAACGCGCACTGGGCAAGGCCGTATCCTATTCGAAGCTCAACTATCTGATGCTGATGATGGTCGATCCTCACGTCCATTTCCACGTCATTCCGCGTTATGACGGCGCGCGCACCTGGGGCGGGCGCGAATTCATTGACGCAGGCTGGCCCAGGCTACCGGAGCTGGGCCAGGCGATCGCGCTGGAAGGTGAGGATCAGGCGGCTCTTGTCAGCTGGCTGAAAGCGGCCTTTGCCTGACCCGGCCGGTCAGGCCCAGCCGTCAGTCAGACTGGTGGCAGTTTCAATGTCATTGAGAAAATCGACTTCGGCCCAGCCCATCCCTTCGATCGATAGGGTCCCGACCTTGCCAGTGGTGGCCAGACTGTCAATCACCTTCAGATACCAGTGCTGCACCCCTTCGGGCGTGCGCATGGCCGCGCGCACCGCATCGCGGAACAGAGCCGAACCTTCTCCGCGGAAGGCGAGGAACCCGATGGATTCGGCGTTGCTTTCGGCTGCTGTGAGCGTCTTGCCGATCCGCGACAGGCGACCGTCAGTCTCGCGCGTGACCTTCATGTCATCGCTGTCATAGGTCGGCTTCACATCGACCGTCACGGCGATCGGCCATGGCGATCCTTGCTGCACCTTTTGCACCAGTTCTTCGGAAACCAGCGTGTCGCCGTTGAGGATCAGGAAATCGCCCTTCATCGCCTCGCGCGCGATCCAGCACGAGCCCAGATTATCCGCCACCTTGTAGAACGGGTTGAAGCAGCTGCGCACCTTGACCCGGGGATCTTGGACACCGGCGATCACCGCATCCACCATATCGGTCATGAAGCCGGTGACGACATCGATCCGCTTCACCCCGCCGCGGGCCAGCATCTCTATCTGCCATTCGAGCAACGAACGGCCAGAAAATTCGATCAGGCACTTGGGCCGTTCAGCCGTGAGCGGGAGCATGCGCGAGCCCTGGCCCGCGCTGAGGAGGATGGCGTGTTCGATCATCCCTGCGCCCTTAGGCAATGCGCGCGTTCATCGCAACGGCTGCGGGAAGCCACGCCTGTGCTTGCGCAATTCGACCGGCTCGTCCAAATGAAGTTCGATGGCTGCCGCTCGAAGAACATCCATTGCCCCGGACGGTTTGCTCGGGCGGGTATTGACCAACACCATGTGGCTTCTGGGAGGCAAGGGTTTTGGCGCGCTGTGCAGCGTGCTTTACCTCGTAATCCTGACACGCTCGCTCGGCCTTAAGGGTTTTGGTCATTTTTCGCTGATTTTCGGCACTGCACAGGCACTGATTGCCATCGCCGGATTCCAGACCTGGCGCGTGGTGGTACGCTATGGCGCCGAACATGTGCATGCAAGGAACTGGTCCGCCTTTGGTCGGCTCGGCATGCTATGCGGCGTGCTCGATGTGCTGGGCGCAGCGATGGGATGTGGCATTGCCTATGTGGTCTTTTATCATTTCAGTGTCGCGCTCGATCTGAACCCGGCCCTGATCGACACCGCATTCTATTTCAACTGCGCCATGCTCTGGGCGTTGGTTTCTGCGCCAACCGGAATCGTTCGGGCGCTTGATCGGTTCGATGTCGCAGTTTATGTGGAAGCAATTGTCCCCCTTGGCCGTCTCGGCGCAGCCGTCGCCATCTGGCTAACAGAGCCCACACTGCTGCGCTTCCTTGTCGCTTGGGCGATCGTGGATCTGCTCGAAGCGCTAGCATACTGGATCATGGCCCGGCGGCTGGCACCGCAGTCCGTTCGCTTCGGCCATCTGCGCCATTGGCGCAAGGCGCTGGATGAAAACCCGGGCATCATAATGTTTTTCTGGGTCACTTATGCGAATGCCACGCTGGCTGCGGTGAAGCGGGACGGGCCACTGCTGGCGGTCGGTTACTTTGTCGGCACCAAGGCGGCCGGTCTTTACCGGCTTGCCCAACAGCTCAGCCAGGCGCTGGGCAAGCTGTCCGCCCTGCTCACCCGTGCAGTCTATGCGGAAATCGCCAGGGCGCGGGTGGCAGCGGAAGCTTCGGAATTCAGCCGCCTCGCGATCCAGACCACACTGATCGCGGGGGCCGCTGGCGCGCTGGTGGTTGTGCTGGCGATCGCGGCAGGGGCCCAATTGCTGGGACTTATCGGCGGCGATGCCTTCCGCGCCGGCTATGCGGTGATGATTCCCCTTACCATCGGCGCTTCATTCGAACTGGCCAGCGTCGCGTTCGAACCCGTGCTGCATTCGACTGGCCGTGCACGCTACGGCCTGATCGCGCAACTGATTGCCATTACGGCGCTGAGCATTGCGCTTGTCGCTTTTGTCGAATCGAACGGTGCCGCGGGAATTGCTTGGGCGGTGGCTCTGGGCGGTGCCGTCTTCTACCTGACCATGGGATTGATGGTGCGCTACACACTGCGCCAGCTGCACCGCGAAGAAGCCATGCGGACCGCCGATTTCAACCCTTGAAGCCATCCTTGCGGGCGCGGATATCGGCAAAGGCCAGTGCCGGATCCGGTTCGGGTGAGAGCATCGGCGCGCGGAAGAAGGGGTTCGTCGCCTTTTCCTCGCCAATCGTGGTGGGCACGGTCGGCAATCCCTGCAGGCGCAGTTCCTCCACCAGAGCGATCCGGCGCATCAGCACTTCGCTTTTGTCCACCGTCTCGGCAAAGCGGGCGTTGGCGAGCGTATATTCATGCGCGCTGTACGCCACCGTATCCTCCGGCAGTGCGGCGAGGCGCGACAGACTGGCCCACATCTGCTGCGGCGTGCCTTCGAATACGCGCCCGCAACCCAGGGGGAACAACGTGTCGCCGACGAAGATGGTGCGGTCCGGCGCGGAATAGTAGCAGACATGGCCCAGCGTGTGGCCCCCGGTGTCAAGCACTTCAAAGCGGGTTTCACCGAGCGAAACAGTGTCGCCATCCTTCACCGCATGATCGAGCGGATAATGCGCGCGCACTTCTTCCGGTCCTGCCAGGCAAGCGCCGAAGCGTTCCTTGATCGCGGCGTTTGCCCCGGCGTGATCAGGGTGCCAGTGCGTGTTGAGCACCAGGTCGATGCCCCAGCCTCTGGTCGCGGCGGCCGCAATGATCGCTTCGGCATCGGGCGTGTCAATGCAGGCCACCTTGCCGCTTTCGTCATCGCGCACGAGATAGCCGTAATTGTCCGACAGGCAGGGAAACTGGTGCACGGTAATGGTCACTGGAACGATCCTTCCTGTTGCGCCGCCGATTGTGCCAGCATCTGAGGCCGCTTGTCCAATCGGCGCGACAAGCAGGCGATTTCTTAGGACTTTCGTGGCAATCGCGCTATCCTTGTTCGTATCGAAGGGAAGGGACCGTCGTCCATGCGTGTATTGGTTACCGGCGCTGCCGGCTTCATCGGTGCCGCGCTGGCGGAAAAGCTGCTGGGCCGGGGCGACACGGTCATCGGCGTGGACAATCTGAACGATTATTACCCGGTTGCGCTCAAACAGGCGCGCCGCCAGCGGCTCTCGCAACAAGGCGGCAATCGCTTCACTTTCCTGCACCTCGACTTTGCCGACATGGCGGGGCTGCAATCCGCGCTGCACGGGCTCGGATTCGACCGGATCGTGCACCTGGGCGCGCAGGCCGGGGTGCGCTATTCGCTGGAAAACCCCCATGCCTATGTCCAGTCCAACCTGGCGGGCCACCTCAACCTGCTGGAACTCGCGCGCCACGCGCGGGTCGATCACATGGTCTATGCCAGTTCCAGTTCAGTCTATGGCGGCAACGCCAAGCTGCCCTTCGCGGTGGAAGACCGGGCCGATCACCCGGTCTCGCTCTATGCCGCGACCAAGCGTGCCGACGAGTTGATGAGCGAGACTTACGCGCATCTCTATCGCCTGCCGCTGACGGGGCTGCGATTCTTCACCGTCTATGGCCCCTGGGGACGGCCGGATATGGCGCTGTGGAAATTCACGGCCAACATCCTGTCCGGCAAGCCGATCCCGGTCTTCAATCATGGCGACATGTATCGCGATTTTACCTATATCGACGATATCATCGCGGGCGTCATCGCCGCACTGGATCACCCGCCTGCTGACGACGGCGCGGAAAAGGCAGGCGGCAGCGTCAAGCCGCATGCGCTTTACAACATCGGCAATCATCGCTCGGAACCGCTGATGAAGGTGATCGGCCTGCTGGAAGAGGCCTGCGGTCGCAAGGCGGAGCTGGACATGCTCGACATGCAGCCGGGCGACGTGCACCGCACCTATGCCGATATCACAGCAATCGCCCGCGACCTTGGCTATGCCCCCACCACCTCGATCGAGGAAGGCGTGCCGAAATTTGTGGATTGGTTCCGCCAATACCACGCTGATTGACCCGCACGGTCTTGCCCGCCGCTGGCGCATGGGGGATGACGGGTCATGTCCATTCTCAGTGATCGCTGGATTCGCAACGAGGCCCGCCATAGCGGGATGATCGAACCATTCGTCGAGGCGCAGCGCCGTGACGGCTGCATTTCCTACGGACTCTCCTCCTATGGCTATGACGCGCGCGTGGCGGACGAGTTCAAGATCTTCACCAATGTCGATTCGGCCGTGGTCGACCCCAAGGACTTCGCGGCCAACAGCTTCGTCGACCGCAAGACGGACGTCTGCGTGATCCCGCCCAACAGCTTTGCTCTCGCCCGCACGGTTGAGTATTTCCGCATACCGCGCGATGTGCTGGTGATCTGCCTGGGCAAGAGCACTTATGCCCGCTGCGGCATCATCGTGAATGTCACTCCGCTCGAACCTGGCTGGGAAGGCCATGTGACGCTGGAGTTTTCAAACACCACGCCACTGCCCGCGAAGATCTACGCCAATGAAGGAGCATGCCAGTTCCTGTTTCTGAAAGGCAATGAACCGTGCGAGACGAGCTATGCCGAACGCGCGGGGAAGTACATGGGCCAGCGCGGTGTTACCCTGCCCAAGCTGTGAGCGCTTCGCGGTGAGCGCCGGAGGGTGAGCCCGCGCCTGTCTGTTTGACAGTGTGCCGCCACCGTCATACCCACGCATCTCCCGCAGGAGGATAGCTGCCGCCGCCTGCGCCCTGCCGCGGCGGAGGTGACGATGCGAGACCTGTCGACGCGATCCTTCGAACCCGAACAGATGGACGATCCGGCCATCGACCCCCTGGTCTATGCCGCCGTTCTTGCCGATCTTTCGCGCGTCAATCGCTGGACGCTGACAGTGCGGCCAACCCTGCGTTTCCTGAGCCGTGCGACACGGCACATGACCTCCTTCAGCCTGCTCGACGTCGGCTTCGGCCATGGCGACATGTTGCGCGCCATCGCCGCATGGGCAGGCAGGCGCGGGATCGCAGCGCAGCTGATCGGGACCGATCTCAATCCCCTGAGCCGGCAGATCGCCCGCGCGGCAACCCCCGCTGATCCAACGATCGACTTCCTGACCGGCGATTACCAGGCGCTGGCCGGGCGTTTCGACTTCATCATCAGCAGCCAGGTCGCTCATCATATGAGCATGGACCAGCTGCGCGCCTTCCTGCGCTTCATGGAGGATGAAGCGCGTTGCGGCTGGCTGGTCAGCGATCTCGACCGGCACGTCATCGCCTACTGCGCCTTTCCCCTGCTGGCGCGGCTGATGCGCGTGCATCGCATCGTGCGCGAGGATGGAACGCTCTCCATAGCGCGGTCCATCCGGGCGGACGAATGGCGCCCGATACTGGAAGATGCGGGAATTGCGCGCGACGGCGTTCGTATTCGCCGCCACATTCCCTTCAGGCTGTCAGTCGAACGGTTGCGCGGCTGACGGCCCCGCCGCAATAACCGGGCATGGTTCAGCCTGGGCCAATGCGCCCGCGCCGATAATGGTGCATGATTGGTGAAGTGAGTCACTGGCAGCAGGCGATGGTCGCTGCGCAGCCAGCCATTCCGGAAGGACGCAAGCGATCGTGCAGCATGCAGCGGCTCATATCCAGGCCATCGGCAAGGCGGTGCCGGAGCACGACGTGCATCAGGACTATGTCCGCTGGGCCGAGGAGCAGATGGGCCAGTCGCGCGAACGGGCGCTGTTCACGCGCATGGCCAGGCGTTCGGGCATCGATCATCGCTGGTCCGTGCTGGCAGGCGATGGGGCCAGCCGCTCATCGACCAGCGCCGAAGGGTTCTTCCGCGCCCGCCCCGCCCCGTCCACCGCCCGGCGCATGGAGATCTACACCCGCGAGGCGCCCGAACTGGCGCTCGCCGCGATTGCGGACCTTTCCCGGCAGGCAGAGCTTGGTGGCATCACGCATCTGGTGGTCGCCAGCTGCACCGGCTTTGTTGCACCCGGGATTGACCAGATCATCGCCCGCAGGCTGGGCCTTTCCCCCGCCATCGAACGCACGCTGGTGGGCTTCATGGGCTGTTATGCCGGCATCGCGGCGCTGCGCGTGGCCCATCATATCGTCCGGTCGGACCCGCAGGCGCGTGTCCTGGTGGTGACGGTGGAGCTGTGTTCGCTGCACCTGCCGTCAGGCTCCGGGCTGGAGGTACTGCTGGGCGCGATGCAGTTCGGCGACGGCGCGGCGGCAGCGCTGGTCTGCGCCGGGCCGGGCGGTACGCGGCTTGACCGCTTCTTCTGCACCACCCTGCCCGCCAGCGATGCGCTGATCCAGTGGACGATCGGCGATACGGGGTTCGACATGATCCTGTCAGGCGAGGTTCCCGCACGCATCGCGGAGGCCTTGCAGGAACCGGAGTTGCGCGAAGTGCTGCTGGCCGGACAGGACGCGGCCATGCTCGATTGGGCCGTTCACCCGGGCGGGCGCACCATTGTCGATGCGGTGGAGGGCGGGCTGGCGCTTGACCCTGCGGCGCTTCGCCCCTCACGTTCGGTCCTGGCCGGCTTCGGCAACATGTCTTCGGCCACCATCCTGTTCGTGCTGGCCGAGATCATGGCCCGGCCGCGCCATGCGGCAGGCATCGCCATGGCCTTCGGGCCGGGCCTCGCCGCCGAAGGCTTCGCCTTCAGCCGGGCATGAACGAAGCGCCGCCGATCATCGTGGGCGCCGGCCCGGCCGGTTCCGCCGCAGCGATCCTGCTGCTCGCCAACGGCATAGCCCCCATCGTCTACGAACGGCAGGCAACGCCGGGTGACGCATTGTGCGGCGGCTTCCTCAGCTGGCGGACGCTTGAACGCCTGCAGGCACTGGGCCTTGCCCCCGGTGAAGCGGGCGGTCACCCGGTCCGGCGGCTACGCATCACCGCGGGCACACAGGAATGGTCGGGCAGCCTGCCCGCAGCGGCCATGGGCCTCTCGCGGCGCAGGCTCGACAGCCTGCTGCTTGACCGCGCCCGTGCGCTCGGCGCAGAGATCCGGCATGCCACCGTGCGCCATGAAGAGGGCGCCTTCCGCGCGGATGACGGGCGGGCGCTGCGCGCGGACAGCATCTTTCTGGCCACCGGCAAGCATGACCTGCGCGGCCTGCCCCGGCGGCCCCGCGCCGCCGCCGGGCAGAACCCCTTCCTCGGCCTGCGCACCCGCTTTGCCCCTCCCGCTGCCATGGCGGCAGAGCTGACGGGCACGATCGAGATGCACCTGTTTCCGGGCGGCTATGCCGGGATAGTGCTGCAGGAAGATGGCAGCGCCAATCTCTGCCTCGCCCTGCGCAAGCGCCGCCTTGCCGAGGCCGGAGGCGATCCGCTGCGCCTGTTCGATCAACTCGCCGGCCGGGCCGGGCCGCTCGGCCTGCGCATGGCCGCCTTGCCGGGGCAGCCGCGCGTCGATGCCATCGGGCAGGTGCCCTATGGCTGGTATGCCGGCCGGGGTGCACCCGGCCTGTTCCGGCTGGGCGATCAGGCCGGGGTCATCCCCTCGCTCGCCGGGGAGGGGATAGGCATTGCCCTGGCCAGCGCTGAGCTGGCGGTGCAGCACTGGCTGGCGCACGGCGCAGGCGGGGCCGAACGCTTCCGCAAAGCCATGGCCGCACGGCTTCGCCCGCGCCTCGCCCTGGCGCAGGCGATCACCGCTGCGGGCGTGAGTGCGCGGGGCGGACCATGGCTGGCACGGCTGGCCGCGCTGCCGGGCCTTTCGCGGTGCATCGCGGGCTGGCTGCGCATCGACTGAGGGGCGGGGGCCCAAATCGGAGATATCGGACACATCAGGACAGGGAAAATCCGCTTGCCCACCCCAACTGCAGCGAGCGGCGGAGACGCGGCGATACCGGTTCATCCGGGCGGGCGGGCAGGCCGCAACCATGCAGGAAAACGATCTGACGGGCAGACTTGGCGGGCGAGGATGGGTTGCTCTGGGGGTTACGCATACCGCACCCGAAACTCATGGCTCATTGCGTCATTCCCGCGCAGGCGGCAATCCAGCCGCGCCACGCGCTTACCCTCATGATCACTTGCTGCACGCCGCGCCCATATTCTCTGCGTTCTTTTGCGGCCTCTGCGCCAGCAGGATGGCATTGCCCCACGGATCGCGCGTGATGGAGGAGACCACCGCGCCCGCCGCATCGGCAACCAGCAGGGGTTCCGCCAGATGCCCCGTATGCACGAAGCTGTATGCAGGCGCGCTTGCCATGCCATCCACCATAGCAATCACTGTGTCGCCCAGCCAGATGTATTCGCGGATGACCGCACCGCTCGCCCCGTCATGCTCCGCCCGAAGGCGAGGATCAGTGTCTGCTGCTGACTGTCTGGTGCGGTCGAGAAGACTCGAACTTCCACGGGCTTTCGCCCACAACGACCTCAACGTTGCGCGTCTACCAGTTCCGCCACGACCGCAAAATCGACAAGGGCCGAAGACCGGCCCCTGCGGGGTAGGAGCGCGCCCTTAGCAAAGCCCCCTGCACCCTGCAAGCGCCCCTTGCATGCCAATGCGCAGATCACGCCTTCACCACTCCGCATACGACCGTCCCGCTCCGAGACGGGCTTAACCGATCGCTTGCGCAAAGGGTTAATCGCGCGTCAACCATTGCGGCATGACCTGCCGGATTTCCTGCCCTGTCCCAGTCCTTGCCGCAGCCTTCGCCGCGCGCTCCCCTGACGGGCCGGAGCGGACGCAATGAGCCTGGCCGCGGCGCTGCTGCTGGCCGCAGCGGGCGGTCCGGCGGTGCTGGCGCCCGACGCGCCCAATGGTGTGCAAACCCGGGCAGGGGCGAGCGCTGCGGTTGAAATTACGCGCGCCTAACGGACCAGCTTTGCCGCGATGGATGCCGCCGCCAAGCGCAGCGCCCAGCCCGCCACGCATTATCAGCGCACCGGCAACGGATTGCGGGTGACTTTCGAATTTGACTGAACTCAGCCCGGTTTCCAGCCGATTTCCGCGAATTCGGCGGAACGCGGCACATCAGTGACTGCTTCATTGATTGAAACGCTTTCGCCGGGGGCAAGCGTCGGCTTGGGCGGGCGCACTTCCCAGCTGTAGACAATGCGTTCACGCGCATCGCGCAGCACGATCAGGATCGGCGGCACGCTGTGAGTCGAACTGCCCAGATTGGTGACCGTGCCGCTGGCACCGAAAAATTCCGTGCCATTGGGCAAGGTCCGGCGATCCTGCTTGTCAGGCGGGAATTCCAGCTGGAGATCGGGCTGCGCCTGGGCAAAGGTGGGGCGGCTGACCGGCACCCAGTCCGGCAGGCCCCAATAGCTGACCGCCGCCACGATGGCGAGCGCGACCGCAGCAAAGATGGCGGCGGCGACCGTCCAAAGCTTCAGCCAGTTGCGCCGCCCGCGAAATGGCGGTTCATGCTCGAACTGCGAATATTCGTCCTCAACCGCTTCTTCCACAGGTTCCGCGTCATGACGTTCGGCAAATTCGGGCGGGGCAGGCGGCTCCGCCACGGGTGACGGGGGCTCCGCAACCGGCGCAAGGTCATCCTCTTCCTGTTCCTCCACGCGCGGAGCTGGCGGAGGCGGGGCGGGCGGAGGCGGCGCCTGCACGGGGGGCAGAGGAGGAGCGGCTACGGGTTCCGGCGGGCCATCGATGTGCGGCCCGCCCTGAAACCAGCTGTGGCGGCATTTGGCGCAGCGCACCGTGCGCCCGTCCACGCCGATGGCGCTGTCAAGGACAACATAGCGCGTCTGGCAGGCTGGGCAGGCGATAATCATTCGGGCTACTAAGCATGCTGCAGGCGCAGCAACAAGAGTCAGGCTGACACTGCGCAGTTCAGCATGCCTTTTTTCCACATCGATTGACCGCTATAGGCCGCGCAGCATGATCGCCATTCACACCTGCACCGCCACGAGCGGCCAATGGAACGCCCGATGAACGGAAACGGCGAGGATATCGTCCAGTTCAGCAATGTCGGGCTGCGCTATGGCACCGGCAAGGAGGTGTTGAGCGACGTTTCCTTCACGCTTTATCCTGGCAGCTTCTATTTCCTGACGGGGGCCAGCGGCGCGGGCAAGACATCCCTGCTCAAGCTGCTGTACCTCGCCCAGCGCCCGTCGCGCGGGATGATCAGCATGTTCGGCACGGACATCATCACCCTGCCGCGTGACCGGCTACCCGGCCTGCGCCGCCGCCTGGGGGTGGTGTTTCAGGATTTCCGCCTGATCCCTCATCTCTCCGCATTCGATAATATCGCGCTGCCGCTGCGCGTGGCCGGGGTAACCGAACAGGATCTGCAAAAGCCGGTCGCCGACATGCTGGAATGGGTCGGACTGGCCGGGCGTTCGGATGCCCGCCCCGCCACGCTGTCAGGCGGCGAACAGCAGCGCGTGGCGACTGCGCGCGCGGTGATCGGGCGGCCTGACATGCTGGTGGCCGACGAACCGACCGGCAACGTCGATCCCGAGATGGCGCTCAAGCTGCTGCGCCTGTTCGAGGCGCTGAACCGGCTGGGGACGACCGTGGTGGTGGCGACGCACGATCTGCACCTGCTCAAGAAAGTACCGGATTCGCTGATCATGCGGCTCGACAAGGGGCGGCTGAGCGACCCCACCGGGGCGCTGCGCTATCCCCCGCGCCGCCAGGCGGCCCTGTCGTGAAGTCGCCGCCGGTCATCGCCCGCGCGATTGCGCGCGGCTTCTCCGGCCTGTCCGGCGAGCGTGGATCGCAGCTGCTGCCGCAGGCCCGGCTGGCCGGGCCGATGCCCTGGGTCATCGCCATCATGATCGCGCTGACCTCGATCGCGGCGGCGGGCGGGCTGGCGCTGAACAATCTGGCGCAGGCGGCCAGGGCCGAGCTGTCGGGCGGTGTCACCGTGCAGATCGTGGAGGCAGATCCCGCCGAACGCGCCCGCCAGGCGACCGATGCCGCCACGGCGCTGGCCGGAAAACCGGGGGTAAGCGCGATCAGGGTGGTGCCTGATGCCGAGCTGGACCGGCTGATTGAACCCTGGCTGGGCGATGCCGCCAGCGGCGACGCGGCCATCCCGGTTCCGGCGCTGATCGACCTGCGCCTGTCCGGAACCATCACCCCGCAACGCCTTGGCGAGCTGCGCACCGCCCTGGCCGGCGCCGCTCCGTCGGCTCGGATCGATGCGCAGGCGGACTGGCTTGGCCCGGTGTTTGCCGCCATTTCATCGTTGCAATGGCTGGCGCTGGCGCTGATCGCGCTGCTGGCGCTGGCCAGTGTCGCCGCCGTGTGGCTTGCCGCCCGCTCCGCGCTGGGCAGTAATCACGAAACGATCGAGGTGGTGCATCACCTGGGCGGCACGGATGCGCAGATCGCCCGCATTTTCCAGCGCTCGGTCGCACGCGATGCGCTGCTGGGCGGATGTGCGGGGCTGGCGATCGGGCTGATCGCGGTATTCCTGCTGGCGCAACGCTTTGCCGCGCTTGGTTCGGGGATGATCGACGGTGGCGGGCTGGGCGTAATGGACTGGGCGATCCTGGCGCTGGTCCCGGTGGCGGGGATCGTGCTGGCAACGCTGACCGCGCGCTTCACCGTCCTCGCCGCACTAAGGCGCATGCTGTGATCGCGCGGCTTGCCGCCGGGGCGGTGCTTGTCTGGCTGTTCAGCTTCCTCGGCTTTGCCTTTGCGCTGCCCGGCCCGGCGGAAGACATCAAGACCGATGCAGTGGTCGTGCCGACCGGCAGTGACGGGCGCATCGCCCGCGGGCTGGAAGTGCTGCGCCAGGAGCAGGCGCGGCAAATGCTGGTGAGCGGGGTCGACCCCGAGGTCAAGCCGCGCGAATTCGCGGCGGAATACAAGGTCGAACGCCGCCTGATGCGTTGCTGCATCACGCTGGAATTCGCGGCGGTCGACACGCGCGGCAATGCGCGCGAAACCGCGGCCTGGGTCAGGAAGAACGGGTACAAGAGCCTGCGCCTGGTCACGGCCGACTGGCACATGCGCCGTGCCGCCGGGGAACTGGAACACGCCCTGCCCGAAGGCGTCACGCTGGTGCGCGATGCGGTGCCCTCGCGCCCCTCGCTGCGCATCCTGTTTCTCGAATATAACAAGCTGCTGGCAAGCGGGCTTTCCCGCTACACCGGAATGCTGGAAACCGGCGCATGATCGCCGCTTTCCGGTCGATCCTGTTCTACATTGCCTTCTACCCGCTCACCGTGGGGCTGGTCATCGTCGCGGTCGGGTCAGCGATGATCGGCGGCGCCGGACTGTTCTCCATCGTCCGCTTCTGGACCGTCTGGCACCGCGCCTGCATGCGGCTGGCGGGGATTCAGGTCCGGGTCGAAGGGAAACTCGCCGATGGTCCGGCGCTTTATGCGATCAAGCATGAGAGTTTCTTCGAAGCACTGGAACTGCCGCACTATCTGCCCCGCCCGGTCGTCTTCGCCAAGGCTGAACTGTTCAAAATCCCTGCCTGGGGCCGCGCCGCGCGCTATTACGGACTGATTCCGGTGGAGCGCGAACAGGGCGCGACCGCATTGCGCGCGATGGGCAAGGCCGCACGCAAATTCGCGCAGACCGGCAGGCCGCTGGCGATCTTTCCCGAAGGCACGCGTGTGCCGCACGGGCAGCGGCCGCCGCTGCGTTCGGGCTTTGCCGGGCTGTACAAGATCGCGGGGCTGCCAGTGGTGCCGGTGGCGGTCAACAGCGGCCCGCTTTACCACCGGCTGTGGAAGCAACCGGGCACGATCACCCTGCGGATTGGCGAGCCGATCCCGCCCGGCCTGTCGCGCGCCGAAATCGAGGCGCGGGTCCATGCCGCGATCAATGAACTGAACGACTGACGCCCGCTGCCGTCGGGCTATCAATCGCCGTGGTCGGAGCGCCCGAAATCGGGCCGCGCGTCATCCTGTCCCTGCTCGATGATCGAGCGGCGGATGGCGCGGGTGCGGGTGAAGGCATCGAACAGCGCATCGCCATCGCCGCTGCGGATCGCGCGCTGCAGCGCGGTCAGATCCTCCGTAAACCGGCCCAGCATTTCCAGTACCGCTTCCCGGTTGCTGAGGAAGACATCGCGCCACATCACCGGATCGGAGGCGGCGATGCGCGTGAAATCGCGAAACCCGCCGGCCGAATATTTGATGACTTCGCTCTGCGTCACCTCTTCCAGATCGGAAGCGGTGCCCACGATCGTATAAGCAATCAGATGGGGAATATGGCTGGTCACCGCCAGCACCAGATCGTGATGTTCCGCGCTCATCAACTCGACATTGGCGCCCAGAGCTTCCCAGAAGGCAACCAGCCGGGTCAACTGGCGCGGATCGGTCTGGTCATCCGGGGTGACAATGCACCAGCGATTGTGGAACAGGCTGGAAAAACCAGCGTCCGGCCCGCTGTGTTCCGTGCCCGCCACCGGATGCGCGGGGATGATCGCTGCGCCGGGCAGCGCCTTGTGCAGGGCTTCCTTCACGCTCTGTTTCGACGAACCGACATCGCTGACGATGCAACCCGGTGCAAGGCTGGCCGCGATTTCGCCTGCCGCAGCGCCCATCGCCCCCACCGGAACGCACAGGATAACCAGATCAGCGCCCGCGACCGCGCCAGCGGCGGTATCGCAGATATCGTTGGCCAGGCCACGCTCTGCCGCGCGGGTGCGCACCGCCGGGTCCGCGTCATAGCCCGCAGTGGTGACGCCGGACAGATGTTCGGCAATGGCAAGGCCGATCGATCCGCCCAGCAGCCCGAGGCCGATGATGGCGACGCGTTCGACACAGGCGAGAGGCTGGTTCATCGCGCGGCTTCGGCCATTTCGCGCAGCCCCGTCAGAATATCGTCCATCTGCGCCGTGGTGCCGATGGTAATGCGCAGCCCGTGCGGCAGGCCCTGCCCGGGCAGCCAGCGCGTGGCATAGCCGCGCTGCATCAGCCCGTCATGCGCGGCCTCCGCGCTCAACGCGCCTTCGAACAGCACCAGCACGAAATTCGCCTCGCTCGGCACCGGACGCAGACCATGATTGCCCATCGCCGCGACTTCGGCGGCAAAGCGCGCGCGTTCCGCCAGATTGTGATCGCGCGAACTGGCCACGAATTGCTGATCGGCCAGCGCCGCCGTGCCCATCGCCAGCGCGGTATTGCCGACATTGAAGGGCAGGCGAATGCGATTGAGCGTGGCGATCAGCCCCGGCGCGCCTGTGGCCCAGCCGATGCGCTGCCCGGCCAGCCCGTAAATCTTGGAAAAGGTGCGGGTGACCAGCACATTGTCATGCGCGGCGGCCAGCGCCAGCCCGCCGTCATCATCTTCGGGCCGGAGATATTCGGCATAGGCCTGATCGAGCACGAACAGCACGTCTTTTGGCAGGCCCGCATGCAACCGCGCCACTTCGCCCCTGGGCAGAAAGCTGCCGGTCGGATTGTTGGGATTGGCAATGAACACCACCCGCGTCCGCTCCGTCACCAGCGCCAGCAGCGCGTCCACATCCGTGCCGTAATCCGCATCGGGTGCAATTACTGGGGTCGCCCCGCAGCGGCGCGCGGCGATATCGTAGACCGAAAAGCCGTAGCGCACGTAGATCACCTCGTCCCCCGGCCCGGCATAGCCTTGCGCGGCGAGATTGAGCAGTTCGTCAGAGCCCGCGCCGCATACGATCCGCGCCGGGTCGATACCGTGCACCCGGCCCAGCGCTGCCCGCAAGGTGGCAGAATCGGGATCCGGGTAAAGATCGGGACCGGCCGCGTCAGCGATCGCAGCCAGTGCGGCGGGGCTGGTGCCCAGCGGGTTTTCATTGGCCGAAAGCTTGATCAGCGGCCGCCCGTCCCCGGCACGCGATTTGCCCGGAACATAAGCATGGATCGCTTCGATCCAGGGTTTGGCTGTGGGTGCGTTATCCATCACGCGCGGGCGCATAGCGCTGTTCCGCGCCGATTGACAGCCTTGCGATGCGATCGCGTCGTCAGCCGGGCGTGCGCGGGGGCGATTGACAGCGCGCCAGCCACGCCCCAAGTCGCAATCGCAATGGCCACCGCCTCGATCATAAGCAATCACGGAACCGTGACGCTGCCCGAACCTCTGCCGCTGGATGGCGAGCAGCGGCTGGATGGCGTGGAAATCGCCTATGAAGCCTATGGCACGCTGAACCCGGCCCGCGACAATGCGATCTTCGTCGCTCATGCCACCACCGGCGACCAGCATGTGGCAAGCCCCCACCCCATTACCGGCAAGCCGGGCTGGTGGGACCGCATGGTTGGGCCGGGCAAGCCGATCGACACAACCCGCTTCTACGTCCTCTCCGCCAATGTGCTGGGCGGCTGCATGGGATCGACCGGCCCCGGCAGTCTGGCCGCCGACGGCAAACCCTATGCGATGCGCTTTCCGGTCATCACCATTCGCGACATGGTACGCGCGCATGTGGCGCTGCTGAAAGAGCTGGGGATCGAACGGCTGCACGCCATCGTCGGCGGTTCAATGGGCGGGATGCAGGCGCTCAGCCTCGCGGCCAACTGGCCCGACATGGCCGATCGCGTTCTCGCCATCGCCAGCACCGCAACCATGGCCGCGCAGAATATCGCATTCCAGGAAGTGGGGCGCCAGGCGATCATGGCCGATCCGGACTGGCAGGAAGGCAATTATTACGGCACCGGCAAGGCGCCCGATGCCGGGCTGTCCTTGGCCCGCATGGCCGCGCATATCACCTATCTGTCGGAAGAAAGCCTGACCGGTAAATTCGGCCGCCGCCTGCAGGATCGCGATGCCAAAAGCTTCGGTTTCGATGCGGATTTCCAGGTGGAAAGCTATCTGCGCCACCAGGGGTTGAGCTTTACCGGGCGGTTCGACGCCAATTCCTATCTCTATATCACCCGGGCGATGAGCTATTTCGACCTGGAGGAAGAACAGGGTGGCCGGCTGGCGGAAGCCTTCGCCCGCACGCATGCCAAATTCTGCGTCATCAGCTTCGACACGGACTGGCTTTATCCTACGCCCCAGTCCCGCAAGCTGGTGCATGCGCTCAATGCCGCCGGCGCACCGGTCAGCTTTGTCGAACTGGCCGCGCCCTTTGGCCATGACAGCTTCCTGCTGGACGTGCCCGCGCTTGACCGGGTGGTGAAGGGGTTCCTCGAACAGTGAGCCTGCGCCCCGATCTTGCCCTCATCGCCAGCCATGTGCAGCCCGGCACGCGCGTGCTTGATGTCGGCTGCGGCGATGGCATGCTGCTGGCCGCGCTACGCGACGAACGCGCTGTCGATGCGCGCGGCATGGAAATCGATGCGGAAAAGGTCGAACAATGCGTCAGCCGGGGGCTTTCGGTCATCCAGGGCGACGCCAACACTGACCTCGCCTTTTATCCTGATGATTCGTTCGATTACGCGATCCTGAGCCAGACGCTGCAAACCACCCAGCGCCCCGATCAGATGCTGGACGAATTGCTGCGCGTGGGGCGGCAGGCCTTTGTCAGCTTTCCCAATTTCGCGCATTGGCGGGTGCGGCTGTACCTGCTGGCCAAGGGACGCATGCCGGTGACGCGCAACCTGCCGCAGACATGGTATGACACGCCCAACATCCATCACCTGACCATCGCCGATTTCCGCGATCTGCTGGACGTGCGGGGGGTGAAGGTGAAACGCTGCTGGTTCCTGTCGCGCGGCAAGCTGATTTCGCCGATGAATGCGAACTGGCGCGCGCATAACGCGGTGTTCCAGGTTACCCGCTAAGCGGGCGCCGCCGCGCAGCGGCAAGATCGACAGGCGTGTTGATATTGGC
The DNA here is from genome assembly GCA_030830695.1 of Caenibius sp. GTDB lineage: Bacteria > Pseudomonadota > Alphaproteobacteria > Sphingomonadales > Sphingomonadaceae > JACKKV01. Next base: position 4,031 of record JAURML010000134.1, on the reverse strand, counting down.
TGGCCCGGCAGGCAGCATCACCGCCCGGGCCCCGATCCGTTCCGCAAAGGCCAGCATGGAATGGCGGCCCGCGCCTTCCAGGATCGCCTCGATCGCGCCTGCCGCCGACACGGGCCACAGCCCGATCACCGGCTGGCCCGCGCAATAGGCAGGCGCAGGGTCCAGCATGACAGGCAGATCATCGGGCAGACCCGGTGAATCCACCCCGCAGCTCAGCACCGCCGCAAAGCCTGCATCTCGCGCATGATGGAGGGCGGCAGCAATGCCGCCCAGCGGCCCCATGCCCGGGCGCGGCCAGTCAGGAAGGCAGGGTGCGGGGCCTGCTTCGCGCCCGGCGATCACCACCTGTTCGCACCAGCCGGACAGGCGATCGACCGCCAGCGCGATCAGGCTGTGCCCGTCGAGCTGGGCCAGCGCCTTGTCACTGCCAAAGCGCGTGGACGCCCCACCCGCCAGAACCAGCCCCAGAATCACGCAGCTTGCCTGCACGATGCGATACGAAGTTTGCTGCGGTTCATCATCGTGCCGCTATAGGAAGGGAATGGACCTTCACACAATGCGCATCGTGCGCGCCCTGTCGCCTGCCCGCCTCCCGCTGACGCTTGCCATTCTGGCGGCCGTGCTTGCGCCGGCGCCCGCTGTGGCGGAAGATGCCGCTGCCGCGCTCAATCCGCGCCATGCCACGCTGCTGCGCTGTTCGGCGGCCTTCGCGCTGGCCGCACAACGCCAGGGCGCCGGTGATGCGGCGGCGCTGGGCTGGCCCCGGCTGGCCGAACGCGGGCGGGAGTATTTCGTGCGGGCAGGCGCCGAACTGATGGACAATGCCCAGATCGGGCGTGACCGGTTGAGCGCGCTGATGCACGATCAGGCCCGCGCACTGGACGCGCCCGGCGCATTGGAAGCGGCGATGCCCGATTGCCTGGCCTCGCTTGACGCATCGGGGGTTTGAGCCGGTTTTGCACTGAATATTTACGCGGTCCCCGGTGGACGCGAAATGCCGCTTGGGGCATGAAGCCCCTGCATGTGGCACCTCTTCCAGTTTCCCCTCTGCCCGTTCAGCCGCAAGGTCCGGCTGCTGCTGAGCGAAAAGGGCATCCCCTTTGAACTTGAGCGTGAAAACCCGTGGGAAGAGCGCGACGAATTCTATGCGCTGAACCCCGCCGGACGCACGCCCGTGCTGCACGATCCCGAACGCAAGGCCACGCTGGTCGACAGCCGGGCGATCTGCGAATATTTCGAGGAGACGGTCGACAAGAACCCGATGATCAATGGGACCGTGGCCGGGCGGGCTGAAATCCGTCGGCTGATCGCCCTGTTCGACGAGAATTTCTACGCCGATGTCACTGGCCCGTTGCTGCATGAACGGATGAAGAAACGGCTGGTCTATCGCAGCCCGCCCGATTCAGGGATGCTGCGCCAGGCGATGAAGGCGGCGCATGACCATCTCGATTATCTCGACTATCTGATCGACAACCGCCCATGGCTGGCCGGCCCGCAGATGAGCCTGGCCGATCTGGCCGCCGCTGCGCAGATTTCGGTCGCGGATTATCTGGGCGGGATCGACTGGAACGGGCATGAACAGGCCAAGGGCTGGTACGCCCTGTTCAAGAGCAGGCCGAGCTTCCGGCCACTGCTTGCCGAACGAATGGACGTAATCCAGCCACCCGGCCATTATTCGGACCCCAACGCCTGACCTGCATCGACTTGAATGGCGGGCGGTCAGGCCGTATCTCTTGGCGCCAAGGAGAATGCCATGGCTGACAAACTCGATCTTTCCGATACCGAATGGCGCCAGCGGCTGAGCGCCGAACAATATTACATCCTGCGCGAAGCGGGCACTGAACGGGCCTTCACCGGGATTTACGAGAAGAATAAGGCCAGCGGCGAATATCACTGCGCCGGCTGCGGGCAGTTGCTGTTCCGTTCGGACAGCAAATATGACAGCGGTTCGGGCTGGCCCAGCTTTTACCAGCCGGTGGCCGATGATGTGGTCGAAGAACGCCGCGATGCCTCGCATGGCATGGTTCGCACCGAAGTGCGCTGCGCGCGTTGCGAAGGCCATCTTGGCCATGTCTTTCCGGACGGTCCAGAGCCCACGGGCCTGCGTTACTGCCTGAACAGCGGCGCGCTCAGCTTCGCGCCTGACGAAGCGGGCGAATAGGCCAGCCAGCCCTTGGCCACGCCCCGCCGCATTCGCCGTTAACGCCTGGTTACAATTCGCTTATGCATGCGACCGGATCGATGCGGGTGATCCCGCGCCACGAAAGGTAACAGCGCCAGATGGCCAGACGGCGGGGGCTTCCGAACAGCAGGCAGACCGGCCAGGAACAATCACAGCCGCGCCGCTGGCGCTGGCTGCGGCGGCTGTTCGCCTGGGGTGCGACGCTGGCGCTGCTCGGCGTGCTCATTCTGGGCATAACGGTCGCCATGGCGGCCCGGTCCCTGCCCGGCTACACCGCGCTGACGAAAAGCGAGGCGGGGCAGGCCATCGTGGTACGCGCCAATGACGGGACGGAGATTGTCACGCTTGGCCCGAGCCCCGGCGAATGGCTGCCAGCCGATGAAATTCCTCAGGTGATGAAGGATGCGATGGTCTCGGTCGAGGACCGCCGCTTCTATTCGCATTTCGGCATTGATCCGATTGGTCTCGGCCGTGCCCTGTGGGTGGCCGCGACCGGGGACCGGAGGATCGCCGCCACTTCCACCATTACCCAGCAGCTGGCGCGCAATGTCTTCCTCAACAACAGCCGCACATTCCACCGCAAGGCGCGCGAGGCGGTGCTGGCGCTGGCGCTGGAAACGAAATTTTCCAAGGACCAGATCCTCGAACTCTACCTCAACAAGGTCTATTTCGGAGGCGGTGCATACGGGATTGACGCGGCCAGCCACAAGTTCTTCAGCCATTCGGCCCGCAAGATGAGCGTGGCGGAAGCCGCAATCATTGCCGGCATGGTCAAGGCGCCGTCACGCTATTCCCCCACCGCCGATGTCCAGGCTGCGGTGAAGCGCGCCAATGTCGTGCTGGCGCTGATGAAGCAATATGGCGCGATCGGGGCGGCTGAAGCGGATGCGGTCGATGTATCGGCGGTGAAGCTGAAAGAGGAAAAGGGCCAGAATTCGATCCGTTATTTCACGGATTGGGTGCTGCCCCAGCTCGACCTGATCCTGCCAGATACGCAGGAGCCGCTGGAGGTGTGGACCACGCTCGACCTTGGCATGCAGCGCGCCGCTACTGCCGCCATCCAGGCCAATGCGCCCAAGGGCGCGCAAGGCGCGCTGGTCAGCATCGATCGCGACGGCGCGGTGCTGGCGATGGTCGGCGGGACTGACTACGTCAGTTCCAATTACAACCGCGCCACCAATTCGGTGCGCCAGCCGGGATCGGCCTGGAAGCTGTTTGTCTATCTGGCCGCGCTTGAGGCAGGCTATATCCCCGACGATCCGGTGGTGGATGAACCGGTCACGATTCAGGGCTGGAGCCCGCGCAATTCGGGCGGCAGCTATGCGGGTCCGATCGATGTGCGCACCGCCTTCGCCTATTCCAAGAACACCGTCGCCGCCCAGCTTGGCAATGATGTGGGCTTCAGCGCCGTGGCGGGCATGGCGCGCCGCTTCGGCATCACGACGCCAATTTCGACCTTCCCGGCGATGGTGTTGGGCAGCTCCGAAGTGCGGGTGATTGACATGGTCCGCGCCTTTGGCGCCGTATCTGCACGGGGCAAGGCGATCGATCCCTATGGCGTGACCAAGGTGACAACCGCCGATGGCGAGCTGCTTTACGCGCATGAAGAAACCCGGCCACAACAACTGGTTCCCGATTATGTCGCGGCAGGCATCACCGACCTGCTGCAAACCGCGGTCAATGTCGGCACCGGCAAGGCTGCCCAGATCGGGCGGCCGGTGGCAGGCAAGACCGGGACCACCAGCTCCAACAAGGATGGATGGTTTCTGGGCTTTTCCAGCGGGATCACGACCGGCGTGTGGATGGGGCGGGACGATGCGCGCCCGGTTCCGGGCCTGCAAGGCGGGGC
>JAURML010000001.1 GCA_030830695.1 Caenibius sp. | reverse complement strand
CTGCGCCGCCATCCTGCCGGGGCGGCGTTGCGACAGGGCATTACGCGCGGCTTTGAATATTCGGACGGCTGGGTGGACGATGCGCGGCTGGTGGTGCTGTGCGCCATGGATGCGGCGGAACGCGGGGCGCAGATCTGCACCGCAACCCCGGTCAGCGCGGCGCACCGGGTGGACGGGCAATGGCGGATCGAAACGTCGGCGGGCCAGTTCCATGCGCGCGCGCTGGTCAACGCGGGCGGGCCGGGGGCGGATGATGTCGCGCGGCTGGCCGGGGCAGAGCCGGAATGGGGCATTCGCCGGGTGCGCGGATCGCATATCGTTACGCGCCGCCTGTTCGATCACCCCTATGCCTATATTTTCCAGCTGCCCGATACGCGCATCTGCTTTGCCATTCCCTATGAGGGCAAATTCACGCTGATCGGTACCACGGACCGGGACCATACCGGTTCGCTGGTGGAGGTGGCGGCGGGGCAGGACGAGATTGCCTATCTGCGCGAGGCGGCGGGCCGCTATTTCCGCAAGGCGGTCGGTCCGGACGATGTGGTGTGGAGCTATGCCGGGGTGCGCGCGCTGGTGGATGACGGGTCCGCCCGCCCTGAAGCGGCAACGCGCGGTTATCGCATCTCGCTGAGCAGTGCGGCACAAGGCGCGCCGCTGATGGGCATCTGGGGCGGCAAGATCACTTCCTCGCGCCATGTCGCGCAAGAGGCGGTCGACCGGCTGGCGGAACGGTTGCCGCAGCTGCATGGCCCGCACTGGACCGCAAATGCGCCGCTGCCCGGCGGGGACTTTGCGGTGGATTGCCTTGATGATCTGGTCGAAACGCTGGCGGCGAGCCATCCGTTCCTGCGCGATGCAGAGGCGCTGCGCATCGCCCGCGCATATGGCACGCGCGCGCAACGCTGGCTGGGCCGGGCGAAACGGCGCGAGGAACTCGGCCGCGATTTCGGCTGCGGGCTGAGCGAGGCGGAACTGGAGTATATGCGCAGCCATGAATGGGCGCGCACGGCCGAGGATGCTTTGTGGCGGCGCAGCAAGCTGGGCCTTCACCTGAATCCGGACCAGCAGCGTGCGGTTGCCCTGTGGTTCGGACAAAATGCCGCTTGATCAGTTATTTGCTGCGCAGCATGAGTGCAGCAAAACATGGCGCGCAGGGTGCCTTTCAGAGGGCCGGTGGCTTCATGGAGAAGATGGGTGTGTGCGGTTCGCGGGCCTGCATGCGTTGCAGCAACAGATCCAGTTCCGGTTCGGCGATGATGATCCCGGCATGAGCGGGGCGGATGAAGCCGGTTTCCATCATGTGCTGAGTGAACGCCAGCAAGCCGTCGAAATAGCCAAGCGCGTTCAGCAGCCCGACCGGCTTGGCGTGATAGCCAAGCTGCGCCCAACTGACCGCTTCCCACAATTCGTCCATCGTCCCGACCCCACCGGGAAGGGTGACGAAACCGTCGCAAAGCTCGGTGAAGCGGGCCTTGCGCTCGTGCATGGAGCTGACCACTTCCAGCGTGCTGCAACCGTGATGCGCCACTTCGCGGCTGACCATCTCGCACGGGATCACACCGATCACTTCCCCGCCTTCCGCCAGCGCCGCATCGGCCAGCGCGCCCATCAGTCCGAGGCGCCCCCCGCCATAGACGATGCCGATGCCCCGCCGGGCCAGTTCGCGCCCCACATTTGCGGCGAGCGCCATGTAGCGCGGGTCGGCAGGGGTGGCAGAGCCGCAATAGACCGCGAGGCGATTCACCGGGCCATGTCGTCCAGCATCAGCTGCGCGGTCACCCGCGCGCCGGCGATGACCGCCGGGATGCCCGCGCCGGGATGCGTTCCCGCGCCGACCAGGTAGAAATTGGGAATGGCCGCATCGCGATTGTGCGGGCGCAGCCAGCCGCTCTGCGTCAGGCGCGGCTCAAGCGAGAAGGCGCTGCCCAGATAGGCGTTGAGATCCATCGCGAAGTCGCGCGGTGCGTAATGGAAGCTGGTGACGATCCGGTCATGAATGTCGGGGATCAGGCGGCGGCCGACTTCGTCCAGAATGCGCTTTTCCAGCATCGGCCCTACCTGCTCCCAGTCAATTGCCAGCTTGCCCATATGCGCGACGGGCACCAGCGCGCGGAACGTGCTCTTGCCCGCAGGCGCGACGGACGGATCAGTGACGGTTGGATGATGCAGGTGAATCACGAAATCGCGCGGCAGCACGCCATGGGTGAAGATGTCGTCGAACAATCCCCGGTAACGGGGGCCGAACAGCACTGAATGATGGGGGATGCCGGGCCAGCTGCCCTCGACCCCGAAATGGACCATGAACAGGCCGGGGGAATAGCTGCGCATGGACAGTCTGCGCGCCTGGCGGGGGCCGCGCCGGGTTTCGCCCAGCAGATCGCGATAGGTGTGCATCAGATCTGCATTGGAGGCGACCGCGTCGAATGCGCCCCGCCATCCGCTCTGCGTTTCAACCTCGCGCGCACGATTGCCGAGCGTGTGAATGCGGATCACCGGATCATGCAGGCGCACGCTGCCGCCCAGCCGCCGGAAATGGCGTAGCATGGCTTCGGCCAGACGATTGGTGCCGCCGCGCACCCACCACACGCCGTTGCGCTTTTCCAGATCGTGGACCAGCGCGTAAAGTCCGCTCGCGCGCATCGGGTTGCCGCCGAACATGATCGCCTGGATGGAGAATGCCTCGCGCAGCTTTTCGGATTTCATGTATCGCGAGACGAGCGCATGAAGCGAACGCCACCCCCGCTGCCAGACCAGCATGGGCGCGGCCCGGATCATCGCCTTTAAGGTCAGGAAAGGCGTCTGGCCAAGGCTTTCATAAGCCTCTTGACGGGTCTTGCGGGCATAGGCCAGAAATTCGTCATAGCCGCCCAGATCCTCCAGCGAAATCCGGGCGATTTCGTGGCGCAGCGATGCTTCGTCGTCGGAATAATCGAAACTCGTGCCATCGGGCCAGCTGCAGCGGCAGAACGGGCTGACCGGCATCAGTTCGAGATCGTCGGCCATCTCATGGCCGGTCAGTTGCCACAATTCTTCCAGACAGTGCGGATCGATGATTGCGGTCGGCCCGCCATCAAAGGTGAAGCCGTCCTTTTCCCAGGCATAGGCCACGCCCCCGGGCCGGTCGCGCGCCTCCACCAGTGTGGTCGCGATGCCCGCCGCCTGCAGGCGGACTGCCAGCGCCAGCCCGCCAAACCCGGCGCCGACGATGCAGGCGCTCTTGTCTTGCGCGCTCATCCCCGCCCGCCTTTGCCTGCCAGCCGCGCCAGCGAACCGCCCGAGGCGATCCGGGCGCGATCCAGCGCGGTGGAACG
>JAURML010000133.1 GCA_030830695.1 Caenibius sp. | reverse complement strand
CGGCCTACGCATCCCTCTATGGAACTTCACCGGGCATGCCGGTTGAACAGGCCCTGGATTCGGACCTTATTGTGATCTGGGGCAACAACGTCACCGTGAGCAACCTTCACTTCACCAAGGTCATTCAGTCTGCGCGCTCTAAGGGTGCAAAGGTTGTTGTAGTCGATCCGAAGCGCATCAAAATCGCGGAGCAATGCGATCTTCTCTTGCGACTACAGCCCGGTACGGACGTTGTCTTAGCATTGGCACTGGCCGCCGAACTTGAGCGCCGCGGCCGGCTCGACATCAGCTTTATCGAGCAGTTCACCGTCGGCTTCGATGAATTCATGGCGGAGGCACGAAGATATTCGACTGACGACGTCGTAACGATCTGCAAGCTCTCCGCGCAAGAGTTCGAGGCGTTGGTACAGATGTTTGTCGGCGCGAAAAACATCGCGACGTCGATCGGAAACGGCATCGAACGCGGGCGAAGCGGTGGATCCGGTCTCAGAGCGGCAATGGCACTGCAGGCATTGACCGGGAATCACGGCCGCCGTGGCGCTGGCGTGATTTCAAAGCAGGGTCTCGCGGCGCCCAAGACAACCGACAAATTGCAGCGCCCTGATCTTGTTCCAGATGGCACGCGGACGATTAACATCGTCGATGTGCCTGAACTGCTACTCGACAAGTCCTATGATCCGCGTCTCGCCGCGATAATGATCTACAATCACAACCCGGTTTCGACGCATCCGAACCAGAGGCAGATGGTCGAAGCCTTGCGCCGAGAGGATTTATTCATCGCCGGTTGCGATATTGTCATGACCGATAGCATGTTGTTCGCCGATGTAATTCTTCCGGCAGTTAGCCATTTTGAGCACGATGACCTTTATGGCGCGTATGGACAGCACTACGTGCAGCGCGGCGTGCCGGCCATCCCTTGTGTCGGCGACGGTCTTCCAAACACTGAGATATTCCGACGTCTTGCTGCCCGGTTCGGCTACGACGACCCGATCTTCAAGGAGAGTGATGCCGAACTGATGGACGCCGCAATGGACGGCGATGATCCTCGCATGCAAGGGTTCAAGCCCAGCCAAATACCGCTCGATCGCGCACTGGAGATGACGGCACAGGGCGGTGGTGAACTCATCATGTGCGACACGGTTATGCCGACGACGCCATCTGGAAAGATCGAGCTGTTCAGCTCGGATCTGGAACAACGGTTCGGCTATGGTGTGCCCCGGTTTGAGGTCGTCGAACAGACAAGACCGTATGTCCTGATTACGCCGTCTTCGACCAAACGAACCAACGCAACATTTGGTGGTTGCGAGGAATCACGCGGCTTAGAGGTCCTTGAGCTGCATCCCGATGATGCGACCGCGAACGGGATCAAGTCTGGCGATGTCGTGACCATATCGAACGATCTCGGTGCCGTGGCGCTGGAGGCATTTGTGAGCGATGCGGTACGGCCGGGAGTTTTCTACAGTCCAAAAGGACCATGGTTCCGATCAAGTCCGACGGGCATGACGACAAACGCTCTGATACCGTCAGACATCCGCTCAGATATCGAACGGGGAGCCTGCTACAATGAAACGTTTGTCGATATCTCGGTTGGTGAAGTGCAATAGGCTAGAACGATTGCATCTGGCGCCACGGAGAAAACTGTCTGTTCGGAACCAGTCTCCTCTTTCGACGTCCCGCGAACTTGTGCAAAAAGCTCGGAATTGTCCTACAGGAAACGTCGGCTTCGTGGACCTCGCGTCGTTGGTGCGATGCACCACCCCGACATGAGGCCGCGTCCGCTTTTGCGACCGAGCAATGATGACGTGATCGGAGCGTGCTGCACCTGCTCGCGGCAGGTTATGGCTAAAGGCTGACCCGCACGGGAAGCTGAAATAATGGCTGCTTAAATCCGGGCAGCGGACGTTCCCCATTGAACCAGCGTAAATGTCCGGTTTGTCCGGTTCTTGGTATTCGATTTTTATAGAGCTAGTTATCTTTATTCCCGGGAGCATGCCTGTAGCGCTCTCCCTCACTCGCTCCTTCGGGCTAACGCTTATTACGCTCCGCTGCGCTGCGCTGCGCTACGCGTAATAAGCTACCTTAGCCCTCAGTCACTCGCTCGGTCGGCACTACCGCATGCTCCCTGGTTCTAGATTAGTTAGGAGCAAGATAATTTAAGGGGTAAGGCATTCGAGGAATGGCTAGTATTTGTACCCCATTTTGTACCCCGAAATAAGTACAGCCCATGAAAATATAATATTTTCAATGGGCTGTATCTAAATTCTGGCGGAGGGAGGGAGCCTGAGATCGAACGTTCTCAGGAGCGACGTCTTCCAAGAGCGGCCGAAAGCCTATTACATCACCTGCTCAACGACCGGCGGGTCGACTATTGACGAAACTGCAGCTTCAGCGGGCCGATGTGAAAAGCGTGGCGCACCTGCGCGTTGTCGAAAGCAGCGAGGCCAAACTCATATGTTCCGTGGAGCTTGTCGAACTGCACATCATACTGGCTTCCGGTCACCATCTTGCGCGACATGACGACCGTCCACGAACCCTTTTTCCAGCTCATTGCCGCCACGATATCGCCGCGATCTCCTCCAAATGGCGAAATCATGATCGACGCCACTTCGTCGCCAGGCTTGAACTTACTGTCGTCGAACGGGCTTTTGTCTTCTACTTTCAGATAATAGGTACCGCCTTTTTTATTGGAGGCAATCGCGTTCCGGTTCATGAACTCCGGCTTTCCATCCACTAATTCTACATTGGCGTAACCACCGCTAGTCTTCGGATCGCTCTTGCGCCCGGCACCGGGCGACCTCTCTTTCTCAAAGCGGGTGTCATCGAGATACTGGTCATCAACCTGACCGATTGGTCCGGTACGAACCGACTTCACATGCCAGATATCGCCCGTTTCGCCAGCGACTGAAGTGTATTTGTTGCCATAAGGTTTTCCGGCCTCACCGGCATGACAACTGCTCATGCAGCCCAGTTGGCCGAAATTTTTGGTCGAGTTTCCGATGTCCCAGAGCAGCGCTAGTTTGTCTTCATAATAAACATTCTCGTCGCCACCTTGGTCTTTGGGATCGCGCAATTTCTTCCAGCTGCCGTCGGCCTGCTTCTGATAGGGGAGCCGACGTGCCGATAGGGTCTGGTCCTCATATTGAACCAGCATGTAAATCATATCGCCAGCATAGACGGCCTTTATCGTCGCGCGCGTTTTTCCGTCCTTGAAATTTGCGCCCCCCGTCAAAGTCACGGTCAGGGCCTTTGCCTTTGCCCACGCTGGATCTGAAGCACCACCCGAAAGCATCGGGGGTTTGTCTACCTTGATCGCGGTAACGGTGTTGTTGGCCAAGACTGGTCCGGAGACCGCCGCACCAACCAGCGCCATCGCACTGATTAAAAGACCGGTTTTCATGATCATCGAAATCCCTTTTACTGATTGCAGCAATGGTCGGAAGTTTACCCGTGTGAGACCCAAAAACCATGCGTTGCCGCTATGAGCACCTGTCAATTATGCCAGCCTTTTACAAGGCCAGAGCTATTTGTACTACACGGATAGGTCATGGACTCATAAACGCATAAGGCGTGAGAATAATCCGCTGATGCTCCAGAAGCAGACATTTGTTGCCGGGGCCGGAAAGGTCCGAGTTTGACCCTGAACGGACTTTGGGTTTT
>JAURML010000015.1 GCA_030830695.1 Caenibius sp. | reverse complement strand
TCCTGCCCAAGGATCTGTATGCGAAGCGCCCGCTTTGCGACGCCGGCTATTACGAGCAGTTCAACAGGGACAATGTGGACGTGGTGGACGTAAGGGCCAACCCGATCGCGCGCGTGGAAGGCAATGCGGTGATCCTGGAAAATGGGGAACGGCGCGAACTGGACATGCTGATCCTGGCGACGGGATTTGATGCTGGCGATGGCAATTATCTTCGCATCAAAATGGAAGGCGCGGGCGGGTCTGTCATTCAGGACCAATGGAAAGACGGGGCCAGGACATTCCTTGGAATCATGACGGATAATTTCCCCAACATGTTCATGGTGAATGCGCCGGGCGTTCCGTTTGCCAATCAGCCGCCCGCGATCGAGTTGCAGGTAGACATGATCGCGGAGCTTATCGAGGAAACGCGTGATCGCGATGCCACCGTGATCGAGGTCAAAAAAAGCGCCGTCACCATGTGGTTCGACATTTGCCTGGAACTTACCAACTCAACGATTTTGCCAAAGTCACAGTCGTGGATTCTGGGTGCGAATATTCCTGGCAAGCCCCTTAGCCTCAATTTCTACATGGGGGGGTATTCGAAGTACAAGGATGTGCTGCAGGACATCCGGTCCGAAGGCTATCGCGAATTCAGCTTCAACGGCCAGGAATAGAACCCGCCGCCAACCCGGCGCAGTCATTCCCGCCCGCACTTTCCTGTCCAATTTTAAACCCGGATCACCGATGAAGAAGCGCACAAACACTGAAACACCCGATCGGGAATCATCCCGGTTGATCGCGCAGGGTTGGCTCGATGAGTTTACGGTTGCCCTGGCCTCGGGTGCAGCGGAACGTGTGGCGGGCTTGTTAACGGACGACGTCTTGTGGCGCGACATTCTGGCGCTCAGCTGGGATATCCGCACCTTGTCAGGAGCTCAGGATGCCAGCGAAGGCCTTGTCAGTTTCGCAGCCGGCCGCGATCCGACAGGATTCACACTCGACAGCGGCAGCGCCCGGTCGTTCATGCGGCACGGCATCGGCCCGTCCGTAGAAGCATTCTTCGATTTCACGACCGATATCGGCCTGTGCCGCGGGCATGTCCGGCTCCGCATGGTGGATGAGGAAACGGGCAAATGGATCGCCTGGACGGTATTTACCTCGCTCGAAAATCTGAAAGGCCACGAAGAAAAAGTCGGGGGCATGCGCCCTGATGTGACGGCACCCGGCCATGGCCGGTTCGGCAAATGGATGACTGCAGCGGACCATGCCGCGCATTTTGAAACAAGCGAACCCGACACGGTGATTATCGGCGGTGCGCAAACCGGACTGGCGCTGGCGGCGCGTCTTGGTGCACTCGATATCCCGACGCTGGTGATCGACAAGGAACCCCGGATCGGCGACGTCTGGCGCAACCGTTACCAGTCGCTGGTGCTGCACAACCAGATTTGGGCCAACCACTTCCCCTATATGCCTTTTCCGGCGTCATGGCCGGTATATATCACCAAAGACCAGTTGGCCGAATGGCTGAAAATCTATGCCGACGCCATGTCCATTGCGGTGTGGAATTCGACCACGCTGGAAAGCAGCCATTATGACGAAGCCTTGCGGCGCTGGACATTGACCTTGCGGCGCGGTGACGGAACCTCTCGCACCGTTCATCCGCGCGATGTCGTTCTGGCGACCGGTGTTTTTGGCGGTGCGCGCCGGATCGAGCTCCCACAAGCTGAACGATATTCAGGCACTCTGATGTATGCGGCCGAATATGCCGGCGATATGGATATGGACGGCAAGCGAGTGCTGGTGGTCGGATCAGGCAGCAGTGCACATGACGTTTCGCAGGAACTCAACACGTGCGGTGCCAGCGTTACCATGCTGCAGCGCGGTTCGACCTGCGTGATTAGCCTGGAACCCGGTGCATCTTTGCCATATGCGATCTATAGCGAAAGCGGGCTTCCGGTCGAACAGGCCGACATGTTGAGCAATTCCATTCCATATGCCTTGCTTCTCAAATTCCATAAGGAAATGACCAAACGGGTCATCGAAATGGACAAGGATCTGATTGCCGGGCTGAACCGCGCGGGGTTTGCCACTAATAACGGCGCAGAAGACGCCGGCTTTCTGACGAATTTCCTGCGCAGGGGCGGTGGCTATTATATCAATGTCGGCACGTCCGACCTGATCATCAGCGGCCAGATCAAGATCAAGCACGGGACCACGATCGCCGGGTTTGACGGACGCAGCGTGAAGTTCGCCGATGGCACCGCTTCAGAGTATGACCTGGTCATCATCGCGGCGGGTTATGACAATATGCAGGAATCGGTGCGCGCGATAATGGGGGAAGACATCGCGAATAGAGTCGGTCCGGTCTGGGGCATGGACGAACACGGCGAACTTCGCGCGATGTGGAAACGCACGGGACAGGAGGGCTTCTGGATTGCGGGCGGTGGCCTTCAGCAAAATCGTTCGTTTTCGAAATATCTCGCGCTGCAACTGAAGGGGCGCGAACTTGGCATGCTCCGCTAGGTTTCATGAAATGCGATATGATGCATGTGAATCGTTTTTCTGCGGACAGAAAGGGCGATCCAAGGCTTAAGCGAAGGCAACGCGATAGCAGGCTGGAGCGGGTGTTACCCATTTCACAGCCCCGGGGCGCCCCACTCCATACCCAAACGGCGCCCACAGATTTGCGGCCGTTCGCTGTCAGCTACCCGATTGTAAGGGGAAAGCTATGGTGCCGCTTAGAGGATTCGAACCTCTGACCCCATCATTACGAAAGTAGGTATATAGGGGTCTGAAGTAGAGCAATTCCAACAGATTGCGGCCTATCCGGGTGCCGCTTCCCGGTTCGACCCAAGCCGGTCCCAAGTTGTTCCGAACCCCGGTTAGGGGCGCGGACAGCGGAAAGCATCTTGGCAAATCGCATACCGGGATAGTGACCCAAGCCAGACCCGGTCTCGCCTTTTTACCGACAATGGCAGCAGGTGCCCCTCCGTGGGCTTTGACGGAAGGCAGGAACCTTTTGGCGGGACTTCAGGGCGCACGCAAGCGCGCTTGCCTCGTTCATATAAGATGGAGGATTTTGCGCGTACTAAAGTCGCCAGTCATTACACGGTGTATTGCTAGGATGCCCGATAATTGGCAGAAAGGGTCCGTCCGCAATCACAGTCGATGCGAGGTTATAGAGAGATCATGCGGCCGGACGGATTGTCAGAGACCGATCTGCTTAAATTTTCCTGCCATGCCCGTTGTGCCGAAAATCGCCAAGCTCTCGCCGGTTACAGCCATTACCTGCCTGGCGCGATAATCTGGCGATTCAGGGGCGGGGGAATGGGTTTGGCTACTGTTCGTATGATCTGTCTGGTGGGAACGGCTCTAACCGCATGTGCCTCGAATGCGGCACCGGCACTGGCACAGAATTTGCCTACTGCCGTTTCACCGACACCGCCGATCAGAGCTAATGGGGCAGCCCAAAGCTCCCAAAATCCCACGCCAACGATCAACCTTCCTGAAATCGGCTCGCTTCCATCTGGAGCTACGCGGATAAGAACAATCCGGGTTGGAACTCCGGAAGCGCCCAAGACCTTAAAGTTAGGCGATTTCACGCTAGACGTGGCAAAAATCAATGCGCCGGACAATCCGATCGTAGCGCGATTTGCCAACCTGCAGAAATTGGGCAGCCTCATCAAGGTCAAGCCGGTCGAGACGTCAATCGACGAGCTATCGACCGGCGTCTTGATCAAGCAGACGCTAAAGTATGATCTACGCCTCGGCGCGTGCCGCAGTGCCGGCGCGCAGTTGGCCGAGGCGGGCGTAGCTTGCGGCACCGCTTCCACCCTTTCGCAGAGAATTCAGGCGATAAGCAATCCAGCCGATACGGACAACTATGTCGCAGACCCGACAGAACGAAGCAACGCCATCGCGGCCCTGACGGGATCGGCAGACGAGTTGCACAGTGAAGTGCGCAAAACCAGAGAGTATCTCGCCACACCAGCGGCGGCGGCCGCGCTTGGCGCTGACGAAGTGGCGCGGCTGTCGGCGCTCAGCGATGACGCCCTGATTGCTGAGGTAATGGATTCTGGCGAAACCGAAATTGCCCAGGGCATCTTCCTCCCAGCAATGGACAGGATCGAAATCTTCAAAAAGTTGCCCGTCCTCGGCCTCCAGCCATACAATATCTCGCCTCAAGCGCTTCAAGCGGTGCTCAATTATTCGCAGGCGCAAGCGGCGCAAAGCCAGGCGTCTGCCTCGCCTGCCCCAAGCGGCGCGGCGCAACCCACCCCCACCCCTGCCCCTGCGCTGCCTCCCAAAAGCTTGATCGTCGGCAGAGACAAATTCCTGGCCGGCTTCACGCTTGGCAAGGAGTATGAGTGGCGCTGGCGGATCCAGAAGACGGTCAACTGGTGCATATGGGGCTGCAAGAGCACCTACTTCATTGAGCCCTACGCGTCGCTAGGGTTTGGTTTGGGTCTCCGCTTCCCGATCACGACTACGCTCATGGCCACCCGAAATGATGCTGGTGATGCTGTAACAGTAAAGCCGACTATCGCGGCCATTAACGGGAACGAGGGCCACTACCGAGCGGCGGGCCTGGAAACTGGCAAATTGTTTGACGGCAAGGAGTTGGTTGCCGAGTATTCCTACCTGGCCGGCATAAAATACAAGCTTCCCCGCTATAGCGGGAACTGGAGCATTGGCGACGCGTATGATTTCACGCAAAAGCTGCCAGCACCATTCACGAATGGCCAATTCCGGCCGCCGAGCCCGGGGCGTGATTTGATGACCTTCCAAAAGGTCTTCAACGAGGTGGATTTGCTGGGCCGACAGGCAGACTATGGGATCGTATCAGCGGCCCTCTACCCAGCCGTAAAGGTAAACCTGTCATCTGATGAACTCTCCATGCGGCTTGCCGATGCGACGCCGGGCGGCTCGGCGCCTCGACGCCTGTCCCACAACGAGCTTTATCCCGTCAAAATCAATTCGCGTGGCGATGTGTCCGTGAAAATGGGCCAGCCGAAGTACAACCTGTCGTTCAAGATCACGCCGGGCCTGAACTATCTTCTGAAGGTCGACCTGGCCGTCTGGAGCAAGCGCTGGACAGATACGATCTGGATCCCCGACCTTGAAATCCAGCTGCCTCCCGGCGGCGTGGATTTCGGATGCCATGCCGGCACGATCTGCGAGCGCACCTACAATTTCGGCGGCTATGTGCCGCCTGCCTCGTCAAGCGGCTCATCGGGATCGACCGGATCGACAGCGGGTCGCAGGCTGGCAGGAGACCCGAACAGCACTCCGCCTCAACCCTCGCGGAGCCAGCAAACCTGTGACTCGCAGAAAATCGTGGGACATTGGGCTTTGAGGGACCTGACCAGCCAGCGCTATGCTCGCGGCGGGGTCAGCGCCGAAGGCCAAAGAGATTTGGTCGGGCTGGGAGGCACGCAGAATGCGACAAACCCTGCACGCGATTGGGCAACCTTTGAAATGTTTCAGATAGAAGGCATTCCAGGTGGGCGTCGCCTGAGGAACACGATAGACGGGCGCTGGCTCGAAACCAATAATAACACCAGCACGCTTCTTCTACCGCGAGGGCGGACTTGCACCGTGTCCAACAAAGATATGCAATGGCGGATAGAAGCTGCACCTGGCGGCTATTTTCTGCGTAATGAGCGTACTGGAAATTATGTAAGGCTCGACAGATCGGGGCTCCTTAAGGCGGACGCTAGAAAACCGCAGGCTTCAAAGTTTTTCTTAAAAAATTACTAATATTGAATTAATTAAAATCTTTATGTATAAAATATATTTTTTTTTGAAAAGGAGCAAAAATTGCATAACAAATTATTTTTAACTGCAATTTTACTTGGGGCAACGGCAGCCCCTCTTACAGCTCAATTGCCTCAGAAGCAGATCGACTTAAAGATCGAGCAAGCGAAAAAATCTCGCAAAGCGTCTCAACCTGTAGGTGCGACAAAGCGAGCGGCTAACGGCAACGAGGTTGCGTCCTCAGGGACTGGCGTAAGCGCTTCTTCTGCGGCTCCAAAGAAAGCCAACCCTAAAAAGTGCGTCTTAGGGAATTGTCCTAAAGACTCGAAATCTAAGCCTGGTCTTAACGATCCTGCGCAAGCTAAAAAGGTCTCTCCCGCACCCGATTCGAAGCAATCTGAAGTGCGCTCAGCGAATACAAATAAAATTGGAAGCGGAAAGGGAAGTAGCAGGTATGTGCGCCCCTCCAAGGGAACGATTCCAACAAATGGCTTGCTGGGCGCAATTGGTAATGGTGCAGGGAGCCCGACGGACGCCCTTGTAGGGTTGAGTGCCGACGATCTATTAGCTGAAAGCACTCGCAAAATAGCAGCATGCCAAGGTCTAATGATAGAATCAGGATATTGGGAAAAATATACTGAAGATTTGGCGCAATGGGAAAGGTTGGGCCTTGTTGCTAACGATCGAAATGGGCTTCGGGCGCCGGAGCCGCCCTCATGTGAAAGCCTTGCGGCCATGGATTGGGTCACTCCAGAGGCGTCAACGATAGATGCCTTTGCTGAGCAAGTTGATCCACAAGTGATTATAAAAGGCGACCCGGACCTCATTCACGCAAATATCAGGAAGCAGCTGGCTGTTACTGTACGAATTGGCAGTCCCCGTGCTCGCTGGCCTGGCTTCGGCTACAATGAAGGGGCGAGGGTTGGAGCCGCTCAAAGTCCGGCCGCGCAATGGATAACAAATCGTGTGGAATTTTATTACTCAATAAATTGCACCGGTGCATATGAAAAAATTGACATATCCAAAAATGGTGAAGGAAACTTTGATAAGGAGTTTTACTGGAAATTTAAAAATACGGAAGAATCTCCAGATGAAATATGCATAAAGACGAAATCATATGGCGAGTATCCAAATGGGCAATTAATTAATTTTTCTCCAGAGAGAGAATACACATTAAATCTTAGGGGGAAAAAAGTACGCGGTGGGCCCCCGACACATCGACGAGAATTTACCATCATTGCTCTAGGCGATTCCTATGGATCAGGAGAGGGAAATCCATGGGAAGGTTACCGAGGCGGGGACCATGACGATCCAAATGAAGACGAAATGAAAGAGCAGGTCTGGTGGCAAAATAACTACTTTGAAAATCCCGCTTCAAATGATCCGTTGGTCACAAACTTCACCAATTTCTGTCATAGGTCGAGCAAATCTGGCACCGCAAAGGTGGCAAAAGAAATTGAAGAGGCTGGCGTGAGGGTTAACTATGCCAGCTTCGCCTGCTCAGGTGCGGAGAGTCAGCATTTGTACTATGCGAGGCAAGATCAGTCTGAGGTCCGCGGGAGAAGGGCCGTCACCTCTGAGTTTGAGGAATTGTGGCGCGAGCCGGAATCTACGAGGCGTTTGGTTCGTTCGCCGGGTGCAAATGAAAGTTATCCTGGCAACGTACTAGTAATGCCGCCACAAATAGCCCAGGCAAACGCTTGGCTGAGGCGAAATGAAATTGAACGAGACGACGTCAACTTAGTTTTAGTGTCAATTGGCGGAAACAATGCGAAATTTGGAAAACTTATTAAAGAATGCATCATAAAGCCAGGAAATTGCTACGACAATGACTATGATGATGACATACAAAAATGGAAAAGGGCGGCAAAAGGTAAGGTAGAGCAGGCAGTATATTGGACAGCTGGAATTATTCAAAACCAGTACCCAAGGGCTAAGATAATTTTTACAGATTACCCTCAGGCGAAGCTCTGTAACACGCCGAGCGATCCTCCCTTCCCAGAGGACCCTAATTGGGATGTGATCGAAGACGACCAAACATTTTTGAATGAGGTAAATAAGGACATCAGTGATGGCGTGCGAAGTGGCGTCCGCATGCTGGGGACGACGATAGATGACGAGGACACATCACTAAATAGGCCGAGGCCGCGTAGGTTTGGTGTTTACGCGACAGACATGTGGAGGGCATCCGAGGGTAAAAGTTTTTGCGAGCCGGAAAGGATAATAAATTTCAATGATGAAGCGGAGGACAATCAAGGCAGCGACCAAATGCTGTGGGACTTTTTTGACACCCCCTTTTCATCAGGTGGATGGCATCCAAATGACCGCGGATACAAAATGTACGCAGAGGAGATAAAGAGGATACTGCGAGAAAATAGAAATATCTTATCATATGAACAGGTAAATGCACCAAACGACGTATTCATTATAAAATAAGAGGATTGTCATTATTAAAAACAATGAGACATAATAATACAGAGATTGCTTATGCTTATTATAAAGAATATTCCATTTTGTGTATCAATTATTTGCAATTGACAGGAAGTTTTTCTGATCTCTATTATCTTGATTCCGTGAAACTAAAGCGAACTTGGTTGCGGAAAGACCGCACCCGGCGCGCCCCGTTCGCTTTGTGAGGATATGAAATGATTTCTTTGCGTTCGGCCCTTTGGGCGCTTGCCGCCATGATTTCCCTGCCTGTCATGGCGCATGACAGGGCTGCGCAGGTAAAGCATGAGCCAACCTTGCTGACCGTGTCGGCGCGGGGAGAAGTGACCCGCCCTCCTGAGATAGCCGTGTTTCGCGCCGGAGTGGTCAGCAAGGGCAGTTCGGCTGTCGAGGCCATGCAGGCCAATGCGGCTGAAATGGCCAAGGTCTTTGCTGCGCTGAAGGAACTGGGAATTGCGGAGAAGGATATCCAGACCAGCAATCTCAGCTTGACCCCTGTCTATGCCCCGTTGCGCCCGCCAGGTCGGTTTGAAGGTTCTACAGTTCCCTCGATAGCGCCAGTGCTGCGTCCCGTCATCAGCTATCGGGTGAATAATTCGGTAACCGTGCATCATCGCAAGGTAGAGGATTTCGGCAAGGTCATCGATGCATTGGGCCAGGCAGGCGCCAATGATATCAGCGGGCCGAGTTTCCAATTGGATGATGCGGAACCAGCGCTGGATGAAGCGCGGTCTAAAGCCCTTGAGATTGCACGCAAAAGGGCGGCCTTCTATGCACACAGCGCCGGCATGACCTTGGGTCGGATGGTTTCCATCAGCGAAGGCGGTACTAGCGAGAGAAGCACCGGCCCAATGCTGAGCCTAGTCACAAATGCCACGAAGACTGCTTCTCCAGTTGCCGCAGGCGAGCTAAGCGTCATTGCCAATCTGACGGTTGTTTTTGAGCTGGCGGAATGACGTGATAGATTGGATGACCTTCGTACCGAAGTTGGTGTGTGAGAGGCTCCGGTCGCGAAACGTGCGCTGCCAGAGACACGTGAACTAGGAACAAAAATCAGTATCTAGCGAAGAATCTCGAGTGGCAGGGGACTGCCATTCAACCCAAGCTTGACCCAGGTGGGCCGCCGAATACGATGGAAAGCCACCTTGGTCTTATGGCCCATACGCGACCAACCGAAAGCGACTTCAGCAGCATGATTTGCAAGGCAAAGGCGGACACCCTTGCGCCCGTTCACCGGGTCTGGACTGGGTTTGAGTCTTTCAACAAGCAAAATTATCCATTCAAGCCAAGAGGCCATTCATAGAAAGCCGAAGATTTTCTTAGGGAAAGCACCTCAAAGAAGGTGGTGCGCGACGCAGTCGTGAGCAATTAGGTCTCACGGTCCAAAAGCCTGTTTTCGCGCCAATAAACAGGCAAATACGAATTTCAACGCATGTCGAGCGGCACGAGTAAACGCAATCTCACTGCAAAATGAGAGACTTGAGCCTCGTCGGGGCTTGAATCGTAACAGGCAGATAACAGGCTCGAACAGGCACAAAACAGCCTGTATCCTCCCATATCGCGAACCTTGATCTCAAGCCGCCTGGATACTGCTTAGTCATTTCTCTTGACGAACGATTTGTTTTCTAATCAATGACTTGTTGACATACCCGCCTTCTCGCGGGATACTCGCCGTGATCCAAAGGGGCATCACTTAGGCAGCACCACCGGATCGCCACCCAGACCGCTGATGATGGTATGGTGCAGGTGCTGCCCTTCAGGTCTTCCATCCCGCATCAACCAGTCACCGGTCTCTGACAAAGGACCGTGATGATGCCCCCAAAGACCGACAATCTTTCCGACGAGATCAATGCAATCGCCTTCCGGAGCGAGGCAATCGAGCGGGTGCTGATATCGAGGCTCAAGCCTTCGCCTCACAATGCCCGCACCCACGACGAGCGGCAGCTGACAGTTCTCATGGCCTCGATGCGGAAGTTCGGCTTCATGAACCCTGTGCTTGCAAATCAAGCGGACGAGATCATAGCCGGCCATGGCCGCGTTGCGGCAGCAAAGCGGATCGGGCTCTCCGAGGTTCCGGTCATCCGCATTGAAGGCCTGAGCGAGGCGCAGATCCGCGCCTACCGGATTGCCGACAACAGGATCGCAGAGCTCGCGGGCTGGGACTACGAGATCCTCGCGATCGAACTGCAGCATCTCGATGAGATTGAAGTCGATTTCCCGATCGAGATCACCGGCTTCACCTCGACCGAGTTCGACGTCGTCGTCGACAAGGCGAAGGCTGCAGGTGGCGAAGCGAAGGAAGATCCAGCGGATCGCGTACCTCCGCTCGAAAAGCAGGCAGTGTCGCGTCCGGGAGATCTCTGGCTGCTCGGGCCGAAGCATCGCCTGCTGTGCGGCTCGGCGCTCGTTCCCGCGAACTATGATCGGCTGATCGAAGGTCGCGCTGCGGATCTCGTCGGCGACGGTTCCGCCATCCAAATGGGGGTAGGCGCTTTGCCGGATGCGATACTGCGGCAATTGAGAGATCGGAGGGATCTGGGCGTCCACTCAGGTATGATTGGCGACGGCTTCGTCGACCTCGTTGAAGCAGGAATAATCACTAACGCGAGGAAGGAAATCGACACCGGAGTCTCGGTGGCGGGCGCTCTAGTTGGAACCAGCAGATTGTACCGGTCCGCCAATCGGAATACCACGATCAGGATTTGCCCGACGAACTACACTCACGGCTCCGCTGCCATCGCCAGGCTCTCTCGCTTCGTTTCGATTAATTCGGCTCTTGAGGTCGATCTGACAGGGCAAGTCAACGCCGAAGCGATAGGCAATGCTTATTCGGGAGCGACCGGCGGGCAGCTGGATTTTGCCCGAGCGGCTGCGAATTCTCGAGGCGGGCGAAGCATCATCGCATTATCAGCGACTGCAAAGGGACGTTCGGCCAGCAGGATTGTCGCCAGACTGTCAGGCCCGGTTACGGCGCCACACAGCGACGCAGACGTGATCGTCACAGAATTCGGGGCGGCCGAGCTCAAGGGCTGTTCTCTGGCAGAACGCGCCAGACGCATGGTCGGCATCGCCCATCCAGATTTTCGAGATGAACTGGATCGCGCGGCCCATGCGATCGCCAGACAGGGCTTCTGAATCAAACCGCGATACACATTTCCATCGCTTTGCGTGCAAGAACAGTGATTACCGGCATAGCCCGCACCCGATCGCGCGCATTGGCCGAGGCAGCGGTGCCGCGGATGATGCGCCCCTTTATCCCGTGGAATATTGCTGCCAGGCGAAACAGGTTGAATGCGATATAGAAATCATATCCAGGTATGTCGTCGCGGCCTGTCCTTTGACAATATGTCCGGACATAGTCGGCCTCACTCGGTATGCCGAGCGCCGCCAGATCCAATCCCCCCAACCCTGCCACGACATGAGGAGGCATGCGGTACATCATGGCATGGTAAGCAAAATCGGCCAGCGGGTGGCCAAGGGTGGACAGTTCCCAGTCCAGGACTGCCAAAATCCTTGGTTCGCTGGGGTGAAAAATCAGATTGTCGCACCGGAAATCGCCGTGAACGATCGCACTTTCATCGCCTGCCGGAATATTGGCAGGCAGCCATTCAACAAGCTGGTCCATGACCGGGTCACGGCCTGCATCCACATCATCGAGATATTGTTTCGACCAGCGGTCGATCTGCCGCGCGAAGTAGTTTCCAGGCTTGCCATAATCAGCAAGCCCAAGGGACCGATAATCCAACCGGTGAAGTTGCGCCATGGTTGCGTTCATCGCATCGAAATAGCTGGCCTTTTGTTCGCGCCCCACATCAGGAAAGGTCGCATCCCAATAGATGCGGCCCTCGACCAGTTCCATGACATAAAACCAGCTGCCGATGACCTGATCGTCCGTACACAGGCCGTAAACTTCGGCAACAGGGAAACCGGCGGTGCCGAGTGCGGACAGGACCCTCGCTTCCCGCTCGATGGCATGAGCGCCCTTGATCAACTCGCCAGGCGGCTTACGCCTCAGTACATAGGATTTCATGGGCGTGATTAGTTTGTAGGTCGGGTTCGACTGCCCCCCTTTGAACTGCTCCAGACAGAGCGAACTGAAGTCGCCATCAACGTTTTCCGCCATCCAGCGCGCGAGCGCCGCTTCGTCGATTTCAAAGCCCTTACGAACCGCGACTGTCCCTTCGTTGGCCGCCTGATCAGCTCCGCTCATCGCTTGAAGCCCTCCGATTCAGTCATGGCCTTGCTGGGGCGACTAACAGCCAAGGTGACAGACGCTTTCGATGTGCAGCCCAACATGACCTTCAATCCGTCAAACAGGAACAAAGCGTCTGGAAGCGTCGATCATCCTGTCTCGACGGCTACTGCGCCGATTTGGGGAAGGCGGGAAGTCGCGCAACGTGACCTGGGTCATGCTGGATAACAACTTTTGCATTCAGGACTTTGGCGGTTTCATCAAAACGGCTCATTGACGAAAGCGTTAACACCCTACTGTAATTGTACTGCGGCACGCTATGCGCAAAGGCTTGTTCCTGGAAATGATAGAGATCCCCGGTCAGCAGGACATCGCCGGTTTTGGGAAGACGAACCAGCAAGGAATTATGGCCGGGAGTATGCCCCGGTGTCGCCTTGATCAGCACTGAGCCGTCGCCGAATACGTCGTGATCCTTGGCAATCGTCTCAACCTTGCCCGCGCCCTGACCAAGCCAGGGGTCAAATGCAGATCGTACGAGGTACGGTATGCCTTCTTCCCGGCTGTTTACGACCTCCCAATCTTTCTCGCTGATCAAGAGGGTCGCATTGGGGAAGTCTGGCAATTGGCTGGTGTGGTCGAAGTGATAGTGGCTCACCGCGACTTTCGAAATCGCCTTTGGATCGACGCCGATCTGGGCGAGTTGGTCGACAATCGAACTTTCGAGCGAAAGCGAAACGCCATGCTCCGAAGTCGGTGCGCCGATTAGTGACTTGGGCAAGCCGGTATCCCATAACAAATAGTCATCGCCGTGGCGAATGAGATAGCAGCTTCCTGCCAAGGCTCTAGGTTGACCGTCAAAGAGGTGAGTATCAGAAAAAGTGGCTCCATCCGCCAGATGAATGCCACCGCACTCAAGCCGCCACATTTCGACGTCGCGAGTCCCAGCAGTCGGAGCTTCCTTCGCCTGAAGCGTGCCCGCAGTGAGCGTAGTCGCTGCAAGCGCAGCTGCCAAAATCAGTTTCCTCATGGGTCCTCTCCCGCTTTGTGCAAAGGCCCGGCAAGCTATCCCGTCATGCTCGCCTTTCGGCCCGACCATTCGAAGTCTGGCAAGATGTCTATAGCCCGTACCCGAGAAAGTCAATTGTTGAACCATAGGTTTGGCTTCGTCAGGCCACGAGTGCATTCAGCGCGCCGTCTACCACCACTACCGATCCATTCATGAAGGATCCCGCAGCGCTCGCAAGGAGTAGCACGGGACCGATGAGCTCCTCGAGTTCGCCAAGGCGCCGTGCCGGCATTCGCTGGATGTAGTCCTTGCCGGCCTGGCTATCGAAGAACTCCTGGTTCATTTCGGTGTTGAACCAGCCTGGCGCAACCGCATTGACGCGAATGCCATGCTTGATCAGATCAAGCGCCATCGATCTGGTAAGCTGGATCACTGCCCCTTTCGACGCGCAATAGCTGGCCAGGCCAGGCTGTGCGCCGAGGCCCAGAACCGAAGCTATATTCACGATTGAGCCTTCGCGGCCTGCCCCGACCATGCGCCTCGCGGCAGTCTGCCCCACATTCCAGACGCCCCGGATATTGGTATCGAGCACCGCATCGCGCTCAGCTGGTTCGATCTTCAGGAAATTTCGCGCAACGCTGATCCCGGCATTGGAGATCGCGGTATCGACAATGCCAAAGGCCTTTTCGGCCACATCGAAGGCATGCTCGACGGCATGAAGATCGGTGACATCGGCCTGCGCTGCAATGGCTGCACCCCCTTCCCCTTCGATCTCCCGCACCAAATCCTCGAGGCGATCTGCCCTGCGCGCGACGGCGACGATCTTGGCTCCGGCAGAACTCAGTCCCTTCGCGAGTGCCAGGCCGATCCCGCTTGATGCTCCGGTAACCAGCGCCACGCGGCCTTCGAGAGAGAATTGTGTTAGCGACGTCAAGCTGTCTTCCTTCAAGTCAGGCCCGTGCCCGATGCATCCACACCATCGAGCCAATCCGTTTTTCGCGCCAGCAATCGCAACACTTCGCAAGCAGCGTCGCGGCGCGAAACCTCTCCGCTCAAATGCTTATGCATGATCTCTTCGATCCGTGGGTCGGAACTCTCGCGTAGCAAGGCCGCCAGCAGGTCCGCGGTATCACGGGCAAACCTGTTACGAGGTTCGTCGGTCCTGTTGCCCAAACCTCTCGCCCCGTCGCGCGCATCGGCGAGGCGGCTTTGGATAGCACCAGCCAGTTCGGCCAGCCCCTCGCGCCTCACGGTCGACACCTTCATCGCCGCGCGCTTTTCTTGATGGCCGCGATGCATCAACATACCCTTGAGGAAGTTCGCGGTCCTGTCGGCATCAGGCAGATCCGACTTGTTCACCACGAGCAGGTCGGCCACTTCGAGGATGCCAGCCTTTATCGCCTGCATTTCATCTCCCATGCCCGGAGCGCAGACCATGAGCTTCACATCGGTGAGTTCGGCCACTTCGACTTCGGATTGACCAGTCCCTACGGTCTCGACAATCACCAGGTCCATGCCGGCAGCAGCCAGCAATTCGATGACACTGCGCGTGGCTCGCGTGACGCCACCCAGATGCCCTCTGGCAGCCAGCGAACGGATGAAGACATTGCGATTGGGGCTGTGCGCAGCCATCCGCACCCGGTCGCCCAGCACCGCTCCACCGCTGACCGGACTCGACGGATCTACCATCAGAACACCGATCCTGGGATAGCTGGGCAGCAATTCCGATATCAGCGCGTTGATCAACGACGACTTCCCCGCACCTGGAGGGCCAGTCACCCCCAGCGTGCTGATTGGAGAACCCAGTTGCTTCGCCGCGAAGCCAAGCTCTGCCCCGACCACGCTACCGTTCTCAATATCGGTAATTGCACGTGCAAGCGCACGAGTATCGCCAGCGCGAACCGCCTCGATAAGAGGAGCAGCTCCGCTCGGCCGACCCGCTCTGCTCAAGCAAGCCCTCGATAGGTTCGCGATAGCGTTTCAAAAGTAGCCACTACTTCCGACAAAGGCGCTCCGCCCCGAAAGATGTTTTTTACGCCCGCTTCCCGCAGCGGCGGCTCGTCGAACGGTCTGATGATACCGCCCACGACCACTGGCAGATCAGCAACATCGCGGCGCTGAAGCTCGGCAAAGATCTTCTGTGTCGTCTCGACCTGGCCGCCCGACATGAAGCTAATGCCGATCACATCGACGTCCTCTTGCAGGGCGACCGTGACAACATCCTCGGGTTGCTCGTAGTCGATCAGCACCACTTCCATGGCCGCATCTCTCAGCGCAAGCGCGATGGTTTCGATTGCGCGGTCGTGGCTGTCGATGAAGCTCTTCGTCAACAGGACTCGCGGCCTGGGTTTCGTGTCGTGCATCTTTGCCGATCCCTATTTGTTGCGCCCGAAGACCTCGTGGAGAACGGCCTGCATCTCGCCGAGCGTTGCGTCGGCATCGGCGGCCGCGACGAGATTAGCCATGACCGAGCCGACATTACGCCCTTCGCGCACTTCAATGCCTGCCTTCCGCAGCGCCTCGAGAGCCGCCTTGCATTTCGAGTCGTCGCGCTCTGCGCGATGCCGCTCGACGTCGGCGATCGCTAGTCGGGCCGCCTCGGGATCCGGCTGAAACACCTTGTACTCGGTGGGCTCGTCGCTCGCGTACTTGTTCACGCCGACCATGGTACGCTCGCCGCTCTCGATCTCCTGCCGCCACTGATAGGCGGAGGCAGAGACCTGCTGCTTTATCCAGCCGGATTCGATGCATGCTATCAGGCCGCCGCGCTCGTCGATCTCTTCGATGATCTCGAACACTCGCCGCTCGATCTGGTCGGTCAATTCCTCGATATAGAAGGAACCACCCATTGGATCGGAGACATGCACCGCGCCGGTCTCCTCGGCGATCATCTGGCTGGTGCGAAGCGAAAGCGTGACCGCCTCTTCGGTCGGCAGGCCCAGCGCTTCGTCATAGGCGTTGATGGTCATTCCATTGACGCCAGACAGTACCGCGGCGAGCGCGCCGTAGGCGTTGCGGACAAGGTTGTTGAGCGGCTGCTGCGCCGTCAGTAGCGAGCCGGCTGTCTGCGCGTGAATCCGCGCCTGCAGGGCGCTGCTCTTGCTGCAGCCGAAGCGTTCCTTGTTGACCTTGGCGTAGACCCGGCGCAGCGCGCGCGTCTTTGCGATCTCTTCGAAGAAGTTTTCGCCGTAACGAACATGGAAGCCGAAGCGCGGGATGACGCTTTCGGGTTCAATTCCCAGGCTCACGCATTCCTCGTTGACGGCGATAATGGCGGCGATCGCATAGCCGACAGCCTGTACGTTGTTTGCTCCAGCCTCGCAGATGTTGTGTTCGCTGATGGTCAGCGTGTTCCACAAAGGCACATGCTCAGCGCAGTAGGCCGCTATGTCGGCAACAAGGCGATAGCTTCCTCGCGGTGAGAAATTGGTGCCGCCACTATGTCCGAAGAAGTCCCAGATATAATTGGTGACGTTTCCGCCCAACTTATCGAAGGCAAAGCCGCGCCGCTTCGCTGCAGCTAGATAAAGCCCCAGCATCGCGGGTGATCCGGCGTTGAGCACCATCGAGACGGTAGTCTTTGCCAGGTCCTTGCCCGCCAGCAGGATCTCGTAATCGCTCGCCTTGCACACGGAAATGCCGCAGTCGCCGATACTTCCACGGACGCCAGGATGATCGGGATCACAGCCCATGGATGTCGGCATGTCGAAGATGAAATTGTAGGCTTCGCGGTCGAAATAGCCCTTCGACCCTCCTTCCTTCAGGAGCAGATCCATACGCTCGCGGGTCTGCGAGGGTAGACCGTAGCCGATGATCTGCAAATCCATCCAAGGCTGATACTGGTAGTGGATAGGGTAAATCCCGCGCGTATAGGGATACTGGCCGGGCATTTCGGCCTCTTCGCCATGGCGATCGAGACCGGAGTAGACTGGTTGCAACTCCAATCCCGACCGGTTGCGCGCAACGAACGAGCGGTCCGCGTATCGCGCCACTACAGTCCGCTGCCAATTCGCATAGCGGCTATCGGTTGTTTCGCTGATGACTGTCGCCATTGACTCGTATCATTCCTATGGTCATACCATTGTGGCTATACGGTCTAACAATTGACTTGTCTAGACGCAGAAGTTACCTCTTCCCTTTAGAGCATGTGCAAGACTTGCCGTGCGCAAGGAACGAGGACATAGGGTCGGCATGAGCAAGATAGCTTCATCGTCAGAGACAGATCCGAAACCAGAAGGCATGCTGGAGGGACTTGGCCGGATAAAGGTTCCAAAGTCGAGCGATGTCCTTGCCGAGCGCCTGAAGCACGAAATCCTGAGCGATGCCTACCCGCCGGGCTCGATGCTCCCGACTGAGCGCGAGTTGGTTAATGCCACGGGCCTCAGCCGCGGATCGGTCCGCGAAGCGCTTCGCATCCTCGAGGCGCAGGGCCTGGTTGCAACGCGTGCAAGGCGGTACGGCGGAACCACAGTTTCCATGCCAAGCGACGACCATCTTGCGGGACATATCAATATCTTCGCGAGAGGCCGCAGCATTCCGTTGAAAGCGCTGGCCGAGGTTCGCCTTGCGTTGGAACCGATGGTTGCCGCCCTAGCCGCCGAAAGACGCACAGAAGAAGACTTGGTCGAACTGCGAGCCATCTCCGACAGGATCGAACAGACCGCTGACGACGTAGAGGATCTGGAGGCGTTTCTGCTTGAGAACGTCAATTGGCACGATGCGCTCTCTGCGGCGAGCCACAACGACTTGCTCTGCGCACTTGCCACCTCGGTCAGCGGAATCATGTTCGAAGCATCAAAACTGAGAGAGTTCGCCTCGATCGATCTGCGCAAGCGTGTATGTCTTGCTCACCGGAAACTTCTTGGAGCCATCGAGGCGGGTGACGCTGAGCTTGCCAAGCGGCGAGCCGAAGTCGACATCGAAGCCTATGCGCGCATTCTCGATTCGGCGGCATCTGGAACCAAATCCGGCTAGGCGGCATAGCGCGCATCAACTTGCGCGCTGGTTCGATAAGCATCGGACTATAGGCCGCTTAAACTGATCGGTTGAGCGGAAGGAATGGTCGGCCGTCCGGCGACCCGAAATCCACGCTATCCCGCGTGACTTTTTGACACGCTCGTGTGTGCTCATAAACGACGCGGCAGCGGTGCGCACGATGCACCGCTGCCGCTCATCGACTGGTTCGCATTCGGATCAGTTCTTGATACTGAAAGTAATCCCATAGGTTGCGGGCATACCTGTGAACCGGACAGTCGTATCGAGATAGTGGGCTGCGTTGGTCACGTAGTATTCGTTGAACACGTTTTTGCCCCAGGCCATGATCTTGTATCGACCGTCCCCGAACTCGTAACCGATGCGCGCATCGACAACGACATAGGAGGGGATCACGAACGGCTGGTCAACAAATGACGCGTTGCGATCGTTCGGCCCGTTGCGGAAATCTATGCTGCGGCCATTGAGCGTGGAAACCGCTGAGGATTGCCCACGAAGATCAGCACCGACGATAATGGTGCCATCGTTCATCTCGTGGCGGTAGTTCGCTCCCAACGCATACGCCCACTTGGGTGTGAACGGGAGCTCGCTTCCAGTGAAATCGCAAGGCCCAGGATTTCCATTGACCGTGCAGCTATTGCCATAAGCGGTCGGCCCAACAAAGGGCGTGCCACCATCGGTAAGTACCTTGGAATCGAGATAGGTCACCGATCCAGTAAATGTCAGCCCATATGTCGGGCGGATCGTTACGTCGGCTTCAGCTCCGGTCACCCGCGATTTCGGGACATTGATCAACGTATCCAGCACGTCGAAGATTGGGTCGACAACCTTGCCGCGGATCTGCTTGTCCTTGTAATCGTAATAGAAAGCCGCGCCGTTGAGTTGGACGACACCATCGGCAAGCGAGGCCTTAAAGCCGGCCTCATAAGAGGTCACCGATTCCTGTGTCACCGGGAAATATGCCCTGTAATCCGCACTGGCCAAAGTCGGGAAGCTCCCCGCTTTATAACCACGGGAGACGTTTGCATACAGCAGCGTGTCGGGGCTGAGCTTGTAATCCAAGCCGGCCCGCCATGAAAAATTGTCCTCGGAAAGGGTCTGGAGGAAACGATCGCCGGGTACGCCTTGCGCGTTCAGCACGTAGCAGTCGTCGACACCGATCGGGTCGAACGGGTTGCCTGAAAAGCTGCCAATTACGTTGAACAACGCTGACACAAGACCGTCGCCATTGCCCTTTGAACAAAGGTCCGAGCGGTTGCGCGAATTGGTGTAACGCCCGCCAAGCTTCAGAACGAGACTGTCGGCAACCTCATATTCGCCATTCGCGAATATCGCATAATTACGAATATCCTGAATGACTTCACTGCCGGTTGTGTTGATGAAAATAGTGCTTGGGCTGGAAGACGAACCGTTTGCGAACGTCAGGTATTGGTCTTCGAACGTGCTGCTATCCTCATAGTTCGCACCGAGGACCCAGTTGAACGGGCCAGGATTCTGGTTGGAAAGGCGCAGTTCCTGGTTGAAAGAATCAATTTTCGCCAGACCATCACCGATGTTTGCCACTGCCTGCGAAGTGCCGTCCTTGTCGCTGTAAAGATGTTGATCGTAGTCGAGATATGACGTGATCGACGTCAGCGTCGCGAAACTACCCAAATCAATTTCTGCGCGCAGCGCGCCTTGAATGAACTTGCGGTTGCTGCGTGGCGTCAGATCAGGAGTCGTCTGGGGAATTACGTTGAAGTTGGTTCCGTCAAAGACACCGGCTACGTCCTCAAAGACCACATAATTCGCTGTTGTGGTCCAATCCGCCGTGCGCGGATTGCTGGTGCCGAATGGCGATGCCAATACGCCCGCTTGCGTATCTCCCGGATTCTGGGCACGCACTGCAATCAGCTGCGCGGCCTGCGGCTCTGTCTTGTCCTGCCAGGCGGTAACTGTTGCCCGCAAACGCACACTCGGGCTGGGGTCGAGAGTGAATGTAAGGCGGCCGGCAATATATTTTTCCGCGCCGTTGCGGTCATCCGGACGGGTCAGGCTGCGCTGCCACCCATCGCTGTCAGCGGCAGAAACCGCCAAACGCACACCGGCATTGTCACCAAGGGGAGCGCTGATGAAAGCATTGCCAGAGAGCGCATTAAAGCGGCCATAGCTGAGATCGGCACCAAATTGGAGCGTATCGGTCGGCTTGGCCGCGACATAGTTGATCGCACCGCCAGTCGCATTTTGCCCAAACAGAATCCCTTGGGGCCCCTTCAAGGCCTCAACGCGATCAAGATCGAATGCGGCCCGAAGTGTCAAAACCGGAAATGGAAGCGGCACTTCATCGGTGTAGACACTGACCGAAGGATAGACGCCCAAGCTCTCTTCATTGAAGCCGATGCCGCGAAGCGTATAGATCGGTGTACCGGCGCCACTGTCTGCAAATTGCAATCCAGGGACGACGGACGCAATGTCCTGTACGGAAGAGATCTGGCGTTCGGCCAGCGCCTCTCCGCCAATCGCAGTCACCGACAAACCCACTTCATTCAGGTTCTGTTCGCGCTTGTTCGCAGTGACAACGATCACGTTTTCGGACGTGCTGCGGCCACCTGCTTCGTCTCCGTCTTGCTGAGCCTGACTGTCCTGCGCATGAGCGGCGGAAGCCAAACCAAAGGCCAAAGCCGCAGAGCTAACCGCCAACAGCCTGGTGCGAAATCCTCTCATCATCATCTCCCTTCCCCTAGTGGCTCGGGCCAGAAATCCGCTTCGCGCATTTCCAAACGTCAATTGTTGGACCTTGGAATTGCCTCATTCCGGGTTCCGTGTCAATCTTTACGGTAGGACAATTGACACATTTAGACGAAATGCTACGTTTAGGAACAAACTTTCGAGAGAGGAATCGGAAAAATGGCACAACCCGCACGCCTTCCTGAGGTCGATGCAGTCATCATTGGAGCTGGTTTTTCCGGGCTCTACATGCTTCATCGCCTACGCGAGCAAGGCTACACCACCCGCACCTTCGAAGCGGCCAATGGCGTTGGTGGAACATGGTACTGGAACCGCTATCCAGGGGCTCGATGCGACTCGGAGAGCCACTATTACTGCTATTCCTTCTCTGACGAGATACGCAAAGAGTGGAAGTGGAGCTGCCGGTACCCGGCGCAGCCGGAGATTCTCGAATACCTCAATTTTGCTGCCGACCGCCTCGACCTGAAGAAGGACATCGACTTCAATAC
>JAURML010000132.1 GCA_030830695.1 Caenibius sp. | reverse complement strand
GATCAGTTCGGCATCCTTTTCGCCGCTGCCGCATGCAGCCAGCAACAAGGATGGAAGCGTAATGAAGACAAGCGGACGCAGACCGTTGAGCACAGGACAATCCCTTGATAGTTAATTGCGCATTAGCCTTGCGCGCGCAGGGTTAACGAGTGCCTACCGGAAAGGGTTAATTTTCGGCCTGTCCCGTCGCGGGAGAGAATTGCGCGGCACAGATTGTGACAGCGGGCCGCGCAGCCTATGGGCGATCAGCCATGCAATCGCCTCAACCCACTTCGACCGCGAACGGTGGCATCGGTTATGCCGTAGTCGCTTTTACATCATGGAGCGCGCTGCCGATCTATCTCGCATTCATGCGCGATATTGCGCCGCTCGAACTGGTCGGCTGGCGGGCCGTGTTTACCCTTCCTTTTGCACTGGCGCTGGTCATCGCCACGCGCCATTTCGCGGAGGTGATGGCCGTACTGCGTTCGCCCCGGATGCTGGCAACCCTGTTCTTTACAGCCTGTCTGATGGGATTTGTGTGGCTCGTTTTCGTCTGGGCGGTCCTTAACGAGCATGTCTATGCCACCAGTATCGGTTATTACATCTCGCCGCTGGTCAATGTCGCCTTCGGCACGGTGATGCTGCGCGAACGGCTGAGCATCAGGCAATGGCTCGCTGTCGGGCTTGCGGCCATTGGCGTGACGATCCTCGCCAGCGGCGCGCTGATGACGCTCGGCATCAGCCTGATGCTCGCCTTCGGCTTCTCGCTCTACGGACTGATCCGCAAACTCGCCCCGGTGAGCGCGCTTTCGGGACTGGCGGTGGAAAGCGCCCTGATCATGCCGCTGGGCTTCGCGCTTGTCCATTATTCAGCAGGCAGCATTTCCGCCAGCGAGTTGGGACAGGGCCTGGACCGGGCGTTGCAGATCGACTTTGTCGGGCTGCTGACGGCAATTCCCCTCTATGCTTATGCCGAAGCGGCACGCCGGATCGATTATGCAACGCTCGGCATTCTGCAATTCATCAGCCCGACCGTGATTTTTCTGGCAGGTCTGGTCCTGTTCGACGAACCGCTCCGCCCGGCACAGTTCGCCAGTTTTGTCTTTGTCTGGGCGGGGATGATACTGTTCTGCTGGGATCTATATGACCGGCGCAAGGCGACCGGCGTTTCGCGAATTGTGCCCTAACGCAAACGCCAGCGCAGCGTCTCGCCCGCATGGAAGGGAACGATGGGTGTGCCGTTCGCATCGATCACCGCTGGCACGTCGTGGTCGCTGCGTTCAAGCGTGATCGTACCCGGATTGAGCGGCAGCCCGTAGAACCGCGGGCCATGTTCAGACGCAAACCCTTCCAGCCGGTCAAGCGCCCCTTCTTCTTCGAACACCGCAGCATAACTTTCCAGCGCAAAGGGGGCGTTGAATATGCCCGCACAGCCGCAGGCTGATTCCTTGGCGCTTACCGCATGCGGCGCGCTGTCCGTGCCCAGGAAATAGCGGTCGGAACCCGAAGTCGCCGCTTTGCGCAGCGCCAGCCGATGCTTCTCGCGCTTGGCCACGGGCAGGCAATAGGCATGTGGGCGAATTCCGCCGACCAGCATGGCGTTGCGGTTGATGTGCAGATGCTGGGGGGTGATCGTGGCCGCGACATTGGCCCCCGCGCCGTCCACGAAGGCGACCGCCTCTGCCGTGGTAATATGTTCGAACACTAGCTTGAGTCCCGGCAAGTCGGACAGCAGTGGCCTAAGGATGCGTTCGATGAACACGGCCTCCCGATCGAAGATGTCGATGTCCGGTTGTGTTACCTCGCCATGCACCAGCAGCGGCATGCCGATTGCCTGCATCCGTTCCAGCACCGGATAGATAGCGCGGATATCAGTCACGCCATGCGCGGAACCCGTGGTGGCATGCGCGGGATAGAGCTTGGCCGCAGTAAAGACGCCGTCGGCAAATCCCGCCGCCAGTTCGTCAGCATCACTGTGGTCCGTCAGATAAGCGGTCATCAGCGGGGTAAGTTCCACCCCTTCGGGCAAGGCCGCCACAATCCGCCCGCGGTAGGCGAGCGCATCAACCACCCGCACGATCGGCGGCGACAGGTTGGGCATCACGATGGCCCTGGCAAACTGCCGCGCGGTAAAGGGCAGCACCCCCTGCATTACCGCGCCATCACGCAGGTGAAGGTGCCAGTCATCGGGTCGGCGAATGGTAATGCTTGCGGAAGAATCGGCCATGCCGCCCCCTTGCCACAGCCGCAGCCGCTGTGACAGAGGCGGACCATTGCAATTCCGCAGCGATCGGCCAGTGTATCTTCATGAACGAACGCAATTCAGCAGGCGGGCAGCGCGACTGGGCGAATCAACGTGCCTTCATCGAAGCCCATGCTGGTGATCGCATCGCGTTAGTGGTGGACAGTTTCCATCGCCTCGTCGGCACGCCGCTGGTTTCGGATCAGGGTGATCTCAGGGAGAATCTCTGGACGCTGCCATCAGTCGTGGTTGTGCATGCGACCGAGGACGACCCGGTGTTTTTCTATGCCAATCGCGCCGCGCTCAGCCTGTTTGAAGCATCGGCGCAGGACTTCGTTCGCATGCCGTCGCGCTTTTCGGCAGAGCCGGTTGAGCGCAGCGAACGCGCACGCTTCATGGCGCAAGTGCTGCAAGAGAACATCATCACCAATTATCGCGGGATCCGCATATCGCGCACCGGACGCCGGTTTGCGATCGAACGCGCAATCGTCTGGAACCTTGTCGATGAGGCTGGCCTGATCCATGGTCAGGCCGCTACCTTTGCCGAATGTACACCACTGTCCACCTGACCCGAAATCTGGATTGCCCCATGTCCTGCCCCTGCCTTTTTGCACGCGCGCTCATCCGGCTTTCCCCCGAAAGCAGCGATGAAAACCTCCCCGCGTTCCTGCAGGGGCTGGTAACGAACGATGTGCAGGGTCCCCTGCCCGTCTGGGCCGGACTGCTAAGCGCGCAAGGCAAGGCGCTGTTCGATTTCATCGTCTGGCCGGCAGGGAATGACCTGCTGATCGACTGTGAAGCGGATGCCGCCGACGATCTGGCCCGGCGCCTGTCGCTATACCGGCTGCGGCGCAAGATCGCGATTTCGCGCGATGACACACTGGGCGTCTACTGGCAGGCAGAACCCGGTGATCGCGGCACCCCGGACCCGCGACTTGCCACGCTCGGTCAGCGCTGGGTTGCTCCCGTTGCGACGGACGATCATGGCGCCGACGCGCAATGGCTGGCGCACCGCCTGTCGCTTGGCGTCACCGAAGGACGCGCAGAACTGGGCGATGGTGCAACGCTCTGGCTGGAATGCAATGCCGCGGAACTGAACGGGGTCAGTTTCACCAAGGGCTGCTATGTCGGGCAAGAGAACACGGCGCGCATGAACTGGCGCCAGAGGGTCAACCGCCGTCTTGCCGTGGTGCCGCTCAGCCAGTCCGACCCGCAGCGCCGGCGCATGACCTACGCCGCGCTTGGCCTCGCGGTGGATCACCTGCGGGTTGAAGACATCCCGCAAGCCGCCCGGCCCGCCTGGCTGGCCCACGAAGGCTGACGTTCAGGCGGGCCGCGCCCGTCAACCGATCAGCAGCGCCATCTGGCGCAGCGCGGCTCTCGCTTCGGCGGCATAGGCTCCATCGCGGAACGGTGCAGCCATCTGGCAGCTCACGTCGACGTTTCTGCCCTGCCTGGTCAGCGTGCCGACCCCGATCAGCGCCGCACCGGCATCGCCGGGGAGCGTGATGAGCATGGGCGGCACGCGCCGGTCCTGACGAAGCAGTTCCGTATCGAAGGATTCGCCCATTTCGGCAATCAGACCGGCGCGATCCTCGGGCCAGACCGGCCGCAGGAACAGGCTTTCGCTGCGAAAGAACATGATCGTCTCCTCTCTCGCCCCGCACACTCAATTGGGCGCGGAATGCGACATGTGAATGACCCTTGCGGCAGGATGTTGCGCAAAGGAGACGAGGGAGAATCAAAAAAGGGATTTGGGGCTCCGCAACCGGAATGCCCCTTCTCCCTCAAGACGCCGGATCGCGATGTCCGGCGGGGCCATCCTGGCGGATGGCCTGTTTCAAGCCATCCTTATTCCGCGGCTGCCGCCACGTCGACCGACACATATTTGCGGCCCAGCTTGCCGTCGTGAAAACGGACGCGGCCTTCGGCGAGCGCGAACAGCGTATGATCCTTGCCCATACCCACATTCGTGCCGGGATACACCTTCGTACCGCGCTGGCGCACGATGATGTTTCCGCCGATCACTTCCTGACCGCCGAACTTCTTAACGCCAAGGCGCCGACCGACCGAGTCGCGACCGTTGCGGGACGAACCGCCTGCTTTCTTATGTGCCATATCGTCTTACTCCGTTCGCGATCTGGATTATTCGCCAGCCTTGTCGGCGGCTTTCTTGGCCGGGGCCTTCTTGGGGGGAGCCTTCTTGGTCGCCCCGGTCTTCACCGGATCAGCCGCCTGCAGCTTCTCGTCAGTATTGGGGGCATTGCCCTTTGCCGGGGCATCAGCCTTGGCCGCAGCCTTCTTCGCCGGAGCCTTGGAATCGCCGACCGAGAGAATGCGCAGCAGCGTCATCTGCTGGCGATGACCGGCCTTGCGACGATAGTTGTGGCGGCGGCGCTTCTTGAACACCACCACCTTTTCGCTCTTGGCCTGAGCGATGATTTCGGCCGAAACGGTCACCTTGGCGGCATCCGCGATTTCCCCGCCGTCACCGGCGAGAAGCACGTCACCCAAAGTGATGGTCTCGCCAGCTTCACCAGCCAGCTTTTCGACCGCGATCTTGTCTCCGACGGCAACCCTATACTGCTTGCCGCCCGTGCGCACTACTGCGAACATGGTGTCCTTATCCATTCAATCTGCTGTGCCACCCCGCCTTGCATTTTCACGCGGGCGGCGCGCCGGACGCCCAACCTTGCAGCAGGGCCCCGGAAAGATGGGTGCCGTTAGGGAAATGTGTGCTTCGTGTCAACGCAAGAGTCCCATATTGATGGTGTTGCGAGTGGAAACCTCCGTCGCACATGCTATGGGCCGCTCATGACCTTGTTCT
>JAURML010000131.1 GCA_030830695.1 Caenibius sp. | reverse complement strand
TACGATCCGCGCGCCACGGTGATGCAATCCACCGTGCGTGAGGTGTTTGACGCGCTCAAGGTTGACGATCCGCTGTTCGAAACCGCGCTGCGCCTCGAAGAGCTCGCGCTGCATGACGATTACTTCGTCGAAAAGAAGCTGTTCCCGAATGTGGACTTCTATTCCGGCATCATCCTCTCGGCCATCGGCTTCCCGACCACCATGTTCACGGTGTTGTTCGCGCTGGCCCGGACGGTCGGCTGGGTCGCGCAGTGGAACGAGATGATCTCCGATCCCGGCCAGCGCATCGGCCGCCCGCGCCAGCTCTATACCGGTCCGGCAGAGCGTGAGTATGTTCCTGTCGGGAGACGGTAATTCCATTGAAAAGTGATATCGGGCGATGCTGAGATACCTGCTTCAGGTACTGGGCGTCGCCCTTTTCCTGTCCGGTGGACTGTGGGCACTGCAAGGGCTGGGAATCGTGATGTGGCCGGCTGAAAGTTTCATGCTGGCCCAGCGGGAATGGGCGCTCTACGGCAGTCTTGCCGCCGCGCTCGGTGTGGCACTGTTCTGGCTGGCGCGCACCCGCCGATAGGACTCAGCCGCCGCTGTTGTCCACCGGCAGCGTAAGTATAAAGCGCGCACCCTGCCCCGGCGCGCTCTCTACCGTCAGGTCGCCATCCATTGCCCGCGCGAGACGGCGTGAAATATAGAGTCCCAACCCTGAACCACCGTCGCCACTGCGACCAAGCCGTTCAAACTTCTCGAACACGCGGGTCTGTTGCCCCTCGTCCAGACCCGGGCCCTGATCCGCCACGATCAGCCGGGCCATATCGCCCTGCGCTTCAAGCCGCAGCCAGATGGCTGACCCTTCCGGCGAGTAACGGATGGCGTTTCCGACCAGGTTGAGCAGGATCTGCAGGACACGGCGGAACTCGGCGATCGCCGGAAGGCTCTCGTCATGTTCGGGCGCATCGATGACAATGCCCTTTTCCTGCGCGCGCACCCCGAGGATACCCGCTGCACGCCGGGCAACATCGGCCAGATCGATCCGGTCAGGCGCGGTGGTGAAATCCTTTGCCTCCACCACTTCGAGATCAGCCAGATCATCAATCAGGGCGAGCAGGTGATTGCCCGCCATGGCGATGTCTGCCGCGTAATTGCTGTATTCCTCGGCGAGCGGACCAGCGAGCCGGGTGCGGATCGTCTCGGCATTGGCGATGATGCGCGCAATCGGTTGCCGCAGCACGGGCGCAAGATCGCGCCCCAGCGCGGCCCGCGCGGCCTTTGCTCCCTGCGCGGCGCGCCCGCTGTCCGGTTGCGGAAGCGGGCGATCGGCAACCAGCAGCAATTCGAAACCTGCGCTTCCTGCCTGTTGTGCGCCGAGTGGGATCAGCGTCGCCTTCCAGTTGCGCGCGGAGCCTTCGATCTGGACAGTCGCACCGTCAAGCAGCCGCCAGTGGAGTGGCTGGCGATGGCTGCTGCCTGCGATCGCGACAAAATCGGTCCAGACCCGTCCTGTGGCTTCACGCATTCGCGCGGTGATTCCGTCCAGGTCTGCCGCGTGACTCTCCACGGTCAACACGCGCTGTTGCGGATCGAGCCGGGCAGTCAGTTCTGCCAGATGCCGTTCAATCGTTGTCCGGCGCGCAGCGTTCTCGGTAAGATCTTCCGCAGGGATTGCGGACGCCTGCCAGTTTGCGAGTGCGATGGAACAGCCTTCTCCATCGTGTTCGCCGGGCGTCACCTCCACCCATGCGGTGATCTGTTCCTGCCCATCCTGTGCATTGATAGCCTGCGCCAGACGCAGTCCATAACGGCGGCTGCGCCGCACCAGTTCCAGCAAGGCCGGGACCGCAATCGTTCCGGGCAGCTCCCCGCCGCAGCGACGCTGCAAGGTGGCGAGCGGCTCCTCCGCCTCGATCAGGCGGTCCTGCGCGTCGCTGGTCGCGCGGGCCAGAAAGGCACCGGCAGTTCCCATGGTTTTACGCGATCTGCCCCGAGGCGGCACTGTCGAGCAAAGCCGCCGCACGGTCTACGCGAAGCGTGTCGAAGCCATCCGGCAAGGCAATATCGGGATGAAAATAGGCGAACTGCTGTTCCACCACAGCGGGCTTCAATCCCGCCGCGCGCAGCGAGAGTGCAAGCCGCGCCATCTGCGTTTCATTGGTTGAGAGAATCACAAGATTGCGATCCTGACCGGAGCCAAGCCCGAGGGCTGTCAGGAAAAGCGCTACCCCGGCATGAGCAATGGAAAGCGCGGCCACGGCGCCTCCGCCCATCGCAGTAATTACCCGCGACAGCAGGCCGAGCCGGCTCCCGCTCTCATCGAAGGTCGCCCGCAGGGTCGCTTCCGCCCGGGCCGCTGCCTCGTCATCTGTATCTGCGGCGCAGGCCCGCATTGCCAGCAACGCTGCGTGAAACAGATCGCCGGGCAGCTCGCCCAATGGCAATTCCATGCGCCGCTGCTGCTGAGTGAACCGGGACTGTGCAGCAAGCAACGCCATGGCCGTTTCCGCCATCGCCGCCTCACGCGCAGCAAGCAGTGCCTGCAGCAAGGGAGAAAGCACGGGATCCATGCCGTTGCGCACCTCGAACCGTTCCGCCAGCTGCCATTCCAGCGCCAGCCCGTGCGCGTGATTGAGGCATGGTGCATTAGCGAGCAGCGTTTCGTTCAGCGCGTCAAACCGCGCCGCCACATAGGCTTGCGGATCGTCCGCCCCATCCGCGTCGGCCTGAGCATGCAGCAGCTGGCGTGCCAGATGGGCGATCATGCCACGAACCCGCGCCACGATCTCGTCACTGAACATCGAATGATCGTTGTTCGCCAGCAAATGGCGCAGGATCGGGCCTGCTGAATCAATCATGTCATCGGCCTGCAGCAGTTCATCCTGCAGGATCGATTCCACCGTCGGGGTCGAAAATTGGGACATTGCGCCTTCCATCATCGGCCCGCCATATCAGCCCATGGTTAAGCCTGCGTTAGCTTCGCAGACAATCGCAAATGAGCGATTGAACCAATCAGGGCAAGCAGCGTCAGCACTTCGGCGCCTTCTTTCAGCACCCCCGCTCCAGCGGCTGCGGCGAGAAAGATCGGCAGAATCAGGCGGTCAGCGGCCAGTGCACGCCATCCCGGACCGTGCAATGCCGCCAGAATACGCAGGCTGGCGATCAGGAAGATTGCACCAAAGAGCTGCTCAGGCCATCCCGTAAATTGCTCGCCCACGCCCATTGCGACCAGCATGACGAGCGCAAGGTCAACGATCCACTCCAGTGCGCTGGCCAGTCGCCCCCCGTGTCCTGTCCGTGCCGCGCCGGACGTTTCCACCAGGCCCAGAGCGACGCCGCCGCGGCCCAGCATCCACCCCGTCATTACGGTCAGAAAACCAGCGATCACAGATACATACCAACCCAGCGGGATCGCCGCCAGCGCGGCCACGAATGCCAGCGATACGAGCGCGCGCGCACTCACCCCGCGATCGAGAAGGCTCATCCCCCACCGCCCGGCCAGCCAGTTGGCCAAGGTGTTTCCCGGCGCAAAGGGATCGGGTGCAGGCAGCAGGCGCCGCAGCCATTGCGGTTCAAGCTCGTCAGCCTCTGACTGGCTGGACAGGCGGACCCAGCGACCTTCCGTCAGCAGCCGTTCCGGCAGTTCCCGCTGCGGCACTCCGCCTTGCAAGGCAATGCGCAGCAGTGCCGATACCGCATCGCAATCGGGCGGCAACTGGCTGAGCCGTTCGACCAGCCTGCCCGGAATCACCAGTGCGCCAGCCCAGGCATCGTTCAGGTCGATCCGCTCAAACCCCCAGTCCAGTGCCTCATCCGCCGGCAGGGTCAGGACAGCATTGCCCTTGTCGAGCAATTCTTGCGCCTCCGCAGCCAGGGGGAGAACCCCATCCGCAATTACTACCAGCTCGTCGCTTGCATGAATCAGTCCGCCAAGTGCGCGCGGCGCCGAAATGACGTGAAATCGCGCGCCAGCCCCTTCCACCCGGTGCTGCAAGGCGATCAGCGGATGCGCAAGATTGTCGGAAATACAGACAATTCGCTCGCAACCGAGGCCAAGCGCCAATTCCAGCTGGCGCGCCGCCAGCGACTTGCCCGCGAAGGTGAGGAAGGCGCGATGCCCGTCCTCGGCCTCGCCAGCGTGGTCAAGTATGGATAGAAGGGCAACGCGCACCCGCCAGGCTCCGTCAAAAGAGCCACCCTTCTATGCGTCGCGACGGGAACTGCCAAGCGTCTGTCGGCGCGCGCCGGACAGGCCGGTTTCAGGCGTCGGGGAACGAGGCGAGGAAAGCACGCAGTTTGCGCAGGATGGCGGGATCTCCGGGCGCGGAATCCAGTGCCTCTTCCGCAAGATCGATCAGCCTTTCGGCATGAAAGCTGGCGCCCAGCCCCTTCAGCCGCATCGCCGAGACGTTCCAGTTGCCGTCACAGCGCGCACGACCAAGCAGATCGACCTGGTGGGCCAGGCTGTCGCGAAAGGCCAAACGCAGCTCCCGTAGCAGCGCGGCATCGTCGCCCGCTTCGGCGGCAAGTGTTGCATCAAGGGCACCGCTTTCAAACGCCATGCACCCGGTTTACCGGTTTGAGGTTAATGTGGGGTTTATCAACGCCGGTATCATGGTATGTTCCAATTCATGGGGGAAAAACGCCATATCATTCCCATCAGGGACGAAAGCGACGCTGAGACCGCGCAGGCAACGGCTGCGCGCAAGGATGAAGTGCTTGCACTCGATGAGAGCTGGGAAGCAGGTGCGGCCTGGGACGTTGATACCCCAGTCCGACGCTTTGACTGGTTGGCGCCCGCGCTGGCAGGTCTGGCAGTGGCAGTCTGGACGGGCATTTATGGCTGGACCTTGCGCGATGCATTGCTGGCGGGCGGAACGACCGAACAGTGGATCGGCTGGGTAAGCCAATGGTCCATGCCAGTGCTGCTTATCCTCGTGCTGTGGCTGGTGGCGATGCGCAGCAGCCGGCGCGAAGCATCGCGCTTTGCCGATGCCGCACAGGCGCTCTCGGCCGAATCTGCGCGCCTTGAAGATCGCCTCGTCGCGGTCAATCGCGAATTGAGCCTGGCCCGGGACTTCATCGCCGCCCAGTCGCGTGATCTTGATACGCTGGGTCGCGTCGCGGGGGATCGTCTGTCGGAACATGCCGGCCGCCTATCGGCCCTGATTCACGAAAACGGCAATCAGATCGATTCCATCGCAAGTGTCAGCGGCACTGCACTTGAAAACATGGAAAAGCTGCGCGGCCAGCTTCCGGTTGTCTCCAATTCCGCGCGCGATGTCACCAATCAGATCGGAAATGCCGGACGCATCGCGCAGGGGCAGCTTCAGGAACTGGTGAGCGGATTTCACCGCCTCAACGAATTTGGCGAGGCGAGCGAGCGGCAGGTGCAGTCACTGCGGGTCAAGGTCGATGCTGCGCTCGCCGCGTTTGAAACTCAGGCTAGCAAGCTGGACAGCATCGCTTCGGAACGATTTGCGGCCCTGAACGAACGGAGCGAGGCCTTCCGTGCGGAGCTTGACGGGCAGGAGGTCAAGGCGCTGGCCGCGATCCGTCGCCGCGCCGACGCATTGCTGACCGAACTGGAAGAGACGCGCGCTACCCTCACCCAGCAGGAGGAAGACAGCCTCAGCG
>JAURML010000130.1 GCA_030830695.1 Caenibius sp. | reverse complement strand
GTGCCGAAATTACGATCGGTGAGCAGCATGGTGATCGCGCCGCCCAAAACGGGAAGCGACAACACCAACAAGAACGCCGTGACCAAAACCGCCCAGACGAAAAGCGGCATCTTGAACAACGTCATGCCCGGTGCGCGCATGTTGAAAATGGTCGTGATGAAATTGATCGCACCAAGGATCGATCCGGCACCGGCCAGGTGCAGCGAGAAGATCGCGAAATCCATCGCCGGGCCTTGCGAGCCATAAGTCGAAAGCGGCGCATAGACCGTCCAGCCCACGCCCGCGCCCTGTCCCGTGCCACCAGGCACAAGCGAGGATGCCATGAGGCTGATGAAGCCCGCAACGGTCAGCCAGAAGCTGATGTTGTTCATGCGCGGGAACGCCATGTCCGGCGCACCGATCATCAGCGGCACGAACCAGTTGCCGAACCCGCCGATCAGGGCCGGCATGACCAGGAAGAACACCATGATCAGACCATGAGCGGTGATCAGCACATTCCAGAGGTGCAACGCTTCGTCGAAGGTGGCTTCCTTGCCGCCCAGGAAATTGGCCCACCACTGCAGATACTGAATGCCCGGTTCAGCCAGTTCGAGGCGCATGATGCCCGAGATCGCGCCGCCAATTACCCCCGCGAAGATTGCGAAGATAAGGTACATCGTGCCGATGTCTTTGTGATTGGTCGACATGAACCAGCGCGCAAAGAAGGCCGGCTTGTGATCATGATCGTGATCATGATCGTGGGGTTCGGCATGAGCCTGGAAGGTATCGGCGGTAGTAGCCATAGTCAGCGTAACCTTATCTCTTGATCACTTTATCAGGCGGCAGGCCCGGTTGCTTCTGCGCTCGGCGCGGCTTCGGCGGCGGCCGGGGTGGCGGCGGGCGCCAGTGCGGCTTGAGCCTCCTGCTTTCCGCCAACGGTAACGCCCTGGGCAACGAGCCATTGGTTGAACTTCTCTCGCGGCAGCGCCTCGATCGCGATCGGCATATAGCCGTGCTTCACACCGCACAGTTCCGAACACTGGCCATAGTAGACGCCCGGCTCTTCGATGAAGAGTACCTTTTCATTCAGTCGGCCGGGCACTGCGTCCAGCTTGAACCAGAGCGAGGGGATGGCGAAGGAGTGAATGACGTCAGAGGCCGTAATCTGCATACGGATGGGTTCGCCCACCGGCAGGACCAGGCGATTGTCCACTTCAAGCTGGCCCGGACCGTCAGTCGGCAGCGAGCCGACTTCGCGCACACCCGCGTTGATCACCGGCCCGCCGGGCTCGTTCA
The DNA here is from genome assembly GCA_030830695.1 of Caenibius sp. Taxonomy (GTDB): domain Bacteria; phylum Pseudomonadota; class Alphaproteobacteria; order Sphingomonadales; family Sphingomonadaceae; genus JACKKV01. The sequence goes on along the minus strand of JAURML010000130.1, from coordinate 65,781 downwards.
GCATCTTGGAGTCATATTCGACGTCGCCATTGTCAGGATAGGCATAGGACCAGAACCACTGGTTACCGGTCACCTTAACGGTCAGCGCATCAGCCGGAGCAGGTTTGAACTGCTTGGCCAGAAGATCGATCGAAGGAACGGCAACGCCAACTAGGATCAGCACGGGCACCAGTGTCCAAACCACCTCGATCAGCGTGTTGTGGCTGTTCTTCGAGGCGACCGGGTTGGCCCTGCTGTTGTAACGCGCCATCACCCAGATGAGGAGGAACAGCACGAACAGGCTGATGATCGTGATGATCGGCATGAGCACGCCATCGTGCATCCACTGTGCATATTCGCCGAGCGGGGAATACTGGGTCTGGAAGGTGATGCCCTGATCGACCGGCATACCCTTGCCCGGCGTCGGCATCATCGGGGTCCATGCCGGGGCGGCAGCAGCAACCGGGGCGGCGGTCGCAGCCGCGTCAACCGGGGGCGCACCGGCAGCGGCGTCCTGCGCCATCAATGATTGCGGTGCAGCCACCAGGGCGATGGACAGCAGGGTATTTTTCAAGGTCATCGCCCGCTTCAGGGCACGATCGCCAAATTTCATGTTCTCTGACGCTTTCCGCTCTTCATTATCAGGTCTCGAAAGACCACAATTACCCCTTGAGAGGCGCGATTGGGCCGCCCTATACGCGCGCTTGCCCCATGCCTCAAGCGCTTCTAGGGATATTTTTGACAGCTATGGGCCTGTGCCCACAGGCGAAGCGACCAATTCCAGCGAGGTTAACGAGAAAAAATCATGAACGAAGACGAGGTTCTCTTGGAGTTCCGCGCCAGTTCCGCGCTGCTTGAAGGGCATTTTCTGCTCTCTTCCGGCCGGCACAGCGCGCATTACCTGCAATGCGCGCGGGTGTTGATGAATCCAGATCGCGCGGGGCGCCTGGCCATGGCCCTGGCGGCAAATTTGCCTCGCGAACTGAAGCAGCAGATTGAAAAGGTCGTCTCCCCCGCCATGGGTGGAATCATCTTTGGTCACGAGATGGGACGCGCCCTGGGCAGGGATGCGGTCTTTCTCGAACGGCCCGACGGAACCTTCGAATTGCGACGCGGTTTCAGCGTCGAACCCGGAGAAAAAGTCCTGATGGTCGAGGATGTGGTGACCACTGGCCTGTCCTCGCGCGAGGCGATCGCCGCGATCGAGGCGGCGGGCGGCGAAGTGATCGCCATGACCTCACTCGTTGATCGTTCGGGCGGATCAGTCGAATTTCCGGTTCCATTCTATCCGCTCGTGACCATCAGCTTTCCGACCTATGCTGACGATGAAGTTCCTGCCGAACTCGCCGCTGTGCCGGTAACGAAGCCCGGAAGCCGGGCCAGACCGTGAGGGCGTGACGCTTGACTGACCTTTTGCGACCGCACCGTCTGCGTCTTGGCGTGAACATCGATCACGTCGCCACGATTCGCAATGCCCGCGGCGGAGACCATCCTGATCCGGTCCGCGCGGCGCAGATCGTCGAAGCCTCTGGCGGGGACGGCATCACCGCTCATCTGCGCGAGGACCGGCGCCATATCCGCGACGACGATCTGGCCCGGATTCAGGCGGCGACTGACCTGCCGCTCAATCTGGAAATGGCAGCGACTGAAGAAATGCTGGCCATTGCGCTGCGCCATCGCCCGCATGCCGCCTGCATCGTCCCTGAAAAGCGCGAAGAACGCACTACTGAAGGCGGGCTGGATGCAGCCGGGCTGCACAATCAGCTGGCCCCGATCGTGGCGAGGCTGGGCGATGCCGGAATCCGTGTCAGCCTGTTTATCGCCCCCGACCCCCGTCAGGTGGAAGCGGCCATGCAACTGGGGGCGCCCGTGGTGGAATTTCACACCGGCGAATATGCGCATGCCGATGGCGCACAGCGCGCAGCCGAACTGAAACGCATCGCCGATATGGCCGCGCTGGCCGCCAGAAACGGGATCGAACCGCACGCCGGGCACGGGCTGACGTATGAGAATGTTCAGCCGATCGCAGCGATCCCGCAACTGGCCGAACTCAACATCGGCCATTATCTGGTCGGCGAAGCGGTTTTCGTGGGGCTGGAAGAATCGGTCAGGCGGATGCGCTCATTGATGGATCACGCGCGATGATTATCGGCATGGGATCGGACCTGTGCAACATCGAACGCATCCAGGCATCGCTGGACCGGTTCGGGGAGCGTTTCGAACTGCGCGTCTTCACCGAACTGGAACGGGCAAAGGCGGCGCGGCGCCCCCATACGCGCGCCGGAACCTATGCGAAACGCTTCGCCGCCAAGGAGGCTTTTTCCAAGGCGGTCGGAACGGGATTCAGGCACGGTGTGTTCATGAAGGATATCGGCGTCGTCAACGCACCCTCGGGCGCGCCCACGCTGGCGCTGACGGGTGGCGCCGCGCAGCGCCTCGCCCTGCTCACGCCTGACGGACACGAAGCCTTCATTCATCTCACGCTCACGGACGATCACCCATGGGCGCAAGCCTTCGTGGTGATCGAGGCGCGAATTGCATGACCGAATTGCAGGAACAGCGCGAAGCCCCGGCGCGGGACAGGGAACCCGTCAACCTCATCAGCGAATTACGCGGGCTGGCCCTGATGCTGCTGGCGGTGCTTGCCTTCCACAGCCTGATCGCTAAGCCATTCTATATCCCGTCGCAATCGATGATGCCCTCGCTGCAGGTCGGTGACCGGCTGGTGGTCAGCAAATATCCCTATGGCTGGTCATGGGTTTCGGCCTCCTTCCATGTGCTGCCGCGCTTCAGCCAGCGCCTGTTCGGGGCAACGCCCGAATATGGCGACATCGTGATTGCCGTGCCGCCTGACCGGGACGAGGATTATATCAAGCGCGTGGTGGCCCTGCCGGGCGATCGCATCGCGGTGGTGAACGGGCAGATTATCCTCAATGGCAAGCCCGTGCCCCAGGCCGTAGAACCGGCGATCGAACTGCCGGTCTACCCCAATTCGCCCTGTTCGGACCAGGATTATCCCGGCCTCAGGAAGCGCAAGCCATCTGGCAAGGCGGTGTGCGAACTGCCCGTGCTGCGCGAAACGCTGCCCAATGGCGCGACCTATCTGGTGATCGATCACATGCGCCAGCGGCTGGACAATATGGCCGAGATCGAAGTTCCGGCAGATCATGTCTTTCTGATGGGCGACAATCGCGATCATTCTGCGGACAGCCGGGCGGAAACATTCGAACGTGGCCTGGGCGGCCCGGTTCCGCTGGAAAATGTGGGCGGACGCGCGGAATTCATCACTTTTTCTTTGGATGGAGAAGAAACGCTGAACCCCTTGACCTGGTTCAGATCGCTGCGTCAGGGCCGCGCATGGACGAGCCTGCGCCCGCCCCTCGCCGCGCCGGCCGACACCACCGGATAAGGATCGCGCATGGCCCGCAAATTCCTCTACCTCGTCGCCATCGCCGTCATTCTGGTGATCGCAGGCCTGTTCGTATTGCGCATCTGGTCGAATGAACTTTCTCGGTTTGCCTTCGTTCCACGCAGCGTTTTCGAACAGCAGCAACCGCTCGATGACAATGCCTATAACGACCCGGCGATGTGGTTTTCCCGCCCCGGGCTTGGCACCGGCGATCCGGCGCGCTGGCAACCGGCGATGGCGGAACAGGATCGCGCCGGACTGCCCACCCCGGCCGATCCCGCGCCTGCACCCCCGCCTGCCTTTGCGGTGTTCTACATTCACCCGACCAGCTATCTGGCAACCAGCCACTGGAACGCACCGCTCGACGATGTGGAATCGCAGGACCGGGCGCGCAATCTCATTCATCTCACTGCCAGCCCGTTCAACGCCGCCCGCGAAATCTGGGTGCCGCGCTATCGTCAGGCAGCGTTCGGGGCGTTCCTGACTGACACGCCGGATGGCGACAAGGCCCTTGATGCCGCCTATGCAGACGTCGAGCAGGCCTTTGCCTTCTTCCTTTCAAGCATTGACCGGGACACGCCGATCGTCCTTGCCGGGCACAGTCAGGGCGCGCTGCACCTGCTGCGCCTGCTGCGCGAACATGTGAAAGGAACGCCAGAGGCGGGGCGCATCGCGGCGGTGTATGCTGTCGGCTGGCCGGTTTCACTGTCGCACGATCTGCCCGAACTTGGCCTGCAACCCTGCGCACAGCCGGATCAGAGCGGCTGCATCGCCAGCTGGATGAGCTTTGCCGAACCTGCCGACCCTGGCCTGGCGTTGGCCAAATTCAGCGAAACTTCGGGTTTCGATGGCAAGCCGCGCGGCGAGGAGGCGATCCTGTGCTTCAATCCGTTGACCGGAACAACCGGTGGCACTGCGGACGCCGGACTGAATCGCGGCACACTGGTGCCCGATCTGCTGATGAAGAGCGGGACATTGCGCCCCGCGATGGTGCCGGCAAGATGCGATTCGCGCGGACTGCTGCTGATCGGTCAGCCGCCCGAGATGGGCAATCTCGTCTTCCCCGGGAACAATTACCACGTCTACGACATCCCCCTGTTCTGGGAGAATCTGCGCCTGGATGCGATCCGCCGGGTAAACGCATGGGCGGGCGGGCATTGATCACCACAGTCGCGGCGGAATTTCGCGATGCGCTACCTCAGGGCGGCGTGCTGCTTGGTCTCGATCACGGCACGAAAACGATCGGAACCGCCTTTTGTGACAGCGGCTGGCATTTTGCCTCGCCCGGCAAGACCCTGCCGCGCGGAAAATTCGCCCGCGACAAGACGGCGCTCGAACTGCTGATTGCAGAACGCGGCGTGGCGGGCATCGTCATTGGCCTGCCGCTCAACATGGATGGCAGCGAAGGCCCGCGCGCGCAGGCGGCCCGAGCCTTTGCCCGCAACCTGTCGGTGCTGGGCCTGCCAATCCTGCTGTGGGACGAACGCTGGTCCACCGCCAGCGCGGAACGGGGGCTGATCGAACAGGACATGAGCCGCGCCAAGCGGGCCGAACGGATCGATTCGGCTGCAGCGGCCGTGATCCTGCAGGGCGCGATTGACGCGCTGGCCGGATCGGCGGCCTGACTGCCCGAACTCAGGCGGTCTGCAAGGCGGCGCGGCGCGCCCGCGCCTCCATCGCCACCATCCGGTTGCCAGACGCTTCGGCCCGGCGCCACAGGGCATCGCGCGCGGCCGGATCGCAAAGCGCGGCTGCCTGTGCATCCCATGCAACCAGACGCATCCGGTCGCTGGGGTGATGGCCGCCGAAACGTTCAGCCAGGTCCAGCGCCTCCTCTCCGCCCAGCGCGACCGCGATCCGCAGGAAGATCTCACTGGCCCCGTGATTGAGAATCGCGCTGACCTCGTCCTTCTCCGTGTCGAACCGATATTGATCGAACCAGGCCTGGCTGGGGCGCATGTGCATGATGTTAAGCGAGACTGACAGCGCATCGGGGGGGAGCTGGCTGTGCACGTCGCGATGCGCGCGGTAATGCATCAGCTTGCCGGGTTCGAGGCGGCTGCGCTCCACAAACCGCAGTTCGGCCTTCTCACCGGTCCAGCCGTGCAGTCGCTCGTAATCGAACTCGTAATAGTCGCTCCAGTAGCCGGGTCCGAAATAGCTGACGGTCAGAAAATCGAAATTGTGATCGTGCGGCACACCATACACAAAGGTTCCGCCGCCGCTGGCTCGAAACATGTGCTCGTCTTGCGAAGGCCAGATATTGGCGCCCAGGAAGAAGTCGCCCGACGGGCGCGAGAGCATGATGACCTGCGGGCCATAGGCACTCTGTTCCGGGTCTTCGCGATGGCGCTCCGCCAGCCGCTTCAGCATGATGTCGCCCAGAAATGTGCGATTGTTGCCCAGCCGCCGCAGCCAGCTGGCTGCATGGGCAAGGCTGGCTTCATCCTCAGGCTCGAACCCGGTTTCGCCCAGCGCGGCAACGCATTCGGCAAGTTCGCAGCAGGCGCTGTCCGCACCTTCGATTATGCGGGGCATGGCATGTCCTCCACTTCCAGCATCCCGGCAAGCACGGGATAGGCTTAAAGCAATTGCGCGCGCAACGCCCCGGCTGGCGCAGCCAGCACATCGCCCGGATCTGCTGCAATCGCGCATAATGCGCGGAACCCCGCCCCACTATCCAGTGCAAGGCATTCGCGCAGTGCCTGCCAGCGCAAGCTCTCGCCGCCCTCGCCGCTCATCCGGGCCATCAACGGCACGGCATCGGCGCGCTTCATTCGCCCCAGCAGGGCCAGCATCAGTTCCTGAGCGCTTTCGCCGATTGTCCCGGCGGATTGATGCACCAGCCGCCCGTCGCTCAACGCATATTCGCGCGATGGCCCTGGCTCCTGCGCGGTGCGCATCAGGCGCATGGTCATCATCGCGCCATCCACCCGCTCGACCAGCAAGGCCTGCCGGGCGGTGTCAATGTCCAGTATCTGGCCCGGCTGGAAATGCAGCAGCCGCGACGAAAGCGGGCCATGGGAATGCACACGTTCAACCAGCCGCCCTTCGCCGCAACCGGCAATCATCAGTTCCCGTCGTTCCCCTTGGGCAAATCCGGCAGACTGGGGAGCGGGACGTCGGCCAGCCGCGCACCGTCGAACAGCACCAGCGAGAGCGTGGCGCGTCCGCTCGCCGCCAACATCAGCGTCATTACCGAGCCATTGGCGGCATAGCGCGAAGGCACCTGGGCCAGCGGTTCGCGAGCCAGCACTGTAAGAAAATGTTTGACGAAGGCGCGCGCCAGCTTCTGTCCTGCGCCGTCTGGCGCAAACAGGGTGACGAGCGCCGGACATTGCGCAAGCCCTGCGCCTTCGCCGAACACCCTGATCCCGGCAGCGACATCACGCCAGCACGATTGCTGGCGCCATGCGGCGGCTGCCTCGACCATTGCGTGCTGAGCCTGGCGTTGCGCTTCGTCATTGGTCCGCATCGCCCACTGCGCTGGATCAATCCGCATCGCCAGTCTCCTCAGCTCATGCGCCTGTTCAGATGAGGCCCGAAACCGGGAAGGTTTCGTAAAGATAGGTCATCATGATGACGATGCGGTCATCCGTGCCCGGCAAGCCGGCGTTGCCGCTGCCGAACAGGCCGGTCAGCGTGTCGAGGTCAGGCAGCTGGGACAAATCGATTTGAGGCAGTTTCATGGAAAGGTCTCCCCTGGTCGGTGAGGCAATTTCGCCTCGGGGAGATGCTGCCGGGGGGGCGTGCTCAGGTTAAGTTAAAAGATTTTAATCGCCGGAATTCTGCGGTTTTCAGGCTGATTTCAGCACGATCGAAAGCCTGTCCTGCGCCGCCGTGGCCTGCGCCAGCGGTCGACGTGCGGCATCGGCGCGGGCACGATCGAGAATCGCAGGCGAGATGGAATCATCATGATAAATCACATCTGCCATGCCCAGCAGCCGGGCCTGCCGCAGCGTCAGATCGTCGGGATCGGCGCTGAAGATGGCCAGTTCGATCAGGCCCGTTGGCTCCGGCCGATCGGGCTCATCCAGCCATTGCGTAACCGCACCGCCACCATGTTCGCGCAGCGGATCGAGCCTGCCGCCCTCGCCCAGCGCCCTATCAAGTGCATTGCGCCGCGCCCCGGCATCGGGCCAGCGCGCCCGCATGGCATCGCGCGCGCCCTCCAGCGCGGCGGCAAGGCGCCCCAGGCCCTGAGGCAAGAGTGCTTCCAGTCGGAGCCGGAGATGCTTGGCAAGCCCTGCCGACGCTCCGCTCGTCCCGATCGCCAGCAGTACGGGATCACGCTCCAGCAGGCTGGGCACCGTAAAATCGCACAGTTCTGGCCGGTCGGCCGCATTCACCAGCAGACCAAGACCACGCAGACGCATCGCCGCCGCGCGCGCCTCGCGCTCCTCCTCCAGCGCGATGAACGCCAGCCGCGCATGATGCGCCTCCGGCTCGCCAACCGGGATACCTCCTGCCCGCTCCACCAGTCGCCGCTTTGCCGCCGCTGCGTCACCATCGCCCAGAACCACTACCCGCTGCCCCGCGACGCGGTGGAAAAGCGGCAGGCTGCGCATCAGGCCAGCCAGTCCGGCACATGCTCCGCCGCCAGAATGGCCGCCGGATCAATCCGGTCAGCGACGATGGCGTAGCGGCTGCCATCCACCATCACCTCGGGCACCAGCGGGCGGCTGTTGTATGTGTTGGCCATGGTCGCGCCATAGGCGCCGGCGGTTCGAAAAACAGCAAGATCACCCGCCGCGACCGCATCGATATCGCGTTCCTTCGCGAAAGTGTCGGAGCTTTCGCAGATCGGGCCGACGATGCTGGCCACCATGCGCTTGCCATTGGGCCGCACCGCGACGAAATCATGCCAGGCGTCGTAGAGCGAGGGCCGGGCAAGGTCGTTCATGGCCGCGTCCACCACCACGAAGGGGCAGTTCACCCCGGCCTTCACCCGGATCACTCGGGTAACCAGAACCCCCGTATTGCCCGCGATCACGCGCCCCGGCTCGAACATCAGCGTAACGTTCCAGCCCCGGGTCGCTTCGGCAACCATCGCGGCATATTCGGCAGGGCTGGGGAATGTCTCGTCCGCCCGGTAAGGAACACCCAGCCCGCCGCCAAGATCCATATGCGTGACACGGAGCCCCTGGCCGCGCAGCAGGCGCATCAAATCGCCCATGCGGGCAAAGGCATCACGCAGCGGTTCGAGCCGGGCAAGCTGGCTGCCGATATGCACCGCCAGACCGCGCATCTCGATCCCCGGCAGCGCGGACAGCCGCGCATAGATCTCCGCCGCCCGGTCATAGGTTACGCCGAACTTGTTTTCCGCCTTACCGGTGGAAATCTTGGCATGCGTCCCCGCCTCGACATCTGGATTGACGCGCAGGGCCGCCACGGCGCGAATGCCGCGCGCGGCCGCAAGCGCGGCCAGTTCGAGGCCTTCCTCCTCACTTTCGAGGTTGAACTGCCCGATCCCTGCTTCCAGCCCCGCAGCCAGTTCCGCAGCGCTCTTGCCGACGCCGGAAAAGACGATGTCCTGCGCGCGCATGCCAGCAGCCAGCGCCCGGTGCATTTCCCCTTCGGACACCACATCGGCGCCATACCCTTCGCGCTGCAGCACTTTCAGCACGGCGAGATTCGGGTTCGACTTGACCGCAAATGCCAGGTGTACGCGCGGCAGGACCGACAGCGCATCGCGGAACACCCGGGCATGGCGGGTCAGCGTGGCGTGCGAATAGATATAGACCGGCGTGCCGACTTCGTCCGCGATCCGGTCAATCGGTACATCCTCCGCATGCAGGATGCCGTGCTTGAGCTGGAAATGATCCACCGCTTATCCTTCCGGCGGAAGGTCGAACGGGTCAGTCTCGCGCTCTTCCGATCGCCTGCGCAATTCGATGCTGCGCCCCAGATCGGCCTGTGCCGGCACTTCCAGCAGCTCCTTGGCGCTGTGCGGAGCATCGGCGCCATAAGGCGCCGGTGGCAGGCTCGCATCCACGGCGGGCTTCAATTCACTGCGGCTGCCGCAGGCGGACAGCGCCAGTGCCAGCACAAGTGAGATTACCAGACGCATCAGCGCGATTCTCCTTCCAGGGCGGCCATGGCCTCGGCAACGCGAAGGCGGACCTGATCGGGCGCGGTCCCGCCATGACTCTCGCGCGAGGCGACTGATGCATCGACTGAGAGCGCGTTGAACACGCGCTCGTCAATCCTTGCGTCAATCGCCCTTAATTGTTCAAGCGAAAGCGCATCGAGCGCCACGCCCTGCTGTTCAGCCAGCTTGACCGCAGCGCCGGTGATATGATGCGCCTCGCGGAAGGGAATATCCGCCTCGCGCACCAACCAGTCGGCCAGATCAGACGCCGTGGCATAGCCAAGCTCCGCCGTCTGCCGCATTCGTTCGGTGCGAAACGCGCTGTCCGTCACCATTCCGGTCATCGCCGCGATGGAAAGGCCCAGCAGGCCCGCCGCCTCGAACACCGGCGGCTTGTCGTCCTGCATGTCCTTGGAATAGGCAAGCGGCAGCCCCTTCATCGTCACCATCAGGCTGGTCAGACAGCCCACTATCCGCCCGGCATGGCCGCGCACCAGCTCCGCCGCGTCGGGGTTCTTCTTCTGCGGCATGATCGAACTGCCGGTGCTGAGCGCATCGGGCAGCGCAACAAAACCAAACGGCTGACTCGCCCAGATAATGAATTCCTCCGCCAGCCGCGAGAGATGCAGCGAAGCCTGCATGGCGGCGGAGAGGTAATCCAGCGCGAAATCCCGGTCGGACACGGCATCAAGGCTGTTTGCCGTCGGGCCATCGAACCCGAGCGCCGCAGCCGTCGCCTTCCGGTCAATCGGAAAGCCTGTGCCGGCCAGCGCAGCCGAACCAAGCGGGCATTCGTTCATCCGCGCCCGCGCATCGGCAAAGCGGCTGCGATCGCGCCGCACCATTTCATAATAGGCCATCAGATGATGCCCCAGCGTCACCGGCTGCGCAGTCTGCAGATGCGTGAAGCCGGGCATGATGCTGTCGGCATGTTCGCCCGCACGCATGACCAGCGCCCGTTGCAGGGCCGCCAGCCCCGCGTCAGCCTGATCGATCGCGTCGCGCACCCACAGGCGAAAATCCGTCGCCACCTGATCATTGCGGCTGCGGGCGGTGTGCAGCCGCCCGGCCGCGGAGCCGACCAGCTCGGCCAGCCGACTTTCCGTGGTCATGTGGATATCTTCAAGGTCCCAGTTTTCGGGAACGCCCTGCGCCGCATATTCAGCCGCAACTTGGTCTAGTCCAGCGCTGATGGCAGCCATGTCATCAGTCGAAACGATGCCCTGCGCCCCCAGCATGGCGACATGCGCCTTGGACGCGGCGATATCCTGACGCCATAGCGCCTTGTCGAACGGAATAGAAGCGTTGATTTCGCGCATGATCGCGCTAGGCCCTTCAGCGAACCGGCCACCCCACATCTTGTTGGAGCTTTCCGTGCCCCGCATGTCGTCACCTTCGCTCACATTCGCCGTCCTGGGCCTCGCCCTCACAAGTGCTGGCTGCGATAGGCAAAGCGAGGCTCCGGTGCAACCGAATGCGCGCGAAACACGCGTTGCGGATGGCAGCGTGGACACCAGCCATGCCGGAACTGCGATGCCCGACTTCCGTTTTGCCGATCCGGCCGGCAAGGTGCTGGAACTGAAGGCGTTGCGCGGAACCCCGGTTCTGCTCAACCTTTGGGCCACATGGTGCGCGCCATGCGTCACTGAAATGCCGCTCCTTGACCAGCTGGCGGCGCAAATGAAGGGCAGGTTGCGGGTCGTGACGGTCAGCCAGGACATGGAAGGGGATAAAACGGTCGCGCCCTTCTTCGCCGCGCGCAAATTCGCGCATCTCGAACCCTGGCTGGATCCGGAAAGCGAGCTTGCGTTCCATTTCGGCGGCGCAAACCTGCCGATGAGCGTGCTTTACGATGCCAACGGCAGGGAAGTCTGGCGCTTGGCGGGCGATTTCGACTGGACCAGCACCGAGGCCACCCGATTGATCGACCAAGCCGTGCCAGACCCGGCTTGACGCTGCGCCATTGACGGGACGGAAAATTGGCTTAAAGGCGCGGTTTCCGGCGTGCCGGGCGGTTAGCTCAGTTGGTAGAGCATCTCGTTTACACCGAGAGGGTCAGCGGTTCGAGCCCGTTACCGCCCACCATTTTCCCCGATCAGTAGGCAAAACGCAGCGTGAGGCGCACATCGCGCCCGGCCAGCGGCGCATAATCCTTGAGCAGGCTGGAATGGCGCCGCGCGACGACGTCGAAGATATTGTCTGCGGCAAGGCCCAGTGTCAGCTGATGCGCGCCATCGAGCACATGCCATTCAAGCGCCGCGTTGACGAGCGTATAGGCCGGTGTTTCGGTTTCGCCGGGCGCTGTGCGTGACTGGCGCAGTGCGTGCTCCAGCCCGATCGAGCCGTCCAGCGGGCCACTGCGCCACGAGAGCTTGCCAATCAGTCGCATGGGCGGGATCAGCGGGGCCGGTCCGAAGCCGTCGATCCGCGCGCGCACATAATCGGCCTGCGCGTCCAGATCCCAGTCAACGCCCAGAAATTCGCCCAGTGGAGCCTGCAATTCCGCCTCGAAACCCAGATAGCGGGCCTTGCCCTGACGGTATCTGTATACCGGCATATCATCCTGCTCCGTGCCATCCCCGAAGAGGTATATAAAGTTGCTGAAGCGCGCGTAAAAGGCACTGAGATCGATCCGAAGCAGACCGGCGCGGTGGCGAAGGTTCAATTCCACGCCATGGCTGCGTTCGGGTGACAGATCGGGCTCGCCAATCTCATACGCCTGGGTTCCGGCATGCGGCCCATGCGCGAATAATTCGTCCAGCGCCGGCGCGCGCACAGCGCGCGAAAGATTGAGCGCCCCCTTCCAGCCGGGCGCGAAATCCACCACCGTACCGAGCGAGGCAGAGACCGTATCGAAGCTGCGCGCCCGCGCGGGGGTCGCAAGATCGTCATCCTCGTTCGCGGTCAGGCGGCTGTGTTCGAAGCGCAGGCCCCCTTCAAACCGCCACGGCCCGGATTCGAGCGATTGCAGGGTGAACAGGCCGAACTGGCGCTGGCGCGCGTCGGGAAGATATTTCTCCTCCCCCGCAATGCGGACCGATTTTTCCATATATTGCGCGCCGTTGGTCCCGCCCCAGCCGCCCATTTCGGCCTGAGCGAGGTCAAGTCGCGCTTCCCCGCCCCGGGCGCGGAACCGGCTGCCGACTGCGCCAGAATTTTCAATCTCATCATGAGCATAGTGCACATAATTGCCACGCAGACTGACTTTCTGGAGCCAGCCGGACAGCGGAATTTCGGCGCGACCATCGAGCCGCGTCTGGCGCAGGTCAATGGTCGGTGCTTCGGCTTCGCCGCCCGCTTCCAGCGCATAGCGGATCGGCACCCCATACCTGGCATCATGCCGCGCGAGCGAGAGGCCCAGATTGAGATCGCCCGCGACATAGGCAAGGCCCCCTGCCGCTTCGGATGCGCGCGCCGCGGTGTTGGGCAGCCTGCCCTTCAGACCGGCCAGCGCAGCGATGGCCGGGTCTGCGCTGGCGGACGCCACCTGCCGCAGGGCGGGGGCAAGGATATGACCCCCGGTTTCCAGATCGTCGCTCTTCGACCAGTTCCCGTCCGCATGCAGCACGAGGCCGCCGCCCAGCGGCGCATCGAGGCCAAGACTGGCCGAGCGTTCATCCGCCGCGCTGCCATAGGCGGCCGAGCCTTCTGCATGAAATGGCGCCTCGGGCAAACGGCGCGGGATGCGCCGGTCAATCACATTGACCACCCCGCCAATGGCTGACGAGCCGAACAGCAGGGCGCCCGGCCCGCGCAGGATTTCAATCCGGTCCGCCGTCAGCGGGTTGATCGCCACCGCATGATCGCCGCTGGAGGATGAGAGATCGAGGCTGCCGATCCCGTCCGTCAGCAGGCGGATCCGTTCCCCGCCCAGCCCACGCAGGATCGGTCGCGAGGCGGTGGGGCCAAAGCTGGTCGCGCTGACGCCGGGCTGGCGTGCCAGCGTTTCGCCAAGGCTTGCGCGCACTTCGCCGGCAAGCGCGGCCCCGTCAAGCACGGTGACGCCGCTGACCGCATCGCTTGCCGCCTTGCGCAGACCGGTGACGACGATGTCCTGATCGTGATCGTGATGATCGTCCACATGACCGGGCGCAGGCTCCGCCGCCGATGCTGGCGCTGGCAGCAAGGCTGGGAACAGCAAGGTAAGAACGGACGAAATGCGGCGGATGGCAGGGCGATGATGTGTCACGCCAGCACACCTAGCACATAATGATATATCATTACATGAATTTTTCAGCCATCTGCCGCACCAGCACAACAGTTTGGCGTGCAAGCCCACGCGGCGAGGCACGAAGCGCGCTGAAAACCGGTCAGACCAGTCGGCTGGCGCCCTTGCCCAGTTCGGCAAAATAGCGGGCCATGGCATCCGCCGCCCGATCGGTCAGCGCGATAAAGGCGCGCCGCCGGTCAGTTTCATCTTCCACCCGTTCGAGCAGGCCCGCCTCCGTCATCTGGCTGATCCAGCGCAGCGCGGTGGTGGGCGGCACGCCCGACGCGATGCACAGCGAGGTAACAGACACGCGCGCATGTTCCACCCGGGCGGCGGTCAGGTCCAGCAGCATGTCCCAGGCCGGATCGGCAAACAGATCGCCATCGAAGAAACGCGCGCGCAATTGCCGCTGCCGGATGATCTTGCGCACCAGCCGCGGATCGGGCAGCGGCGGGCGGGCCGCACGCACCAGCCGGTCACTGCCATCGCCAACCTGCCCGTCCTCGCCATGAAATGGCGGCGCGGGCGATTCGAAGCGGAACGCGCTGTCTGACGGGCGCGATTGCGCGGACGCACCGCCCAGCCTTTCCAGCCGTTCGGCGATCTGGCCAACCTGTTCCGTCAGCCGCAGCAGGGTCAGCCGGTCTTCCTCAGACAATTCGCGCAGCCGCAGACCGGGCATGCGGCCGAGCACCCTGCCAAGCGCAATCACCCTTTCCGCCCGGCCCGGATCGACAAGGATTTGCGGGCACGACTGGTCAAGACAGGCGAAGACATCGTCCAGTCCGGCGACGGTGGTCGAAACCACCAGCTGCGCTCCCGCATGCGCTACGCGCATGTCCAGCCGCGACAGCGCCGCCATGGCCGCCGCATCCGGGGCTGGACAATCGAGCAGCACGACATCGCCCAGCGCGCGCACAGCGCCATCGAGCAAGGCATCGATCCCGGCACAGCCCACGGTCCTGAAACCTGCCATTTCGGCGTCTTCGCGAATCTGTTCGCGCAGATGCGCACGATCGGCAAAGATCGACACGCCCAGCACCATGCCAGCCGCATCATTGGCTGCCTGATAGGCAAAATCCGCCTGAGCCATATGCTCCTCCGTTCCACATACAGAACATGATAGGAACAAAAAGAGTTCAGAGCAAGTATATTTCCTAGGGGCGAATCTCTATCGGCGTTCCATCGGGAACGAAGCGCCAGATTTCCTCAATCTCGTGATTGGCAAGTGCAATGCAGCCATCGGTCCAGTCGCCGGCGATGCGATGCTCCACCCCGTTGGGCTGGCCATGAATGAAGATCTGGCCGCCGGGCGACCGGCCGAAGGATTGGGCATAGGCCCGGTCCTGCGCGTCGGGATAGGAGATTTGCAGGCTGAGGTGATAGGCGCTTTGCGGATTGCGATAGTCGATGATGTAGCGCCCTTCCGGGGTCCGTTCATCCCCTTCGAAGCGCTTGTGCCCTTGCGGCGCGTCGCCAAACTGCAGTCCGCTGTAGCGGCGCAGGGCCTGCCCCTGCCCGAACAGGGTCAGGCTGCGGTCCGACTTGTCGACCTCCACGAAATCGACCGCAACCGGCGCAGGCGGGCGCGGTGCAGGCGGCAGCGCGGGCGCGTCCGCCAGACGCGGTGCGCAGGCCGCCAGCAACAGTGCCAGACACGCCGGGAAACCGGGCTTCACCATCCCCCACGGGATAGGCGGCACGGTGCCGTGCATCAATCCTCGAACGGATCGCGCACCAAAATCGTGTCCTCGCGTTCGGGCGAGGTGGACACCGATGCCACCGGGCATTCGATCAGTTCTTCGATCCGGCGGATATATTTGATCGCCTGGGCAGGCAGATCGGCCCAGCTGCGCGCGCCCACGGTGGTGCCGCTCCAGCCGTCCATCTCTTCATACACCGGTTCCAGTTCCGCCTGTTCGACGGCGTTGGCGGGCAGATAATCGATCGCTTCGCCGCGCAGGCGATAACCGGTGCAGATCCTGATGGTTTCGAACCCGTCCAGCACGTCAATCTTGGTCAGCGCGATGCCGGTTACGCCCGAAATGGCGCAGCTTTGCCGCACCAGCGCCGCATCGAACCAGCCGCAGCGCCGCTTGCGCGCGGTAACGGTGCCGAATTCATGCCCCTTGCGGCCCAGCGTTTCGCCCACCTCGTCATCCAGTTCGGTGGGGAACGGCCCGCTGCCGACGCGGGTAGTATAAGCCTTGACGATGCCAAGCACGAAGCCCGCCGCGCCAGGACCAAGGCCCGAACCGGATGCGACTGTGCCGCTGACCGTGTTGGAACTGGTGACAAAGGGATAAGTGCCGTGATCGACATCCAGCAGCACCCCCTGCGCCCCTTCGAACAGGATGCGCGCGCCGCCCTTCTTCGCCTCGTTCAGCCGCCGCCACACCGGCTGGGCAAATTTCTGCACGAAGGGGGCGATGCCCGCCAGTTCCGCCAGCAATTGCGCCCGGTCAACCGGCGGCTGCCCGAAACCGGCACGCAGCGCATCATGATGCGCGCACAGCCGGTCAAGCTGCGCGTCCAGTTCGCCCAGATGGGCAAGGTCGCATACACGGATCGCGCGACGGCCCACCTTGTCTTCATAGGCCGGGCCGATGCCGCGCCCGGTAGTGCCGATCTTGCCCTTACCCGCCGCGGCTTCGCGCAGCCCGTCAAGATCGCGATGCAGCGGCAGGATCAGCGGGCAATTGTCAGCGATGCCGAAATTTTCGGGCGTGATCGAAACGCCCTGCCCTTCCAGCCGGGCGATCTCGTCGCGCAGCGCCCACGGGTCCAGCACCACCCCGTTGCCGATCAGGCTGAGCGTGCCGGTCACGATGCCCGAAGGCAGCAGCGAAAGCTTGTAAGTGGTACTGCCCACAACCAGCGTGTGTCCGGCGTTGTGCCCGCCCTGAAAGCGCACAACCACGTCGGCCCGGCTCGCCAGCCAGTCGACGATCTTGCCCTTGCCTTCATCACCCCACTGGGCGCCGATCACGGTTACATTGGCCAAAGTCTTTTCTTTCCTCAGAGTTTCCGGGGCTCGCCCTGGTCCAGAACATGCGTGCAGCCAAGCGCCGCCGCATCATCCGCCGCGTCAATCGCGGCAATGGTGCGCCAGCCGATCGCGCGCAGGCGCGCGGCCACGTCGCGGTCATGGCCGGGTGGCAGGAACAGCGTGTCGCGCGGCGCGGCCTGGTCCAGCCCCGCTTCCACCAGCGGGTCAGTGTAAAGGGAAAAGCCGGTCGCCGCCTCGCCCCCGCTGCCCAGAATGCGATAAGTGCCGCCCCGCCCCAGCGCGCCGCGCACCCCTTCGGCATAGAGGGTGAAGCCGAACCAGCTCTGATATTCGAAACCGTGCCGCTCCGTTGGATCAAGCGTCAGCCGCGCCTTGCCATTGACGCGCGCGGCAACCGCGCGCAGCCCTTCGATCCGTCTGGCCAGCGCCCCGCCCGCATCAATCGCCGCCAGTCGTTCAATCGCCTGATCGAACGGGCCCGCCGCATACAGCAGCGGCAGATAGGCTTCGCCGCCCGCCTGCAGCAACCCGCCCGCGTCCTTGGCGTCCAGTTCGCGCCGCACCGCATCGACCTGTCCGGGGTCAAGCGCCAGCGGCCCCGCCGCCAGCGTATCGACCAGATCGGGCAGCGTGAAATCCACTGAAATGCCCCGCCCGCCCGCAGCCGTCAAAGCGTCCACTGCCAGGCTGACCAGTTCGGCCACTGCGGCCACGCTGTCACTGCCGATCAGTTCCGCGCCCAGCTGCGTGCGTTCGCGGGTCGGGTCCAGCCCGTCCCCCTTGATCGTCGCCACCTGCCCGGCATAGCACAGGCGCAGCGGCCGGGCGGCAGCGGCCATGCTGGTCGCGGCGATGCGCCCGACCTGCACGGTGATGTCCGAACGCAGCGCCAG
Source organism: Caenibius sp. (assembly GCA_030830695.1). Taxonomy (GTDB): domain Bacteria; phylum Pseudomonadota; class Alphaproteobacteria; order Sphingomonadales; family Sphingomonadaceae; genus JACKKV01. The sequence continues at coordinate 48,189 of JAURML010000130.1, read as the reverse complement.
CGTGCGCAGGCTGGCCGGATCGACGAAGCGGAACATGCGGCGCGGCTGCACCCCGGCCATCCGGCCCGCCATGCTCTTTTCAAACTCGATCAGCGGCGGATTGACCCGGTCATAGCCGTGGCTGTCCAGCGCATCCATCACCGCGCGGGTGATGCGTGCGGCGGCGGCCGCTTCGCGCGGCAGCTGGTCTTCAAGCCCTTCGGGCAGCAGATCGGGTGCGGTATCCGTCATGGTGAAACGCCCCTAGCCGCTTGGCGCGATCCTGTCGAACCCAGAAAAGCGCGCCCAGCGGCGGGCAGGCCCCGCTCAGAAAGAGAGGGCCTTGACCACCTTGACGCCGGGCAGTTCGCAGGCCTGCTTCAGCACGCTTTCGGGCAGCGCCTGATCGACTGACAGCAGCAGCACCGCCTCCCCGCCCGCCTTGTGGCGGCCAAGGTGGAAAGTGCCGATGTTGATGCCGTTTTCGCCCAGCAGCGTGCCGACCGAACCGATGAAGCCCGGCGCATCCTGATTGACGATATAGAGCATATGGCCGTCCAGATCCGCCTCGATGCCGATCCCGAATATCTCGACCAGGCGCGGCGCGGCATTGCCGAACAGCGTGCCCGCCACGGTGCGCGGGCCCTGGCTTGTCGCCACCGTCACGCTCAGCAGCGTGTGGTAGACCCCTTCCCGGTCATGCCGGACCGAACGCACGTCCAGCCCGCGTTCCTTGGCCAGATGCGGCGCGTTGACCATGTTCACACTATCCGAATACTGGCCCATCAGCCCCGCCAGCACCGCCGCCTCGATCGGCTTGCCGTTGAGTTCCGCCGCCGCCCCGCAGCGTTCGATGCTGATTTCGGTGAGGTTGCCATGCGCCAGCTGGCCGACCAGGCTGCCCAGCTTTTCAGCCAGCGCCATGTACGGTTTGAGCTTGGGCGCTTCCTCAGCCGACAGCGAAGGCATGTTAAGCGCGTTGGTGACGCCGCCATTGACGAGGTAATCGGCCAGCTGTTCCGCCACCTGCAGCGCCACATTGACCTGCGCTTCAGTGGTCGATGCGCCCAGATGCGGGGTGCAGATGAAGTTCGGCGTGCCGAACAGGGGCGATTCCTTGGCCGGTTCGGTTTCGAACACGTCCAGCGCCGCGCCCGCCACATGGCCGCTGTCCAGCGCGGCTTTCAGCGCCGCTTCGTCAACCAGCCCGCCGCGCGCGCAATTGACGATGCGCACGCCCTGCTTGGTTTTGGCCAGATTATCCTTGCTCAGGATGTTGCGCGTCTGATCCGTCAGCGGCGTGTGCAGCGTAATGAAATCGGCCCGCGCCAGCAGCGTGTCGAGATCGACCTTTTCAACCCCCATTTCCACCGCGCGTTCAGCGGTCAGGAAGGGGTCGAAGGCGACGACCTTCATCTTCAGGCCGAGCGCGCGGCTGGCCACGATCGAGCCGATATTGCCCGCCCCGATCAGGCCCAGCACCTTGCCGGTCACTTCCACGCCCATGAACCCGTTTTTCGGCCACAGCCCCGCCTGGGTCTGGGCGTTGGCTTCGGGAATCTGGCGGGCCAGCGCCATCATCAGCGCGATCGCATGTTCGGCGGTGGTGATCGAATTGCCGAAGGGGGTGTTCATTACCACCACGCCCCTGGAACTGGCATAGGGGATATCCACATTGTCAACGCCGATCCCGGCGCGGCCGATGACCTTGAGATTGGTCGCCGCGTCCAGCACCTCCTTCGTCACCTTGGTCGAACTGCGGATCGCCAGACCATCATATTCGCCGATGCGGGCGATCAGCTGTTCGGGGGTTTCGCCGGTGATGACATCCACGTCGCAGCCGTTTTCCTCGAAAATGCGGGCGGCATTGGGATCCATCTTGTCGGAAATGAGTACTTTGGGCTTGGTCATTGATCTATCCAATCACAACATTGTCATGCTGAACCTGTTTCAGCATCCATCGCGCAACCAGCAGCGACGGTTTGAAACGGAAAAATGGACCCTGAAACAAGTTCAGGGTGCCAATCCAGGCTAGGCGGAGTGGGCTGCCTGCGCCTCGGCCTTTACGACCGAATAGGCCCAGTCCAGCCAGGGGCCGAGCGCTTCGATGTCCGCCGCGTCCACCGTGGCGCCGCACCAGATGCGCAGCCCCGGCGGGGCATCGCGATAGCCGGCGATGTCATAGGCGACGTTTTCGGCTTCGAGCAGGCCGGCAAATTTCTTGATGAAATCCGCATCCGCCCCTTCGACCGTCAGACACACGCTGGTGCCCGAACGGCTGGCGTAATCCTGCGCCAGATGGCCCAGCCAGTCGCGCGCTTCGACAATGGCGTTAAGCGCCTTGGCATTGGCCTTGCTGCGCGCGATCATCCCGTCGAGACCGCCCACTGACTTGCCCCATTCCAGCGCGAAAATCGCATCCTCCACCGCCAGCATGGAGGGGGTGTTGATCGTTTCGCCCTTGAACACGCCTTCGGCCAGCTTACCCTTGCTCACCAGGCGGAACACCTTGGGCAGCGGCCATGCGGGGGTATAGCTTTCCAGCCGCTCCACCGCGCGCGGCCCCAGGATCAGCACGCCGTGGCCGCCCTCGCCGCCCAGCACCTTCTGCCAGCTGAAAGTGGCGACGTCGATCCTGTCCCACGGAATGTCGTAAGCGAAAACCGCGCTGGTCGCGTCTGCAAAGCACAGCCCTTCGCGATCCGGGGCGATCCAGTCACCATCGGGCACGCGCACGCCGCTGGTCGTGCCATTCCAGGTGAACAGCACGTCACTGGACCAGTTGACCTGCGCAAGATCGGGCAGTTGCCCGTAATCAGCGCGAATGATGGTGGGATCGAGCCTGAGCTGCTTGACCGCGTCAGTCACCCAGCCTTCGCCAAAGCTTTCCCAGGCCAGCGTGGTGACCGGGCGGGCGCCCAGCATGGTCCACATCGCCATTTCGAACGCGCCGGTATCCGAACCTGGCACGATGCCGATGCGATGCGTATCAGGCAGGCCCAGCAGTTCACGCATCAGATCGATGCAATAGGCCAGCCGTGCCTTGCCGATCTTCGCGCGATGCGAACGGCCCAGCGCGTCTGTTGCCAGCTTGTCGAGGGAATAGCCCGGCGGCTTGGCGCAGGGACCGGAAGAAAAATAAGGGCGCGCAGGCTTGGTCTGCGGCTTGGCAATATCAGTCATTTCAGACTCTCCTTACAGAGAGCACGCGCGGCGTTGGGACCGCGTGGCCCGGGGGCGGCAATAGTGGCCTGCTGCAATGCGTCAAGCGCCAAACGCAGCCGGAAGGGATTTGGCCACAGGATTTTGCCGCAATGCGGCACATTTGTTAGGGAAAAATTAACCATGTCAGGGCGAAAATCGGCGCATGAAACGTCTGGCCTGCCTCCTGATGTTCGCCGCCGCCCTTGCCGGGTGTTCGGTGCTGCCCGAAAGCCGGGGCGGCAGTGCGCGCCAGGATGTGCGCCGTTCCACCTCCACTTTTGTGAGTGGCCCCGAAGCGCGCCAGTGCCTGGCCGAACTGGGCCGCACCAACGCCAATTTCACGCCCGTGCCCGATCGCTATCTGGGCGATGGCTGCTCCACGCTTAACAGCGTCACCCTGTCTGCCCTGCGCAGCGACGATGCACAGCTGTCACTCGTCAATCTGGGGCCGGTGGCCTGTCCTCTGGCCAATGATTTTGCCGCATGGGCGCGGTACGGCGTTGACCGCGCCGCGCGCCAGATCCTGGGCAGCCCGGTGGTGCGGATCGAAACCATGGGCAGCTATGCCTGCCGCAATGTCGCGGGTACCGGCCGGCGGTCGGCCCATGCCACCGCCAATGCGATCGATGTGTCTGCCTTCATTCTTGCGGACGGGCGCCGCGTAAGCATAATCCGCGACTGGACGGACGGAACCGATGCCGAACAGCGCTTTTTGCGGATTGTTCATGCCAGCGCTTGCAAGCGGTTCGGCACGGTGCTCGGCCCGGAATACAACGCCGCTCATCGCGATCATCTGCACGTCGAATCAGGCGGCGGGAATTTCTGCCGCTAGCGACCCGAATCTGAAATGCGTTGCATAATGGATTGTCATGCTGAACTCGTTTCAGCATCCATCAGGCGTTACGCGCCTTTGGCCTGACACAAGACGAAACCGCGCCGCTTGCATCGTTTTCCAAAGCGTAGCGCGCGAGGGTATGGACCCTGAAACAGGTTCAGGGTGACGATCTTTCAATGCTGCAAACTTCGCTTCCAGCTTACCAGAACGGCTGGACTATATCAGTTCAGCGCCGGTTCGGTCGTCTGCCCGGCCTCGAACCATACCCGTACCGCATCGGATGCATGATGCGCCTTCAGCTTGCGCATCATGTTGGCGCGGTGAATTTCAACCGTGCGCGGGCTGATCTCCAGTTCGCGCGCGATCTCCTTGTTGCTGCACCCGTTGGACAGCAGGCTGAGCACTTCGCCTTCGCGGTGGCTGAGCGCGGCGACATGCTGGTGCGCCTCCAGCACGCGCCGGCGTTCCTGCGCCCGCATGCGCGCCTCGCCGGCCACATCGGCCAGCACCCGGGCGAATTCGTCCTGCCGGTAAGGCAGCGAGATATAGCCGAGCGCGCCCGCGCGGCGTTCGCGCAATTCCTGCAGCCCTTCGTAAACCTCTGCATGATGGCCAAGCGCGAAAGCCGCGCGGGCGCCCTCGGCCCGGTAACGGGGCGCGGCGTCGACGAGATGAATGGTGTGGCGATGTTCCATGGCCAGCATGGTGGCGCAGGCCGCAGCGGCGGGCACGGCGCAAACCCGCCATTGTGAAGCGAATTTAGGGCGCGGCAGCGCTCACCCGCCGGAAATGTGCTGCGGATTTATATCCGATCCGGATCGAAATACGGCCTTTTGCCTAAGTATCGGCCCCGGGTTTGCCCTCTCCTTGCGCGAAACTGTAATCAGGCAGGGACTGGAACGCCTCCTTCAGCGCATCCCCCCAGCGCGAGGAGATGGCCGTGAAATAGGGATCGTCACCGTGAATGCGCCGCTCGTGCAGCGGTTCAAACCGGTCACGCTCGATCACCATCAGGTCCAGCGGCAGGCCGACCGAGAGATTGGCCTTCAGCGTCGAATCGAATGACACGCACAGCAGCTTCACCGCATCTTCGAAGCTCATCGTGCGGTCATATCCGCGAATCAGGATGGGGCGGCCGTATTTCGTCTCGCCGATCTGGAAGAAGGGCGTGTCGAAGCTGGCTTCGATAAAATTGCCTTCGGGATAGATCAGGAACAGGCGCGGCTCCATCCCCGCGATCTGGCCCGCAAGAATGATCGAGGCGGTAAAGCGGCCCGATCCGCCCTGCCCGTTATCTGTCTGCGCACCCATGATCGTTTCGCGCAGCTGGCGGCCCACGATGGTCGCCACCTGGAACATCGTCGGCGCTTCCATCACTGTATTGTGGCGGTCGACGGGGGCCTTGTTGCGCTCTTCCAGCTGGCTGATCACTGCCTGGGTCGTCGCCAGATTGCCGGATGTCATCACGCTGATGATCCGTTCGCCCGGCACGTTCCAGCAGAACATCTTGCGGAACACGGATATGTTATCGACACCCGAATTAGTTCTGGTGTCGCTCATCAGCACCAGACCCTTGTCCAGCGTCATTCCCACACAATAGGTCATGCAATCTCCCGCACCCGGCCATCCGGGGGCACGGGCGATGCGCTAGCGCAGAGCGGCCGGATCGGCAAACCCATCTGCGGACGCGTCTTATTGCTGCGCAGGTTGCTGTTCGACGGCCAGGCTGACGTGCAGGCGTTCTTCGGCCCCGCCAAAGCTGATTCCGGTGATCGGCGCAGCTTCCCGGTAATCACGCCCGGTCGCCACCCGGACATAGCGGGCATCGGGGCTGATACCATTGGAAATGTCGAACCCGACCCAGCCGAGCCCGTCGACATGCGCTTCGGCCCAGGCGTGAGTCGCCTCCTGCTCCACCCGGTCATCCATCATCAGATAGCCGCTGACATAGCGTGCCGGAATGCCCAGCAGGCGGGCCACCCCGATGAAGATATGCGCATGATCCTGACACACCCCGCAGCCCGCGCCCAGCGCCTCCTCAGCGGTGGTGGTGGCGCCAGTATGGCCAGTCTCGTATTTTACCGTATTCAGCGCCTCGCATGAAAGCGCGTGCAGCATGTCCAGATCGTCACCCGCGCTGCCGCGCACCCGCGCTGCCAGCGCCCGCATCCTCGCGCCCGGCGCCGTCAGTGGCGTCTGGCCGACGAAGCTCCACAGCGGAAGATGCCCGGAATGTCGGCCGATCACGCCCGCATGGTCGAGCGTTTCGACGATCCCTTCGCTGGTGATCGATACTTCGAGCGCGTCGGGCAGGATTGAAAGGAGGTGCACATGATTGCAGTTCTGGTCCTCATAGCTCAGCTCTTCCATCGCCCCTGCAAACCGCATTGACCATTCACGGATGGTCTGCCCCTGTGTTTCCTTCGGCATCAGCCGGATACGCTGCAGCGCATGTGCGACCGGCCGATCAAAATGATAGGTCGTGGTGTGGCTGATCGAGAGGCGCATCAGGCTGGTCCCTTCCCCTTCATCTAGGCCGTAAACCGGTAATCTTCGCCGATCGCGAGAGATATCTGCAGGTTCTGGGCGATGAAATCGACGAGGAATTCGTGCAGCCCCTGATCGAAGATTTCCTCGATCGTCAGTGCTTCCAGCCGGATATCGGCATCGCGCAGCAGGGCTTGTGTGGGCATTTCCGCACCATGTTCCTGCGCCAGCGCGGCCAGATTTTCGCGCAATTGCCCATAGCAGAAGGTGAGGCTGCGCGGAAACCGGCGGTCGAGAATCAGGAATTCGGCAATGCCGCGCGGATCGATCCGACCTGCATTCAACCAGCTGTAGACCCGATCCCCCGCAAGCGAGCGCAGCACATGATCCCATTGCGAAGAATCGAGGCTCGATCCGACATAGGCCAGCGATGGCAGCAGGAGGTGATATTTCACGTCGAGGATCCGCGCCGTATTCTCGGCCCGTTCGATGAAGGTGCCGGCGCGCGCAAAATGATAGATCTCATTGCGCAGCATGGTGCCGTATGTCGCGCCGCGCACTGCGGTCGATTCCCGGCGGATGCTGGTGAGGACCGCACCCAGATTGCTCTCCCGCACCGGCCGGGCCAGCAGATCGCGCAGGTTCATCCACGCCTCGTTCACCCCTTCCCACACTTCAAGCGTGAGCGAGGAACGCGACATGCGCGCGTTCGAGCGCGCCTGTTCGATCATCTGCACCACATTGCCGGGGTTGTTCCGGTCGCGCAGGACGAAATTGAACACCTGTGGCCCGGTGATCTCGTCATAGGCTTGAGCGTAAATTTCCTGAATGCCCAGCGTTGCCAGAACCGAATTCCACTCCTCGCTCGCCGCATCGGCACCCCGGGTCAGCGCCATGCGAAACACCGCATCCAGCAGCCGGGCCGTATTTTCCGCCCGCTCCAGATAGCGGTACATCCAGTAAATGGCGTGAGCGGTGCGGCCTAGCATATGCGGTCCCTTGCCATCAGTCGTCCAGCACCCAGCTGTCCTTGGTGCCCCCGCCCTGGCTGGAATTGACCACCAGCGAACCGCGCTTCATCGCCACCCGTGTCAATCCGCCGGGCGTGATGTCGATGCTGTCCGGCGATACCAGGACGAATGGCCGCAGATCGACGTGGCGCGGGGCCAGACCCGCCTTGGTGAACACGGGCACGGTGGAGAGTGCCAGCGTGGGTTGGGCAATATAGTTTTCCGGCCGCGCTTTCAGCTTCTTCACGAAGCGGCTGATTTCCCGCTTCGAGGATGTCGGCCCGATCAGCATGCCATATCCGCCCGAGCCGTGGACTTCCTTCACCACCAGATCGGCAATATTGTCCAGCACATAGGCCAGGCTGTCCTTTTCCGCGCAGCGCCAGGTCTGGACATTCTTCAGCAGCGGTTTTTCGCCGGTATAGAATTCGACGATTTCCGGCGTGAAGCTGTAAATCGCCTTGTCATCGCAAATGCCGGTGCCCGGCGCATTGGCGATGGTGATCCTGCCCGCGCGATAGACATCCATTATGCCCGGCACGCCCAGCATACTTTGCGGATTGAAGCTGAGCGGATCGAGATATTCGTCATCGACCCGGCGATAGATCACATCGACCGGCTTAAACCCGCGGGTGGTGCGCATGCAGACGCGCCCGTTCTCGACCCTGAGATCGCTGCCCTCCACCAGTTCGGCGCCCATCTGGTCGGCCAGGAAGGCATGTTCGAAATAGGCGCTGTTGTAGATGCCGGGCGTCAGCACCGCCACCACGGGGCGCTGCGCCGCACAATCGGGCGCACAGGCGGCAAGGCTACGGGCAAGGCGGCGCGGATAATCCGAAACCGGCCGAACCCGCACCCGCGAAAAGAGTTCCGGGAACATCGCCATCATGGTTTCGCGGTTTTCGAGCATGTAGCTCACCCCGCTGGGCGTGCGCGCATTGTCTTCCAGGACCAGAAATTCGTCAGGCCCGGTCCGCACCAGATCGATGCCGACGATATGCGAGTAAACCGCACCGGGCGGGGTAAAGCCCACCATCTGCGGCAGCCAGGCATCATTGTCGCGAAACAGCCGTTCCGGCAGGCGGCCCGACCGGATGATTTCCTGACGGTGATAGAGATCGTGAATAAAGGCGTTGAGCGCGCGCACCCGTTGGTCGATGCCGCGCGAAAGGCGGCGCCATTCCGCCCCGGTAATCACGCGCGGCAACATGTCGAACGGAATCAGCCGCTCTTCCGCGTCTTCTTCGCCATAGACGTTGAAGGTGATGCCGGTGCGGCGAAAGAAGCTCTCAGCCTCTGCACCCTTGCGCCGCAGCAGGGACTGGTCCTGCTCGCTCAGCCATTTGTCATACCCGGCATAGGCGGGCCGCACGGCGCCGTTTGCGTCATGCATTTCGTCGAAAACCGGATCAGACCCGCCCATAGCCACCTTTTGTTGCACTGCAACAATGTCACAACGCTGGGGGCTTGCCAATCGCTTTCTTTAAATCAAATCTGCTCCAGCTCCGCCAGCACGGCGAGGATCGCTTCAGGCGAATAGGCAAAGCCCAGATGAGTGCAGTTGAGCTCCACCGAACGGCAACGTTCACCAGCCCGACCCCGGGCAGATTCGGGGGAGATGATCCCGTCGCGCGCGCTCCACAAGGCCACGGTCGGCACCGGCGGTCTGGCGGCGGTGTCGCGTCCGACCGGCGGGGAAAGCACGCTGTGCCCGGTCACTGCCTGATAAAGGCGCCAGGCGTTGTTGGCGCGCGGATCGCCGGAAAAAGGTGATCCCATGGTCACGACCTTGGCGACGATGCTGGGATGCGCCTTGGCCAGTTCGCGCGCGAACAGACCGCCCAGGCTCCAGCCGACGAGCACCACCTTGTCGTCATAGCGCTGGTGCAGATCGACCAGGCGATCCTCCAGCAGCGCGAAATTTTCCTCGGTCGGGCCGAAATTGAAACCCAGCCCCCAGCGTTTGACCTTGTGCCCGGCCCGTTCAAGCTGGCGCGCCATGTAACGCATCCGCACGGGATGAGTCGCAAATCCGGGCAGCAGCATGATCGTGCGCGGGTTGGCCGAAACCGGGATATCAAGCTTGCGTGTGATGCGGCGCAGCGGCTCCAGCAGCACCGCAAATTCGCCCAGCAGCTTGGCCGCTGGCGGCCCCTGCACCCCGGCGGGGCGCGGCTGGCGCACCAGTTCGACCCGCCGCGACAGCGCGCCCGCCATCTGGCCAAGGTCAGGCAGTTCCGCCTTGAAGAGAGGATTTGAATGTTTCACCGGACACACCATTACATATTTATTACAGACAGTGCCTGCATAAAATATGAACGGTATCGCCGGGCCGGGCTGGCGAGAGAATCAGCCCTGCGGGCAATCCCCCACGCGGCGGTTCACCACTTCCATCCGGGTAAAGACCTTCCCGCCCGGCACATCCGGGGCGAACTGGTCAATCTCCATCACCATGCGCGATCGCTCCGCGCCGGTCTGGCCTTCGAGATTGATGGAGGCTTCCGCCTGCTTGCCCAGATCGCAGGTCATCTGCGCAGACACGCTGTTGGCCTGCGCATCGAACTTGCGGAAGGTGCAATTGCCTTCGGCGGCGCGGCGAATCATTTCCTCGAAGCCCTTGTCGACATCGCTCGCCTTCAGGCAGAACCGGCTGACCTGGCTTTGCAGGCCCGTCATCATATGCCGCATCCGGTCCGCATCCTGCGGCGATGCGCCGGGAATGTCATAGGCCAGAACATTCACCGCCGTTTCATAAAGCTCCGGCAGGGGCTTCTCGCTCTTGCCCGCCTCGCGCACCACATTCTGCGACGATTTTTCGCCGTCCGCGGTGCCGCACCCTGCAGGCGCCAAGAGGCCGGCAATGGCCAGAGTTACCCCCCGGTTCATCGCGCGCGCCCTCAGCTTGTGCAATCGCCGGTACGCGTCGAAACCATTTTCATTTTCATGTGCACCATGCCCTTGCCCGGCATGTTCGGAACCTTCTGGTTCATTTCCATCAGCATGTCAGAACTTTCACGGGTCATCGTGCCGGTCAGCTTCACATTGCCCTGCAGGCCGTTCTTGTCCTTGCAGACCATTTCGGCGTCGAGCGAATTCCCGCCGACCTCGAACTTGTTGAACGTGCAATCGCCCTCGGCCAGCTTTTCAGCCATTTGCCTGGCGCCCTGCTCCGCCTCCTCAGCGGTCAGGCAATAGCTGTTGCCCGCGGTCATCGCCCCGGTCATCATGCCTTTCATCTGCGCCACCTGCTCGTCCGGCAGGCCCGGAATGTCGATTTCCAGCAGCTCCGCCGTGGCCTTGTACTGCCCGGCGCGCGGGGTTTCGAGATCGGCCATTGATGCGGCCGCTTCTTCCGGCGAGATCGGGCCATCGGCCGCCTTGTCGGAACTGCCGCACCCGGCCAGGGCGACCGCCCCGGCAAGCGAAAGACAAATAGAGGAAAAACGCATGGACTGCTCCTGATCGGCTGTTGATACCGCGACCGGCTGTGTTGTTGGCGCCGGTCTAAAAGCCGCATGCCGACCTGCCAACGGGCATTGCGCGCTGGGCCAGCCTCCCCCATATCAGCGCCCATGGCAGAACTCGTCATTCGCAGGGGGCTGGAAGAACCCGACACCTCCGGCCAGTTCGTTCCGCACAAGCCCGCCCGGCCCGAAAAAACGCTGGGCGGCAAGCGGCTGAGCATCGTCAGCGAATACGAACCGGCGGGCGATCAGCCCCAGGCTATCGCCGAACTGGTGGGAGCCTTGCGCGAAGGCGAACGCACGCAGGTGCTGCTGGGCGTGACCGGATCGGGCAAGACCTTCACCATGGCCAAGGTGATCGAGGAGTTGCAGCGGCCCGCCCTGGTGCTGGCGCCCAACAAGATTCTTGCCGCGCAATTATACGGCGAATTCAAGAGCTTCTTCCCCGAAAACGCGGTGGAATACTTCGTATCCTATTACGATTACTACCAGCCGGAAGCCTACGTGCCCCGGTCGGACACCTACATCGAGAAGGAAAGCAGCGTCAACGAGGCGATTGACCGGATGCGCCATTCGGCCACCCGAGCGCTTCTGGAACGGGACGATGTGATCATCGTCGCCTCTGTATCCTGCCTGTACGGCATCGGCTCGGTCGAAACCTATTCCGCCATGATCTTCGACATCAAGGCCGGCGAAACGCAGGACCAGCGCGAAATCATCCGCAAGCTGGTGGCCCTGCAATACAAGCGCAACGACCATGCCTTCGCCCGCGGCAATTTCCGCGTGCGCGGCGACAGTCTGGAAGTCTTCCCCAGCCATTACGAGGACATGGCTTGGCGGATCAGCTTCTTCGGGGACGAGATCGAGGAGATCAGCGAATTCGATCCGCTGACCGGCAAGAAGGGGGCAAACCTCGGCAAGGTGCGGATCTACGCCAATTCGCACTATGTCACCCCCGGCCCGACGATAAAGCAGGCGATGGAGGCGATCCGTTTCGAACTGGCCGAACGCCTGAAGGAACTGAACGCCGAAGGCCGCCTGCTGGAAGCCCAGCGGCTGGAACAGCGGACCAATTTCGATCTGGAGATGATCGCCGCCACCGGCAGCTGTGCGGGGATCGAGAATTACTCGCGTTTTCTCACCGGACGCCTGCCGGGCGAACCACCGCCGACGCTGTTCGAATACCTGCCGGATAACGCATTGTTGTTCGTTGATGAAAGCCACCAGACCGTGCCGCAGGTAGGCGCGATGGCGCGGGGCGATCACCGCCGCAAGATTACCCTCGCGGAATATGGCTTTCGCCTGCCCAGCTGCATTGACAACCGCCCGCTGCGCTTCAACGAATGGGACGCGATGCGCCCGCAGACCGTGGCTGTTTCCGCCACCCCCGGCGGCTGGGAGATGGAGCAATCGGGCGGTGCCTTTGCCGAACAGGTGATCCGCCCGACCGGCCTGATTGATCCGCCGGTGGAAATCCGCCCGGTGGAAGACCAGGTGCAGGACTGCATCAACGAATGCCGGCAGACCGCCGCGCGCGGTTATCGCACGCTGGTCACCACCCTGACCAAGCGGATGGCGGAAGACCTGACCGAATTCATGCACGAGGCCGGCCTGCGCGTGCGCTACATGCATTCGGACGTGGAAACGCTGGAACGCATCGAACTGATCCGCGACCTGCGCCTTGGCGTCTATGACGTGCTGGTGGGCATCAACCTGCTGCGCGAAGGGCTGGACATTCCCGAATGCGGGCTGGTCTGCATTCTCGATGCGGACAAGGAAGGTTTCCTGCGCAGCGAAACCAGCCTCATCCAGACCATCGGGCGCGCCGCGCGCAATGTGGATGGCCGGGTAATCCTTTATGCTGACCGGATGACCGGCAGCATGGAACGCGCCATCGCCGAAACCGATCGTCGCCGCGAAAAACAGCGCGCCTATAATAAGGAACACGGCATCACCCCCGAAACCATCCGCCGCGCCATTCACGATATCGTGGCCGATACCGCCAGCCGCGATGGCGTGCTGGTGGAGATCGAGGATGAGGACCGCAACAACCTCGTTGGGCACAATCTCAGGGCCTACATCGAGGAACTGGAAGGCCGCATGCGCGCCGCCGCCGCCGATCTGGAGTTCGAGGAAGCCGGAAGGCTGCGGGACGAGATCAGGCGGCTCGAAGCCACCGAACTTGGATTGCCGGAAGGGGAACACAAGGCACCCAGGGTCGGCAGGTCTAATGAAGGCCGCCCCGGCACACGCAAACTGCGCTATGGCAAGACCCAGCGGAAGTGGGGGAGGTGACGCGTTCCCAACCCGTCATGCTGAACTTGCTTCAGCATCCATCGCGCCTCCGGGACCAACCTGAACAGGTGGGGGAACGAACCCTGAAACCGGTTCAGAGGGACAATATTGCCGTGGTGGACAAAGTGTCACGCGTGTCTCATCCCCGACGCAGGGTGCCCGGCAGGGAACGAATAGCTCCTTCCGGTGATGCCCGGCGGGCAATATCAGCGCGCGCATTGCGCCGTCTTGCCTGCCTCTCGTTCCTCGCTCTTGCCGCCTGCGGGCAGGGGGATGACCATGCCGCGCAACGCATCGTGCTGGACGATCTTGCCGTGCGCGCATCGCAGCCGCACCCCTCGCCTGACGTTGCCGGGGCACTATGGGCGGAACAGCCGGGCGGAGCGCTGACATTCGGCAAGCCGGGCGCGCAGCCACTGCTCACCCTCGCCTGTTCCGGTGCAACGGCGCGCATCACTCGCCACGCCCCGGCAGAACCTGCGGCCAAAGCGCTGTTCGCGCTGATCGGCAATGGCACGGTCGCCCGGATCAAGGCGGACGAGAGCGAAGGTGAATGGCTGAGCGTGCTGCGCGCACAGGATTCGGCGCTGCGCGTGTTTGCAGGCTCTGGCCCGGTCGCGGCGACATTGCCGGGCGCGGGCACGCTCAATCTGGCGGGTTCGCCCCTGCCGGGCCAGCTGCTGGCGCGTTGCCGCCAGCCTGGCTGACCAGTTCGACAAGGCTGTCCGGCCCCAGCACCTGCGGCAATTGCCGTGCCTCTCCGCCCGGCGGATACCACAGATAGAGCGGCACACCCGCCGCGCCATGCGCGGTAAGGAAGCGCGTGATCGCCGGATCGCGCCGGGTCCAGTCCCCGACCATGGGGATCACCCCGGCTTCGGCGAAGGCCGCGCGCGTTGCTTCGCGCTCTATCGCCACGCTTTCATTGACCTTGCAGGTCACGCACCAGTCCGCCGTGAACCACAGGAACACCGGCTGCCCGCTGGCACGCGCTTCGCTCAGCCCCGCTTCGCTGAACGTGCGCGCACCGGGCAGGCTGACCTGCGCCTTCGCCGGCGCGGACAGGCTGGCGGGGAGCGCGAAGGCGCCGAAAGTGAGGAAGGGGGTGACGACCAGCCCGAACGCTGGCCAGGCCATCCTGTCGGCCCGCTGCAACCGCCCCGCTACCATCAGCGCGATGAGCAGCCCACCCGCCACGATCAGCGCGACCAGCGCAAAGCCCTTGCCGCCCAGCCTGCTCGCCAGCCACAGCAACGCCAGCGCGGTCAGCCCCATCGGGGCCGCCATCCAGTGGCGGAAGCCTTCCATCCACGTCCCCGGGCGGGGCAGCATCGCCCGCAGCGCAGGCACGAAGCCCAGCGCCAGGAAGGGCAGCGCCAGCCCCAGCCCCAGCGCCGCGAACAGCGCCAGCGCCTGGACCGGCGGCAGCAGCAGCGCCGCGCCCATCGCCGCAGCCATGAAGGGACCGGTGCACGGGGTCGCCACGAACGCGGCCAGCAGGCCGGTGGCAAAGGCGCTGGCCGGTTCACCGCTGCGCGTGATGGAGAGTGACGGCAGTTCGAACAGCCCGCCCAGATTGGCGGTGATCGCCACCGCCAGCAGCAGCAGCGCAACCACCACGCCCGGGTCCTGCAGCTGGAACGCCCAGCCCAGCTGCGCACCCGCCGCACGCAGCGCCAGCAACACGCCCCCCAGCGCCAGGCAGGCGAGCACGACGCCTGCGGTATAGGCCAGCCCTTCGGCGCGGGCCTGTGCCTGGCTTTCCCCGGCCCGGGCCAGGCTGATCGCCTTGAGGCTCAGCACCGGAAAGACGCAGGGCATGATGTTGAGGATCAAACCACCCGCCAGCGCGCCCAGCACCAGCAGCCAGTAAGACCCGGCGGGGGCGGGAGGTTCGGACAGCGGCGCGCCATCTGCGGGAACCGCACCGGGGACGGCCGCGAAGCGCAGCCCTTCCCCCTCACCAAAGCTGACGATCCCTTCGACCGTGCGGGGCCGCGCTCCGCCGCGCAGCGGAACCTCGGCAATCAGCCGGTCACCCTTGCGGCTGAAGCCTTGCGCCGCCGCATAATCGACCAGTTCTTCGGTCGCGATGAAGACGTGCGGCTGAATCACATCCATGCTTGCGGGCAAGGGGATCGCCAGGCGCAGCTTGTCGCCCGCCAGCGCGAATGTCCCCTTGCCGCCAAGCAGCGGGGGAATCGCGGCGCGCCAGCGGTCAAACCGCGCATCGCCTGCACCCATGCGCGGCAGTATATCAGCCTTCAGCACCGCCTGTTCGGGCACGCAGACGCGGTCCGTGCAGGCCAGCCAATGCGCCACCACCTCCACCGCATGCGGGCCGTCCCCCGCCCCGCCGCGGGGCAGGCTGAGCGGGATCAGGATCGCATAATCCGCTTCATAGACATGATTCATCAACCCGCCGATCAGCAATTGCTGCGGCACCGGGTAAAGCGCCTCCCCCGCAGTCCAGCCGGCGGGCAGGCGCCACTCAAGCTCCATCCCGAATCCCGCATCGCCCGGATTGCGCCAGTAACCGTGCCAGCCCGGTTCCGGCGTGAAGTGAAGCCACAGGTTCAGCGCATCCGCGCGACCTGCCACAAGTTCGGCCAGCAATTCGGCAGCGATATGATTGCGGGCGGGCTGCGCGGCAGCAGGCAGCGCCAACAGCGTCATGATCGCGCAGGCCAGCGCCATGACGATCCCGGTGAGCCTTATCCTTGCGCGCATGATGCCGCCGATCTAGGAGCCTGAGCGATGACGGACAAGCGCGATCTCCTGATCCTGGGCGGTGGGCTGGTGGGCATGACGCTGGCGCTGGCTGCTGCACACCGGGGCCTGTCCAGCCATGTGGTCGATCTTGCTGACCCGGCAGAGCTGACTCACGCGGGGTTTGACGGGCGCGCTTCCGCCATTTCCACCGCCAGCTGGAACCTTTTTTCGAATATCGGCCTTGGCCCACGCCTTGCCCCGCATGGCTGCCCGATCGACGCGATCGCGGTGACGGACGGGATGAAGCCGGGCCGGATCGATTTCCGCCCCGAACCGAATGAGGCATCGCTAGGCCGCATGTTCGCCAATCGCGAGTTGCGTCTGGCCCTGTTTGAAGCGGCGAAGGATGAACCGCTTATCGCCTGGCACGCACCGGCCCAGGTGGTGAAACGCGAGCGTGGCGAATTCGGCGTATCCGCACTTCTGGCAGACGGACGGCGGCTGGCAGCGGCGCTGATGTGCGCGGCGGAAGGACGCCGTTCGCCCACCCGCGACGAAGCCGGGCTGCCACTGGCGCATTGGGATTACCGCCACCGCGCGATGATCGCCGAGCTTTCGCATGAGAAGCCGCATGACAATGTGGCCTGGGAAATCTTCTATCCGGCGGGACCGTTCGCACTGCTGCCGATGCTGGACGGGCCAGGTGGTTCGCACCGCAGTGCATTGGTGTGGACCGTGGCGGAAAAGGACGCGGCGGGCGTGCTGGCGCTGTCGGACCGGGCCTTCGTCACCGAAGTCGAACAGCGCATGCACGGCATTTTTGGCGCCATTGCGCTTGACAGTCCGCGCCAGTCCTATCCGCTCGGCTTCCAGCATACGGCGAAAATCACCGCCCAGCGGCTGGCACTGGTGGGGGATGCGGCCCATGGCATGCACCCCATTGCCGGTCAGGGGCTGAACCTTGGCCTGCGCGACGTGGGGGCGCTGGTGGAAGTGCTGGCCGACGGGGCGCGGATCGGGCTCGATCCCGGCGATGCGCAACTGCTTGCCCGTTATGAACGCTGGCGCAATCTCGACAATTTCAGCGTCTCCTTTGCCACGGACAGCCTCACCCGGCTGTTCGGCATCCCTGGCCGGATCCCGTCCGCCATCCGCCGCTTCGGCATGGCCGGGGTGCAGCGGATCGGGCCGCTCAAGCGCTGGTTCATGGACGAAGCGCGTGGCATTTCCGGCCAGGTGCCGGAACTGCTGAAAAATAACGCGGCCTGAAAGGCACCCGGCCTAGTCGAAAAACACCTGCTTCATGTGCAGCGTGTCGCAATATTCCTTCACCGCTGCGATCTTGCCGTCGCGCACCGTCACCAGCAGGTGATAGAGATTGGAATAGACGCGGCCATTGTGCAGTTCGGCATGGCTTTCCGCCTCGACCGCAACCCTGTCCCCTTCGGCGATCATCGCGGTGGGCCAGATCTTCAGCGCGCCAGTCTTGTAAGCTGCCTTGGCACCTTCGACCAAAGCTGCAAACTGGTCACGCCCGTAAGTGCCCGACAATCCATCGATCCGGCCCCCAACCCACCAGGTTGCGTCATCTGTCATCATCGCGGTCATCGCGGCAACATCGCCACGGCTAAACGCTTCGAGCAGCGCGGCGGCCGCAGCCTTGTTGTCATCAAGAACCGACATCAATCATCCTCCTTCGCGGGCGCCACAGCCGTGCGCCCGACCACTTCCAGGCCAAACCCTTCCAGCGCCGCCATCTTGGTGGAACTGGAGGTCAGCAAATTCATCCGGCTAACCCCCAGATCCTGCAGGATCTGCGCGCCGATGCCATAATCGCGCGAGCCATATTGGCTGGCATATTCACGCCGCCCGCCTTTCACCCGCCGGGACAGCGATTGCCGGTCCGGATCACGCACGAACACCGCAACTGACGGCCCGTCATGCTGAGCGATCTGTTGCAGCATGCGCGGCACATAATTGCGATGCGCGGATTTGAAGCCGAGCACGTCAGCGGTCAGATCGACCTGATGCACCCGCACCAGCGTCACCTCACCCTCATGAATGCGTTTGCGCACCAGCGCCACATGTTCGCCATGGTCAATCAGGTCGCGATACACGTGAATGGTGAAATGATCGCCGAAGTGGGTTTCAAAGGGGGCTTCGGCCACCTTTTCGACCAGCTTTTCCGATTTGCGGCGATAGGCAATCAGATCGGCGATGGTGCCAATCTTCATCCCGTGTTTCTTCGCGAAGGGGATGAGATCGGGCAGACGCGCCATCGTGCCGTCGTCATTCATCACTTCGCAGATCACCCCCGCCGGCGTCAGCCCGGCCAGGCGCGAAATATCGACGGCGGCCTCGGTATGTCCCGCGCGGATCAGCACCCCGCCATCGCGCGCGACCAGGGGAAAGACATGCCCCGGCGTGACCAGATCATCCGCCCCGCAGGCGGGGTTAATGGCCACTGATATGGTGCGCGCCCGATCATAGGCGGAAATGCCGGTGGTCACGCCTTCGGCTGCCTCGATCGAAACGGTAAAGGCCGTGCCGTGGCCCGATCGATTATCGCTCGACATCTGTTCAAGCTGCAGGTCGCGCGCGCGCTGCGCGCTCAGCGCCAGGCAGATCAGGCCGCGCGCATGCAGCGCCATCTGATTGACCCGTTCGGGCGTGGCGAACTGGGCGGGAATGATGATGTCGCCTTCATTCTCGCGATCATCGGCATCGACCAGAATGAACGGCTTGCCGTTGCGGGCATCGTCAATGATGTCCTCGATGGGGGAAACGCCGCTCATGATGCCTCATGCCCTGTGCGTTCGTTTTCACGATCACGTGGTGGCAGCCCATCAGTGTGATCACGGAAGAAGCCGACCATGTCCAGTGCCGTCTGAAAGGCAGGGTCGCTGTAACTGAAACAATTGCCCTTGCGGTGGGGTTCATCGCGCGCCGCAATCCGGGTCGTCCCGTCGACGATGAATTTTCGCCCGTGCGAAATGAACAGCATCATCTGCGCCATTTGCCAAAGGTCACGCTCGAAACCGGTGAACTGCTCATCCGCCCAGCGGCTGAACCCGCCAAACAGCGATCGCCCCGCATATTGTGCAGGCGTCACCATCGCCTCACCCTGAAGTTCCAGCGAAAGGGCAACTTCACCATCCACTTTCGCGATCAGGTTCTGGCGGTGATTCGCATCCGGATCCGTCACGGACAATTCGACGGTTTGATCCGCTACCCCGCGCTGAATCGCGGACAGGCCAAGGGCCGCCATGTCGATCAGATGCGTGCAATGCGCACCGCGCGAAAACCGCCCGGCGATGGCGCTTCGCCCCTGCGTCACATCGCAGCCGACGAATTGCTGAAGCAGCGCGACTGCGCCGGGGCAGGTGTCTTTCGGAAACCGTCGCATGGCCCCGGCAGTTGCCGTCACCACTGACCCATCATGATCGATTTCCACGATCATGTCGTGGAAATCGTCATACAGGCTGACAGTCATCCGTCCTGGCGAGGCGACAAAGCCAAACCGCCGCCGGCATACGCCCGTGCCATAGGCCGGATTGGGCGGATAGCCGGTCAGCCGATCCTTGGCCGCCCCAGCCACCGAGTCAGCGCCCGGTCCAGACCGGCTTGCGCCCTTCGGCTCCGGCTGCGTTGCGTTCCTTAACGTCCTCGCTTTCGGCATATTGCTCAATCTCTTCGAAGCGCGTCATCAGCGCAACTTCGAGCGGATAACCAACGCGGCCGTTAACAGCGGCCTTCGCCGCCTGGTTGGCCAGTGGCGCAGCCTTGTTGATCTTGGCGGCCCATTCCGCCGCCGCCGCTCCAAGGCCTTCCAGCGGCACCACTTCATTGGCCAGGCCGAACTGAGCAGCCGTAGCGGCATTGATGCGTTCCCCGGTCAGGATCATGGCCATGGCGATGTGATAAGGCAGCTGGCGCACGGCACGGTGCACCACGCCGCATTCGCCAATGATGCCATGGCGGGTTTCGGGCAGGCCGAACTGGGCGTTTTCGGCCGCGACGATGATATCCGCGCACATCGCCAGTTCAAAGCCGCCGCCCACGCAGAAGCCCTGCACGGCCGCGACCATCGGCTTCTTCAAGGTGACCAGCGGCCCGCCGATGCCGGTCAGCCCGCCAGCCAGCGCCATGCGGGTCTTGCGTTCCGGACCTTCGGACACATCCGCACCAATGCAGAACGCCTTTTCACCTTCAGCCGAAAGAATGACGGACCAGATGTCCGGATCCTCGTTGATCGTTGTCCAGGCCTTGTAGAGCAGATCATCCATGCCACCGGTAATGGCGTTCATGCCCTGCGGGCGGTTGAGCCGCACGTGCGCGACGTGATTTTCGACGCTGAATTCGACGTCAGCCATCAGTTGGATTCCTTCCTGAAACGATTGAATATCTGAGTGGAGCTTTCGCCCCGGTAATGCCCCACGACCGCCATCAGCCCTTCGTCGGCAATACGCTGGCGCATCGCCAGAACCGCCGGTTCAAGGTGCAGGATCGCGTCGCTTTCCGAAACCGCATTCACCGCTGACAGAAAACCCTGGGCTTCCATGGCGCGGTTGATCGACTGTTTCTTGATCGTCAGCACCGGCAGGGGGATCATGGCCATGCGTTCGGCCAATGCCTCGACGCAGGGGACAAGCTGGTCCGCCGGAACGGCGGCATTCGCCCAGCCCCATTCCACCGCCGTGCGCCCGTCAACCCAGTTACCGGGCAGAAACGCCATTTCCTTCGCCCGCCGCGCACCGACATGCTGCACCCAGGCCGGGGCTACATATCCGCCGCCAATGGGAATGCCAGGTTCCCCGATCCGGGCAGTCTCGGTCACTATGGTGAGATCGGAAAAACAGGGCATCTGCGCGGAAATTCCCATGCAGAAACCGTGAATCGCCACGATCACCGGCTTGGGATGGCGCCACATCGCCAGCCACCGGTCCAGATTGCGGCGCAAACGCGCCACATCTTCCACCGGGGTGGCTTCGGCATTGTATTCCGACAGATCGGCCCCGGCGCTGAATCCCTTGCCTTCCCCCCTGATGCCGATCACCGGCGCGCCTTCGGTTTCAAGCTGGTGCAAGGCAGCGCTGAAGCCGTCGAGCAGCGCGCTGTTGAACGCGTTGGCAGCGTCGGGCCGGTCAAGGACGATCCACGAGATCGCCTCGCCATGCTCGATTCTCAGGGGGGCAGACGCGTTCATCCGTATGGCCTCAGGGGTTGCGACCGATCTCGTTGCCCGCCTTGACGTGGTAATCCGTCGTCATCGTGGTCTTGAGCACACGCTTCTTGAACTTCCACTTCCCGTCGCGCTTGACCAGCGTGTCGAAATACTGGCCGTACAGGATTCCGTCGGGCCGTTCCTTGGTGTAACGGTGGATGGCGACCAGGATCGTGCGCGTGTTGACTTCGGTCGGCGAAACCCAGTCAATCGCCGGGGTCGAGTTGTGATGGCTCGTCCCGCGGAAGAAGCTGCCGATTCCGTCCAGCGTCTTCTTGTAGGCTTCGATGCCCGTCGCGCCGAAATTGGGCGCATAATCGACTTCGCAATCATCCACGAACAATTCGGCCATCTGCTCCGGCATGTTCATGTCGAGGTAATAGGCATAATCGGCCATCACGCGCTCGATCTCGCGTTCGTCAATCAGGCGCTGCAGTTCCCTCTCCAAATCCACCTTCAATTCCTTTCAACTATTCAATTCAAATCACGATGTCACACGCGGTGGCGCCCCGCAACATCGGGCGTGCAACCGCTCAGCCCGGTGTTGCTCGCGGGCAGTCACTGGGCAGCGGATCAGCTCCCGGCCAGCGAACATTCAGCGCCGTGGTGAGCGAGCTTTCGACCTGCGACCACGGCCCCATGTGAACCGCTTTCATGTCGCGAAAGGCGATCTGCCAGACACCATCGACCCGCCGGTATTCATCCATATAGCGGACTGCGCCGTAATGCGTCTTGTCGCCCAGCCCGAGTTCCAGATGCGCGCTCACCAGGCCGCTGGCGGCACCATCTCCGGTAAACTCGATCTGGACGTAATTCGGCGTATGCACGGTTTGCCCCATGCCCGAGCGCGCCAGTTTGAGGAATGCGACCACCGCCTCGCGCGAACGGTCGCCCGTAAAGCCAGAGGCGACGAACTGCGCGTCGGGTGTAAAACACCGGGCGACCACAGCGTAGTCGTCATCGTCGACTGCCCGGAAATAGGCGGCGACGAGATCCTGAATCTCGGCACGGTCTTCCAACCGGCGGATGCGTTCTTCAAGTGTGGACAAATCTCGCTCTCCCGGCAGGACTATGGCTGGAGGCCGCAATCTGGTCAACACCAAAGTTGACTAGTTTGGTGTGTGATATAGTATCGACTCATGAACGATAAAATCCTGCACGCGCTGCGCGACCATGCGGCGAACGCCATCGCCGATCTGCCCGAAGGCGAGCCACTTGATCCGGTATCGCGCGCCCTGATCGAACTGGGTCTTGCCATCTCGGTCACCTCGCTTCACTCCGACGGGACGAGGTCAACGCTCAGCAAGGCTTTTGACGCCGGCGCTAGCCTGGACCAGATAGAAGAAATCATCGCGCTGGTCTCCGGGCTCGGCGTCCATTCGCTGATGTTCAGCCAGGCCATGGTTCTGGCCGAAGCGGGCGCGCGCGGGCTGATCGACCCCCAGGCCCCGCTTAATGCGGAACGCCAGGCGCTGTGGGATCGTTACGTCGGCACGGACCCGTTCTGGAATGGCTTCGAGCGGGAAAATCCGGGATTTCTGGACGCGATGCTGCGACTTTGCCCGGCACAGTTCAGCGCCTTTTTCGAATATTGTGCGGTGCCATGGAAGATCGGTTCCGTGCGCGCAGTGGTCAAGGAACTGGCCGCGATGGCCTGCGACATCGCCCCCACTCACGCCTTTGGCCCCGGGTTTCGTGTACATCTGGCCAACGCGAAGGCGCTGGGCGCCAGCCGCGCACAAATCACCCAAGCACTGGATCTTGCGGCGGCGGCGGCCAGCCATGCAGGGATCGCCTAACTTGCGGCTATCCCTGCATGGCATAAATGGACCGGTGCCGCCTACTTAACGTTCCAGCTCAGCCTGACGTTTTCTGCGGTAGCGACGATGCCGGATGCGTAGACCGGCTTGCATCCGTCAGCCAGGCGGAATTCGGGAATGCGCTTGAGCCATTCCTGCAGGGTCAGAGTCGCTTCTATCCGCGCCAGATGCAGCCCGACGCAGCGGTGCGGACCACCGCCGAAGGTCGAATGCTTGGGCAACCGTTCCCAGTCGAGCGTGAACGGATCGGGGTTCGCGGTCTCATCGAGCCCGGTCAGCGCGGTGGGTATCAGGATCATGTCCCCACGCTTCAGATCAACTCCGCGATAGCTCTGGTCCTTGGCGACCATGCGCGCTTCCGACACCACGGGGAAGCGGCGAAACAGTTCCTCGACCCCGCGCATCAGCTTGAGGTCGTTCCCGCGCACTTCGGCCACCTTTTCAGGATGGCGGGCAAGATAGATCATCATGAAGCTGAGGAAGTTGACGACCGTATCAAGACCGCCCAGCAGCAGCAGCGAGATCAGGCCCAGTTCCTTCTCATGTGACATGGGTTCGCCGTTGATGTTGCCGTTGACGAGCGTGGTGATGAGATCCTTGCCCGTCCTCCCTTTGCGCGCTGCGATGATCGGCTCAACATAGGCGAAAAAGCCCTTGTTCGCCTCATCAAGGCAAGCCGCCATTTCTTCCGGGGTGTTGCCCCGCGGGCGGGTCATATCATCTGCAAAAAGTGCCAGCTTGGGCGCATCCTCGATCGGAAGATCGGCGAGCGCCATGAACACGCGAACCGGGAACTTCTTGGCATAATCCATCGCGAAGTCGCATTCTCCGCGCGGAGCGATTTCCTCGATCAGGTCAATCGCCGCCTTGCGCACCATGCCTTCCAGTTCGCGGATGCGGGCGGGGTTGAGTGCACTGTCGAGCAGCTTGCGATAGGGGGTGTGTTCGGGCGGATCCATGCGCGTGGGGACCATTGCGTATTTTTCGCCTGCTTCTTTCGGCAGAAAGATCACCTCGCTAGAAAAGCGGGTAGGGTCTTCGTAGATTTCCTTGACCACCGGACCGCTCATCGCGATCCAGTGACCACCTGTCAGCGGGGTCCAGACCAGATCGGGCTGGCCCTCCTGCAAGGATTTCCAAGCCTCGTGGTATCCATTCTCGATGCCGTCCAGCGCATACATGTCAATGTCGCGGACAAGCTCCTCGGGCACATGGTCTGGCCGGGCGGCGCGGGCGCGCGGGTCAATCGCTGCGGTGTCAGTCATGGTAAGGGCTCCTGGGATAATCCGGTTTAGCTGATTTCGGGGTCGATCACGGCCTTGACGACCTGGCCCCTTGCGGTTGCATCCAGCGCCTGCTGCGCCTGTGCGATGCCGAACCGATGCGTGACCAGATCGGCCAGCGGCACCTTTTCCTGACAGCGCACTGCCAGCTGCAACGCTCCATGGTAATGCTTGGGCTTGGGGAAAGTCGCCCCGGCGATGGTGAGATTCTTAAGCGTGGTGTCGCGCGGCGAGATGGACTGCTCGCCAATGGCGCCCCACAGACCCAGAATGATGTATCGGCCATGGTTGCCGGTAAGGTCCACGCCTTCCGGAAAAGCCGGCAGCACGCCTGCCGCTTCAACCACGACATTCGGGCCATGAGGGCCGCAAATGTCGTAAATCTGGCGGCGACGTTCTTCTGGACTTTCCTTTAGCGAAACCGTGGCCGTGGCACCCAGCGACCGGGCAACGTCCAGCCGGTTCTGATGCATGTCGATGGCAATCACTTCGCGCGCACCGGACACTGACGCGGCGAGGATAGCGGCCAGACCGACAGGGCCAGCCCCCTGTACCACGACCGTTTCACCCATCCGCACCGGGCCGCAGCGGTCAAAGCCGCGCAGCGCGGTCGGCAAGGCACAGCCCAGCGCGATCACGGCATCGACTGAAGCATGATCAGGAACACGGAAAAACGCGAGGCCGTTGGGAAGCCACGCAAAATCGGCATAGCTGCCCCAGTTCGGCTTTTCCGCATGTTCGAAGAATTGCGAATTTTCACACGGGGTTTCTTCCAGCACGGTGCAACTGTGGCAGCGGTGGCACAGTGCAATCGGCGCCCAGTAGACCAGATCGCCCGGCTTCACCGGAACACCGGCATAGTCGGTTTCCACACCCGGCCCCAGTTTTTCAATCCGGCCCACGCCTTCATGGCCCAGGATGATGGGGAAAGGCATGATGCCCGCTTCGCCGGTCAGGATGTGAACATCGCTGCCGCACACGCCGCCTGCCACAACCCGGACCAGCGCGCCGCCTGCTTCGGGGTCGGGAATGGGCACATCCCAGGTTTCCAGCTTATTGGTTTCAACCATGACGCAGGCTTTACCGGTGGCCATTCAACTCTCCTCAAACGCGTGCACATCCGGTGCATTCAGGCGGTGTATTTCGGCGGCGACGGGGGCGAAGCAGCGTTGCCCGCCCCGCCAATTCACATCGGCATGTTCACCTTGGGGCAAACCTCGCCCGCCAGGCGGCGCAACGATTCTTCCCACGGTTTGGGATCATCGATGCTGTCATGCTGGTTGGCCACGATCTGCCCCCAGCCGCCGACCTTGTCCGCCAGCGCTTCCAGCTTCTCGATCACCGTTTCGGGCGATCCGCACAGAATAACATGATTGACCAGAAATTCGTCATCGATTTGTTCGGGGGTGATATCGACCCCGCTGTCAGCGATAATGCCGTTGAACAGGCCGAACTTGACGTAAATTTCCTTAAGATACTTGTTCCAGGTCTGCATCAGTCCGGTCTTGCGGACCAGCCGTTTCGCTTCCTCGTCCGTATCGGCGATAAAAATATCACGGCACACGCGGAACCGCTTGCGATCAGGCGTGTGTCCGGCCTTCTCCATTGCGCCGGCCCAGGTGTCCCAATGCGCCTTCATCTGGCTGGTGCCCCCGAAGAAGGAAATCGGGCTGTAATTGCGCGATCCGGCAAATTCCATGGACTTGGAATTTTCGGACAGGCCGGTGACCGCGATTTCCAGATTTTCGCGCCCGCCGTAGGGGGAGTTGTCCGCGATATCGACCCAGTATTCAGGCATCGTATCAGGACCCGGGAAGCCGGCCTTGAAATATTTGCCCCTCTCCAGGAACGGCTTGCCTTCCCATACACGCTCCATCAGGTGCAGCGCTTCGAGCTGCATGGGCGGCAATTCCATGATGTTTTCGAAGCCGTGCAGGATTGCATCTGTATGGTGACCGCCCGGAGCAACCCCAAGGAAATAACGGCCTTCCATCACCTGGCTCAGCCAGCCAACCCGCAACGCCAGCGTGGCGGGATCGTGATAGGGCAGAAGGTGCGCCATGGGAGCAAAGCGAATCTGCTTCGTGGTCTGGGCGCAGGCGGCGATGATCGCTTCGGGCAAGGGAATGTTTTCCCACGCCAGCGTGTAATGTTCGCCGATCATGAAATCCGCAAAGCCCGCGTCGTCCGCGATGCGTGCGATATCGACCGCCCAGTCGAAAACCTGCCGCGGCGTGCGGCTCGGCGGGTTGTAGGGGGTCATGAAAATTCCGCATTGCATGGCCATGCACTCTCTCCTAAAAATCACGGTTTCTGGCGGTACTTATGCCCGCCGAACTGTTTTGTGGGCCTGTTGGCCAGGCCGGCTTGCCGGTTGCACCGCGCGGTTGGCGCTTTCACCAAACCGCCGGACAGGATGCGAGCATCAGATAGCATCCCGACCCGCTCTTCAAGGTGCGTTCCACACGAATCTTTAATCAACGCGTACGTTGATATGCGGTTTGGCCACTTCGTGTCAAGCAACGGTGCCTCGGATTCATCTCTGGTCAACTCATACGTTGACAGTTTGCGGTAATGCTCCCATTTTATGCGGCAGTCCGTTAGAAACGCGGCAGGCAGCAAGGGAGAGAGAGCACATGGCCACGTTCGAGCGCTGGAGCGAAGTGTGTCCGATTGGCGATCTGCTGGTGCGCAGCGCCGCACGCCATCCGGACCGCGCCGCTTATGTGATGCCCGATTGCCGGATTACATATCGTGAACTGCTGACCGAGGCGGTAAAGGTGGCGCGCGGCATCATCGGCCTTGGCATCGCGCCGCGTTCGAACATCGGGCTGTTCTGCAACAACGGGCCCGAGTTCGTGGCCGGCTTCTTCGGCGCCCAACTCGCCAATTGTGCGGTGGTGCCCCTCAATGCGCGGCACAAGGCGCATGAACTGGCATACATCATCAACAATGCGGACATCAGCCTGCTGCTGACAGCTGCAGCTGATACGACCTATCTCGATTTCAGAAGCGTGCTCAGTGACGCCATGCCTTCGTTGGCAGACGCGACCGGCGCGGCCCTGGCGCTGGACGAGGCACCGAAGCTGAAACGGATCGTGCTGCTGAGCGGCGATCCCGCACCGGGATTTACCAGCGCGGATGAATTTTACACGGCTGGCGAGGCAATCGGCGACGCACAAATTGATCGGCTGCGCATGCGCACGCGCCTCGCCGATCTCGCGGCGATCATCTACACCTCGGGTACGACCGCCAATCCCAAAGGGTGTATGCTGACGCATGAGGCGATGACCCGTGGCCCGGTGGAGCGCGCGGACAGCCGGTTCCGTTCCTGCGATCATGACGTGACCTGGGGCGGCGGCCCGCTGTTCCACATCGGCTCGCTGGCGCCCTTCCTCGGCTCGATCGGCACCGGCGGAACCTATCTGACTGACAGCTTCTTCGATCCCGCCCGGGCGATAAAGCTGATGAAGGACAATGGCTGCACGGCCTTCTGGCCATGGTTCCCGGCCATTCTCCAGCCACTTATGGCTGATCCGGGGTTTGACGAAGCGGCCGCGAAAGTGCGCACCATGCTGTTCATCGGCCCGGAATCGCTGGTGCTGGAAATCCAGTACCGACTGCCACAGGCGGAAGTGTTGCAAGGCTGCGGGATGACCGAAACGGCTGGCATCTTTGCGATCAGCGACCCCGACGAAACCCGCGAACAGCGCTCGACCACTCATGGCAAACCCGTGCCCGGCATCGAGGTGCGTATCGTCGACAAGGACACCGGCGAAGATCTGCCCGATGGTGAGGTGGGTGAAATCCTGGTGCGCGGCTATTGCGTAACCAGGGGTTATTACAAGGATCAGACAAAAACCGCTGAGGCGATTGACGCGGACGGCTGGTTGCACACCGGCGATCTCTATGCGCGCACCCCGGAAGGCAGCCTCACCTTCAATGGCCGCGCCAAGGACATGCTCAAGGTTGGCGGGGAGAATGTCGCGGCGATCGAGGTTGAGGCTTATCTGTGCCGCCATCCGGCGGTAAAGATCGCCGAAGTGGTCGGACGGCCCGATGCACGCATGGACGAAGTGCCGGTGGCCTTTGTCGAACTGCATCCCGGAGCCAGCGCAGACGAGGATGAGCTGATCGGCCACTGCAAGGGCAATATCGCCAGCTACAAGGTGCCGCGTGCGATCTATTTTGTCGCCACTGCCGAATGGCCGATGTCAGCGACGAAGGTCAACAAGGTGGAGCTTAGAAAACGGCTCGCCGAAATGAGCTGAGGCGGCGGGCCGGTTCAGGCCCGCATTCCATCAATGAAGATGCTGGCGAAGGAATCGCTGACGAGCTGAGCTGAATATTTCCCGCCCGGCCGATACCAGCGGTGAGTCCAGTTCAGCATGCCGAAGATGGCATTTGCCGACACTGATACCGGCACATCGCTGCGCAGCAGCTTTGCTGAAGTCGCCTCCTCGATCAGATTGGTGACGATGCGTTCGAACTTGCGGGTCTGGCCGATAATTTCGCGCGCCCACACGCTCTGCTCGCTGGCGATACGCTCCATCTCTTCCTGGATGTACACGTACATGTGCGGATAATGCTCGTCATAGGCCGTCATCAACTGGCGGATGACGCGTTTGAGCTTCTCAACCGGGTCAATCGTTCCATCTTGTGAAATGCGCGCACACTCGCGCATGTTGGCGTCCACGCCTGTACGCAGGATTTCACGGAACAATTCTTCCTTGCTGCCGAAGTAGTAATAGACCGTGGCCCGGTCCAGCCCGGCCTTGCGCCCGATTTCGGCCAGCGTGGTCGCGCGATAGCCGCTTTGCTTGAACTGGCCCGCAGCGATTTCCACCAGTTCTTCTCGCTTGGCGAGATAATCGCTGCTGCCCTCCTTGAGGGCAGTTTCCCGGCGCTTCGAAATATTGGACGGCTTTGTCATTTTCAAAACCTATCCTGCCCCCAGTATTTTGCAATGGCTTGTCGTATCCAGCCATGATCCGTCTGGCTTGCCTGCCTTTCCCGAAGGACGCAATTTTTCCACGATACCGTTGACTGTTTTTCGATTCCCGTGGCAAGAACCCGCAGTGGCATCGTTCAGGTTAGAACTGGTGCATGATCGGGAGAGCGACACGATGGCCAGCCAGAATGGTTTGAATCTGGACAGTTTGCGCATCACGCCGGAAACGCCGGTGGGTTACGAATTGCAGCCCATAAAGAAGAAGGCGGCAATTCAGCTTATGGGCAGCAGGGTATGGGGGCGCTTCAACCCCAATCACTGGGATCCTGATTATGCCCGTTCGACGGGTCTGACTGACCCGATCCAGACCGGCGAAATGTCATCCGCCTATATTTCTGAAATGTGCGTCAATCATTTTGGCGCCGCCATGTTCAAAAACGCGCGGATCGTCTGCAAGTACATCGCATCGACCATCGCAAACGAAGTGATCGTGACCGGCGGCGTCATTACCGAAAAAACTCCGAAGGGAAACGGCTTCCGCTTCAGGGCGGACATCTGGGCGGCCAATGAAGCCGGAGAAAAAAAGACCGTGGGCTGGGTCGAAGCGGATGTGGGGGTCTGACCGATGAACAACGAACTCAAACCGCAATCAGCCGTGCAGGAAGCGCAGACCCGGGCATTTGTCGGGGCACTTCAGCAAGGTTCGCAAACATACTGGGACATGGTCGAGATCGGCGACGAGCTGTCGCGCGACCTGCATATTACGCCCGAGCTGGTGATTCTCTACCTTGATCCGGTGGAGGATTATAATCCCTGGTACGAAGGCTGGCGCATGAACAGCTGGCACATTGATGGAGAATCACCATTTGGCGGCGCCATTGTTCCTCCGCTGCTGGTTTCCCATTTCGTCCTGTCAGTCCAGTTCGACCATACCAAGCCGTTTGCCATCGGTTCGATTCACACATTCCATGATTCCGAAATCCTCGAACCGATTCCCGTTGGCGCGACGGTGCGCATCACGACAAGGGCGATCGACAAATATGAAAAACGCGGTCGCCGCTATGTGCGGCACGAGGTGCATGTGACTGATACAGCGACGGGAATGCTCTATTTCCGTGAAGTGCGCGACATCCTTTCACTTTGAGGAGGCAGGAATTGGGAAAGGCAGCCGAGAGGTTCGTGGTTGAAGGCCTGGTCGAACAGACGCCTGCCGGGCCCCGCCTGATTGGCTCTCGATGCAGGGGGTGCGGAACGACCTATTTTCCGCAGAAGGCAAGCTGCCCCAATCCGGCCTGCACCGACAAGGCGCCTGTCGCGGCGCTGCTGCCAGACCAGGGCACGCTCTACAGCTATACTGTCCAGCGCTATCAACCCCCTCCCCTGTTCCGCATGGATGGATGGGAGCCCTATCTGCTGGGCCTGGTTGATATGGGTGACGGGCTGCAGGTCATGGGAATGCTGACAGGGGTCAAAGAACAGGAAGTACGCATCGGGATGACGCTGCAACTGGTGACAGAGCCGCTCTATTGCGACGACGATGGCACAGCGGTGCTGACTTATAAATTCACTCCCGCTGGAACGGCATTGTGAGGCCGGTCTACGCACTTGGCGCGGGCGCGCATCCCTGGGGCAAGTGGCCCGAAAAACCGCAGTTGCAGCTTGCGCTGGAAGCAATGAGCGCAGCCCTCGCAGATGCGGGCATCGTCTGGACGGAGGTTCAGGGGCTGGTGGCGGCCTCCTCGCGCTTTGAGGGCGGGATGGGCTGGGGGCTGCACGCCAACGAGGTTGTTCAGGCAGTCGCGGAACAGGGCATTCCCTGCATCAACGTCGGCGGCGCCTGTGCCGCAGGGGCGATTGCGCTGCAAACCGCACATGCTCTGGTCGCAAGCGGGCAATATGACGTCGTGGCCGCGCTTGGCGCTGAACGCATGCCCAAGGGCTTCATCCCTCGTCCACCGGGCAGTGCGGACGATCGTAGCGACAATGACTTTCTGCGCTGGGTTGCAATGGGGGCGACCAATCCTGCCTATTGGGCGATCGAGGCCCGCCGCCGCCAGCATGAGCACGGCACCAGCGAGCGGACCCTGGCGCAGGCTTCCGCCCTGATGCGCCGCAATGCGGGCGGAAACCGCCTGGCGCGATACCGCGATCCGATAAGCGAGGAGGATGTGCTCGCCTCGCCCATGGTCGCAGATCCCTTGCACTTGCTGCAGATCTGCCCGGTAAGCGATGGCGCTGCGGCCGTCATTCTGGGGAGCGAGGAATTCGTCAGGCGCTCGGGCAAGGCCGCGGTGCGGGTGGCTGGTTGTGCGGTCGGGTCGGGTCAGTTTGGCGATCCGGCGCGGCGCATTCCAACCATATCCAGCACCGTCCGCGAGGGCGTTGCGCATACGAGCGAGGTGACCGGCGCAGTGCGGGCTGCGTTCGAGCTTGCCGGGATCGGCCCAGAAGACGTCGATCTTCTGGAAATGGCCGATAATTCCGCATGGCATATCCTGGCGTGGCCCGAACTGTTCGGCTTTTACGAGCCCGGTCAGGGCGACTGGATGCTGGAGCAGGGCAAGCTGGCGATCGGCGGCGAGCTGGCGATCAATCCCAGCGGCGGATTCCTGTCTTTCGGCGAAGCGACAACTGCCCAGGCCTTGCTGCAGGTGAGCGAGGTGCTCTGGCAACTGCGCGGCGAAGCGCATGGGCATCAGGTACCCGACGCAAAAGTAGGTATGACAGCCGTACTGGGGCTCGGCGCAAATGGCGGCTCGGTGATCCTGACCCGCTGACGCATCGCGGCAACGGCCGCGCCCACTGCCCGCATGATTGCGGATTCATGCGACGATTATTTCGGTCGATTGCAGGCGAATTGCGGCCGGGTCTGTTCCCGCCGCAATCCTCCCGGATAATCCTTGTTCTCAACCTTGCGGGCGCGCCTGGCGCCTTACCGGGCGCTGCCCGTTGCCCCGGCGTTCACCGCCACCGCTGCGCTGTCCATCGCGCGTCTGGCCACCATGGCTGTGCGAACCCTTGTGAGACGAGGGACGCTTGCCATCATGGTCTGCACGATGCGGCCGGTCACCACGCGGAGCAGTCGGGCGTTCGGCGCGGGCATGGCCGGGGGCATCGCCCCGTGGCCGGTCGTCGCGGCGCGCACGATCATCGCGCGGGCGCTCGTCCCTTGCCCGGTGCTCGCGCTGCGGCGCCGGACGTGCCTCAGCGGGGCGCGGACCACGCTGGCCCTGACGTTCATCGCCGCCACGCGCCCGATCCGGTCGATCTCCGCCTGCAGGCTGAATGAAGGAACGATCGGTGCGCGGCTTGCGCGGCCCACGATCACCGGATTCTGCGTGCCGGGGCCGTTCGCCCTCGCGCCCATCGGGGCGACCGCGCCCGTCCGGACGCCCGCCGCGCCGTTCGCCATCGCGATTGCCGCGCGGGCGGTGATGCGCCGGACGGCCATCATCGGCCATCGCATCCTGCACCGCCTTGCGCGAAGGCAGGGGCAGGCGCGCGGCCTCAGCGGTGAAACCCTCGGGCAAGGGCATTGTCTCCAGCTTGACCCGGGTCAGCCGTTCGATGTCGCGAAGATAGGATTTTTCATCCGGCGCAACGAAGCTCATGGCGATGCCATCCGCCCCGGCGCGCGCGGTGCGGCCGATGCGATGAACATATTGTTCGGCCACGTTCGGCATTTCGAAATTGAAGACATGGCTGACGCCCGGAATATCAATCCCGCGCGCAGCAATATCAGTGGCCACCAGGACCGGCACGGAACCCGACTTGAAACCCTTGATCGCAGCGGTGCGCTGCGCCTGGCTCTTGTTGCCGTGAATGGCAGCGGTGGAGATCCCGGCAGTCACCAGATGGCGCACGACCCGGTCCGCCCCATGTTTGGTGCGAGTGAAAACCAGTGCCCGTTCCACCGAACCATCGGCCAGACCAGCGCGCAGGCGCAAGGTCAGCAATGCTTGCTTTTCGGTCTGGTTGAGGAAGGTGACATACTGGTCAACCCGTTCGGCGGTGGTCGCCTGCGGCGTCACTTCGACGCGGACCGGATTGTGAATGAACTGCTTGCCCAGATCGGCAATCGCCTTGGGCATGGTGGCCGAGAAGAACAGGCTCTGCCGTTCCTTGGGCAGCATGCCGGCAATGCGCTTGAGCGGATGAATGAAGCCGAGGTCCATCATCTGGTCAGCTTCGTCCAGCACGAAAATCTCGACATGACGCAGCGTCAGGGCGCGCTGGTCGATCAGGTCCAGCAGGCGTCCCGGCGTCGCCACCAGAATATCGCAGCCATGGACCAGCGCGCGCGCCTGCTTGCCTACCGGCACGCCGCCGAACACGCACTGGATCGAGAGCGCCAGATATTTGGCATAGCCGCGCATGTTTTCAGCGATCTGTGCGGCCAGTTCGCGCGTCGGCGAAAGGACCAGCATACGGCAGCCCGCATTGTTGCGCGGTCGCGGATCAGCGGCAAGGCGATGAATGGACGGCAGTGAAAAGGCAGCGGTCTTGCCGGTGCCGGTCTGGGCGATGCCCAACAGGTCACGCCCTTCCAGCAGCGCCGGAATGGCCTGTTTCTGGATCGGGGTGGGATCGGAATAGCCCTTCGTGCCCAGGGCGCGCAGGACAGGCTCGGCCAGGCCGAGCTCGGAAAAATAAGACATTGTGGAACTTTCAACAGGTAACGGCGCGCCCACCATGGGCGCGGCGCAAGGGTTCGTAAGATGCGACCCTGCGTGATGAAGGAAGCTTCAGCGATTCGGCGATACTTCGTCCGGGCGCCCCGGATATTGCCGGGCTTCACGCTGCTTCAGACGGAACAGGGCCATTGCCCGAACGCCGATTTGACGCTCCTCTACTGTGCAATGCAGCAAATAGCAAGAAAATCAGGCTGGTGGATTAACTTTCGCTTCATCAGCGTCCTTGACCGGCGGCTTGAAGGTGCGCGCGAGCGCGTGATAAAGCCGCTGCTTGCACACCATTGATCCCGCCCAGTCGCCGATCAGCGCGGTGGCGAACAGGGGCAGAATGGCGCTGGCGCTGCCAGTTGTCTCGACCAGGATGATGACCGCAGTCAGCGGTGCGCGCACCACGCCCACGAAATAACCGACCATGCCCAGCAGCACGATCGCACCGGCTTCTTCCGGTTTGAAGAGGGGCGCTAGCATTTCGCCAAAGCCGGCCCCCACCGCCAGCGACGGCGCGAATATCCCGCCCGGAATGCCGCTGGCGGCGGTCGCCAGCGTGGCTGCAAGCTTGGCCGGGCCGAACCAGAGCGGGCCATCGCCGCCTTCCAGCAGATGTCTGGTCGGCTCATATCCGGTGCCCCAGGTCAGCCCGCCGGTTACGATCCCCAGCCCCGCGACCACCAGCCCGCAGGCCAGCGCGGTCAGCAGCGGCCGCCGCCCCAACTTGGCGGCAAACCTGCTGCCAGGGCCCCGCAAGGCCAGGAGCGAGCGGGAGAACAAGCCGCCTGCAATGCCGCCCACGATCCCGCACAGCGGCGCTGCGATGATCACCGTTGTCACCGGCAGGCTCGACGCCATCGTGCCGAAATAGACATAATCGCCCGCCAGCCCCTGCGCCGTAAGGCCCGAAATCATCACCGCCGCCATGACCAGCAACGCCACCCGTTGTTCATAGGCCACGGCCAGTTCCTCGATCGCAAATGCGATACCGGCCACCGGGGTATTGAATGCCGCCGCAACGCCTGCCGCGCCGCCCGCGATCATCACCCCGGGGCCAAGCGGCACCCTGAGCCATTTATGTACCCGGGCCATGATTGCCGCTGCCACTTGCACCGTCGGCCCTTCGCGGCCGACAGAACCGCCGGCAAACAGGGCGCCAACGGTCAGGAACAGCTTGGAAAAGGCAACCCGCAGCGAAAGCAGCCGCCGGGCATTCGCGCTGTCCGGCGCATGAGTTGCCGCGATGACCTGCGGAATGCCAGATCCGCGCGCTTCGGGCACCATCCGAATGGTAACGGCTGCAAACAGGATGAACAGAGCGGGCGTCCAGATCAGCGGAAACCACCAGACCCGCGCTTGCATCTGGCTGAAGGTGCGCTGGGCGAGGTCACCGAAATGCGCAAAACCCAGGGCGACAAGGCCGACCAGCACACCGCCCGCCAGGGTAGCCAGGCGGCGGCGCCAGAGTTCAAGTTCGAAACGCGGGGCCGGGTTGGCCTCGGCCAGTTTCCCCTTGATGGTGCGGAGGAAGGCCATGCCCCGCCCTATCCGCACCGCCCGCGGAAATCCACCCTGCAAGCTGAACAATTGGTCATCGCACCGGTTCACATTCGCGACAGGCCAGACCCCATATACAGACATGGCACGAACCGGCCGCCTTCCCACTCAGCGGCAGATTGGATGGAGATGCCGCGATGACATTGAAAACTCTTCTGAAGACCAGTGGAATGGCCAGCCTGGCGGCATCAATTGCCGTGCTGACCATGCCCGTTGCCGCCAGTGCCGCCGACGATGCGCAGCGCGGCTGGAACGGCGATCGCTCCGGACAGCGCGCTGCACCGATCGAAAACCGGGGCGACCGCCGCGCCGCGCGCGTCGACAATCGGTCCGAACAACGCTCCACGCGCATCGAACAGCGCGGAGACCGCCGCGCCGAACAGGTTCAGCGCCGCACTGAAAATGCTTCACCGCGCGTCGAACAATGGGGCGATCGCCGCTCTGCCCAGATTGACCGGCGCAGCGAACGGCGCGCCGATCGGGTCGAAGAGCGGGGCGACCGCCGCGCGGATCGAATCGACATCCGCAGCGAACGCCGCGCGGAACGGGTCGAGGACCGCAGCACCTGGCGCAACCGCAGCTATACCGACACAAATCGCAACCGCACCTATTCGGGTGACCGGAACTATGCCTATCGCGACCGGGACACCGACCGCAGCAAAAGTGACTGGAACCGCTACAATTCGAAAAAAGACTATCGCTGGGACCGGCACGACTGGCGCCGCGACAACCGCTATGACTGGAGAAGCTACCGCGACAAGCACCGTCATATCTACCGGGTAGGACGCTATTACTCACCCTACAGTTCGTGGTCCTATCGCCGGTTGAGCGTGGGTTTTTACCTGGATTCGCTGTTCTATTCGAACCGCTACTGGATCGGTGATCCCTATTACTACCGGCTTCCGCCCGCCTATGGCCCCTATCGCTGGGTGCGCTATTATGACGATGCGCTGCTGGTCGATATCTACAGCGGCGAAGTGGTGGACGTAATCTACGACGTCTTCTGGTAAGCCCCAGACTGCCGGAAAGAGTGGTCCGGCAGCGCGGGCCGAGTAACCCCCGCCTTTCCCTCAGGCGGGGGTTTTCCTTTACCCGTTCAGGCCTTCGGCGTTCCGAATGGCAGCATACGGAACAGATTGCCGTCGCGGTCCACGAACTGATGCTTCAACGCGCCTGCAACATGCAGCACGACCAGCAGCAGCAGGAACGTGCCGCCTGCGGCATGCGCTTCAAGGATGAAGTGGCCGATATCCTCATTCTTCGGCAGCGGCAGCGCCGGCAGGGTGAACACGCTCCACACCTCGATCCCCATGCGGTAGAAGGAACTGGCGATCCAGCCGCCGATCGGCAGCCCCACAAGCAGCACGTAGAACAGCATGTGCGTGCCATGCGCCAGGATGCGTTCCCAGGGCTTGAGATTGGCTGACGACGGCGGCGGCCGGTGAATAACGCGCCAGGCCAGCCGGGCCAGCGTCAGCAGCAGGATGACGATCCCCAGCGCCTTGTGATGGGCCATGACCGCCATCGCTTCCTCCTTGCTCCCGGCATGTTCGGCAGCTTCCGCGATCCGCCACATAGCGATGACGGCGATGGCGATGATCCAGTGCAGGATGATGGCACCGGATGAATAGCGATAGGCCGCGCTGGCCGTGTCTGTCGTTTCCATTCTCACTCCTGTGAACGATTCGCAATAAGCGCGCAATGGTTCATTTGCGGCATGATTATCACATTTCCCGCGCTGCGCAGTCTTGCCCTTGCGGCCGCGTTCGGCAATGGCTTTTGCGCGATGGCCTTATTTTCACGCAAGAAGGACAGTGTGCCGGATCAGTCGGCGCTGGCAAAGATCGGCGCCAGGGTGCGCGCCCGGCTTGAAGCAGACCCGCATGTTCACAAGGTGCCGGTGAAGGATGCGGAAATCTTCGCATTCGGTCGATTCCTCGACCTGGGCGAATGTTTCCGCCTGACCGCGATGATTGATGCGGTCGCCCAGCCATCGACCCTGTTTGACGGGGAAAACAACGATCCCGATTACCGGACCAGCTATTCGGGCCACCTCTATCGCGACGATCCCTTCATCACCATGATCGATCGCAAGATCGACGATCTGCTGGGCATGGATCCGCCATGCGGCGAAACCCTGCAGGGGCAACGTTATCTGCCCGGTCAGCAATACAAGCAGCATTGCGATTTTTTCTATACCAACACCAGCTACTGGAAATCGGAAAAGAAGCGCGGCGGCCAGCGCAGCTGGACGGCCATGTGCTATCTCAACGATGTGGAGGAAGGCGGGGCGACGGAATTTCCGCGCCTTGGCGTGACCGTCACGCCTGAGACGGGATCGCTGCTGATCTGGAACAATGCAACGCCCGAAGGGCTGCCCAATGACATGACGCTGCACACCGCCACCCCGGTGGTGAAGGGGGTGAAGCATGTCATCACCAAATGGTATCGGGTGCGTCCCTGGTCCTGACCGCCCCAGGGCGCACGCGGATCATTCCATATGGTGTCCGGACGGTTGCTGCGCCGCTTCGATATGGCCCAACCTGCTCATTATCCGGTCCACCTTGCGATGCAGCCGCAGCAGTTCGATGGTGGTGCGCAGATTGACTTCATAATCGTGGCGCGCGGCAACGCGGTCCTTGGCCGCCTGGCGGTTCTGGCTCATCATGATGACCGGCGCCTGCAAGGCCGCCAGCATCGAGAGCATCAGGTTGAGGAAGATATAGGGGTGACCGTCAAAGGCCCTCAGCCCCAGATGCTCCAGCACCCGGCTGTTGATTACCATCCAGCTCAGCAGCACCAGCATGAAACCGGTGATGAAGGCCCAGCTGCCGCCAACGCCCGCGACCCGGTCTGACAGGCGATCGCCGAAAGTGACCTGCGCGGCGGCGCGCTCGTCCGCATCCAGCCCGATGATCTCGCCAGTGCTGACCCGGTGCAGCACGGCACGCTCGTTCGCGTCGAGTTCGTCAAAACTGCGCCCGAGAATCTCCTCGGCCAGCGCTTCGGGACTGGTATCCAGTTTCATCCAGCCTCACCCCATCAGAACTTATCGGGACAGCGCCTCTTCGATCAGCTTGCGGCTGTTGGCAATCCCGTAAAGCGCAAAGAAGCTGCCCATGCGCGGCCCCTGACTGGAGCCAAGCAGCACTTCGTAAAGGGCCTTGAACCAGTCACGCAGATTGTCAAATCCGAACGCCTCGTCCTTGCCGATTTCATAGACGCGCGTCTGGATCTCTTCGGCCGGTGTATCCTCGTCCAGCATCGCCAGCTGGGCATCGAGTTCGCGCAGCGCCGCCGCTTCATTCGCGCTCGGCGCGCGATGGTTGAGCGTGGGCAGCACGAAATCGCGATTATAAGCCAGCGCAGGTTCAATCAGACTGTTCAGTTCGGGGTGATGCGCCGGATCGGCATCGTGAATGTAGTTGCCGAGATAGGACCACACCTGTTCATGCGTGGCATGCGGGCCAAGCACACCCACCAGATTGAGCAGCAAACCGTAAGTCACCGGCAGCGTATCGCCCGCACCCGGGGCGTCTTCGCCCTGCCCCGCACCATTGGCGCGCAGCAGATGCCACACCGGATTGCCCAGCTGCTGGTCCAGCGGCTGC
Source organism: Caenibius sp. (assembly GCA_030830695.1). Taxonomy (GTDB): domain Bacteria; phylum Pseudomonadota; class Alphaproteobacteria; order Sphingomonadales; family Sphingomonadaceae; genus JACKKV01. The sequence goes on along the minus strand of JAURML010000130.1, from coordinate 9,075 downwards.
TCCGGTATCCTGGCGCGGAACTGCCAGTATTCATCCACCGCACGCGGGATGATGCCGACATGAAGCTGTTTCGCGCTCTTGGGTTCGCGGAACAGATAGAAGCCCAGACTTTCTTCGCTGCCGTAGCGCAGCCATTCCTCGATCGTCAGGCCATTGCCCTTGGACTTGGAGATTTTCTCTCCCTTTTCGTCAAGGAACAGCTCGTAAATCAGGCCTTCGGGGCGATGACCGCCAAGGATGCGCGCGATCTTGCCCGACTGTGTCAGGCTGTCCGTCAGATCCTTGCCGCACATTTCATAATCGACGCCCAGCGCCACCCAGCGCATCGCCCAGTCCACTTTCCATTGCAGCTTGGCCTGCCCGCTGAAAATGCAATGCTCGATCGTCTGGCCATCGTCCTCGAACCGGATCATCCCCGCCTCGGCATCAATCACTTTGATGGGCACCTGCAACACCTCGCCGCTGGCGGGACTGACCGGCAGCACCGGCGAATAGGTGGCCGCCCGTTCCGCGCGCAGCGTGGGCAACATTACATCCATGATCGCATCGTAATGACGCAACACGTTGCGCAGCGCATCATCGAAGGCGCCGGAATTGTAACGGTCGCTGGCCGAGACGAATTCATAATCGAAGCCGAAGCGATCCAGAAATTCGCGCAGCATCGCATTGTTGTGATGCGCGAAACTCTCGAATTTGCCGAACGGATCCGGAATCCGGCTGAGCGGCTTGCCCAGATGGCTGGCCAGCATTTCGGCCTGCGGGACATTGTCAGGCACCTTGCGCAGCCCGTCCATGTCATCGCTGAACGCCACCAGCCGGGTCGGCGCACCGCCGGTCAGCGCCTCATAAGCGCGGCGCACCAGCGTGGTGCGCAACACTTCCTGAAAGGTGCCGATATGCGGCAGTCCCGAAGGACCGTATCCGGTTTCGAACAGCACCGGTTCTCCGCCCGGCTTGCCCTGCGGAAAACGCTTCGCCAGGCGCTGCGCCTCCTGGAACGGCCAGGCCTTGGAACAGCGGGCGGCTTCGATCAGGGCAGTGTCAATGGTCGCGCTATCGGTCATGCGGGCGCTTTTGCGGTTTTACGCGGATTTCGCAAGCGCGGAAAATCAGGGGAAGGTGCCGCATCCCCCATGGGCTTTGCCGCACGAACAGCTAAGATCGCAGACGATGGAGCACGCACCCCTCCCGCTTCCCGCCCTTCACGCCAGCCATGGGGGGGTCTGGCTGCGCGAAGGCGAAGGGCAGACGCGCGGTCTCAGCAAGGGCGAAGCGATCATGGCCGCTGCGGACACGCCGCTGCTGATCCTCAACGCACCGCTGGTGGCCAGCCGGCTAGGCTATCCCGATCTGTCAGGCCTCGATGTGCTGGAACTCTTCGCCTTCATTCACCCGGCGCGGTTCATCGTCCCGACCCCCAAGGGGCTGGCTCATGCGCTGGGCCTTGCCGAACCCGCCGGCGACGATGACGTACCGCGCCTGTTGCAGCAGGCTGCCGGGACGCTGGTTGCCACCTGCGCGAGCGCCGGTTGGGCGGAACGCGAAGGCGCGTGGAGCGCGCTGCAATCGCTGGCCCGGCTGCGCTGGCCCTGGGCGCAGATCCTCAGTCCGCAACTGCCGCGTCCCGAACGCGCGGAAAAATGGCTGTTCTCCCGCCTGCCCGAATGGGAAGAAACGGCTGAGCGGGCGCAGCCCGCGCAGGTTTCGCTGACCGCAGAAGAGGTTGCGGAGCGGCTGGAGCAGCTGACCGGGCAAGGCGCAGAGCAGCGCGAGGGGCAACGCCTGTACGCGATCGAAGCCGCGCATCTCTTCGCTCCGCGCCCGCGCGAGGCAGCGCCCCATATCCTGCTGGCCCAGGCGGGCACCGGCATTGGCAAGACGCTCGGCTATCTCGCCCCGGCTTCGCTCTGGGCGGAAAAATCGGGCGGGACGGTCTGGGTTTCGACCTTCACCAAGAATCTCCAGCGGCAGTTGCGGCAGGAAAGCCGCCGGGCCTGGCCCGAACGGCGCATGGATGGATCACAACCGGTGGTGGTGCGCAAGGGGCGGGAAAATTATCTCTGCCTGCTCAATCTGGAAGATGCGCTGCAGGGCGGCTTTGGCGGGCGGGCGGCCATTCTGGCGCAGCTGGTGGCGCGCTGGGCCGCCTTCAGCCAGGATGGCGACATGATCGGCGGCGATTTGCCGGGCTGGCTGGGCACGCTGTTCCGCGCCCGCGCGATCCGTTCGCTGACTGACCAGCGCGGCGAATGCGTCTATGCTGGCTGCCCGCATTATCGCAAATGCTTCATCGAACGGGCGGCGCGGGCCAGCGCCGAGGCCGATCTGGTCATCGCCAATCATGCGCTGGTGATGGTGAATGCGGCGCGCGGGCGCGACCATGCGCAACGCCCCACGCGGATCATCTTCGACGAAGGCCACCATGTGTTCGAAGCGGCGGACAGCACTTTCTCTGCGGCGCTGAGCGGGAGCGAATGCATCGAATTGCGGCGCTGGGTAATCGGGCCTGAACGCAGCGGCGGGCGCGGTTCGTCAGGCAGGCGGCGGGGCCTGTCCGCCCGCCTGGCCGATGTCGCCAGCTATGACGAACAGGGCGGCAAGGCGGTGACCGAAGCCGTGGCGGCGGCAGAGGCGCTGCCCACCGAAGGCTGGCTGCAACGGCTGCATGACGGAGAGCCATCGGGCCCGCTTGAAGCGCTGCTGGCGGCGGTGCGTTCGCTCACATACGCCCGCGACGAATCCGGCGGACAGGAAGCGGGTTACGGGATCGAGACAGAGGCCGCCCAGCTTGACGGCAATTTCGTGGAACTGGCAGGCCAGGCCCAGGCTGCGCTGGCCGCGCTGCGCCACCCGCTGATGAAGCTCGCGGTGCGGCTCGACGCGCTGCTGGAAGACCCGCCCGACTGGCTCGACGCGCAGGGCCGCGCCCGGATCGAGGGTGCTCGCCATTCACTGCAATGGCGAATCGACCTCCTTTCCGCGTGGGAGGCGTTGCTCGATCGCCTGGGTGGCCCGCCCGACCCCGACTTCGTGGACTGGCTCGCGGTCGACCGGTCAGATGCGCGCGAATTCGATGTCGGGCTGCATCGCCATTTCCTTGACCCCGCCAAGCCCTTTGCCCGCACCGTGCTGGAAGGCACGCATGGCGCAATGCTGACCAGCGCCACCCTGATGGAGCGCGGCGGGCCGAGCGGCGAGGATTGGGACGGCGCACTGGCCCGTTCCGGCGCGAACTGGCTGGATGTGCGGCCGCGGCTTTCAGCCACGCAAAGTCCGTTCGATTATGGCGCACAGGCCGAAGTGCTGATCGTGACGGATATCCGCAAGGGCGACATCCCCGCGCTTGCCGGGGCCTATGCGCGCATCATCGAGGCCAGCCAGGGCGGTGTCCTGGGCCTGTTCACCGCGATCCGCCGCATGCGCGCAGTGCATGGCCGCATTGCCGACCGGCTCGCACGCAGCGGGCTGCCGCTTTATGCCCAGCATGTCGATCCCATCGACACCGGCACGCTGGTGGATATTTTCCGCGACGATCCCCATGCCTCCCTGCTGGGCACCGATGCGCTGCGCGACGGGGTTGACGTACCCGGTCGTTCGCTGCGCTGCGTGGTGATGGAACAGGTGCCCTGGCCCCGGCCCGGCATTCTGCATCGCGCGCGCCGGGCCGCGCAGGGTGGCAGCGCCTATGATGACCGGATCATTCGCGCCCGGCTGGCTCAGGCGTTCGGACGTCTGATCCGCTCCAAGAATGACCACGGGCATTTCATAGTCCTGTCTGCCGCTTTCCCCAGCCGCCTGCTGTGCGCCTTCCCGGTCGAGACGCCTGTCATACGGCTGACACTGGAAGAGGCTTTACAGCGCATCGCCCCTGTTGTCTCCTTGCGGGAAGGCAACCCAGGCGATAGGAACGCCGCGCAACCAGCTGGATCTTCGTTCGAACCGTGAAAATTCTTGGTATTCTCCGTCACGCGAAATCCTCCTGGGAAGATCTCGACGTGCGCGATTTCGACCGCGTGCTGAACCAGCGCGGGCACAAGGGTGCCCGGCTTATGGGTCAACACATGCAAGGCCACGGACTGCGCTACGAACGGGTGATCGCCAGCACTGCTGCGCGGGTGCGCGAAACCCTGGCCGATATCAACGCTGTCACCACGCTGCTGCCGCCGGTCGAATGGGATGAACGGCTCTACCTCGCCAGCCCCGGGACGATCATGGATGTGCTGCGCGAAGCGCAAGGTGGCCCGAAATCGATTCTGGTGTCCGGGCACAATCCGGGCCTGCAGGAACTTGTTCTGGAACTGGCGCAGGACGAAGGTGACGATCCCACGCTCGACGCCATCACCAACAAGTTTCCAACGGCCGCCTATGCGGTGCTCGAACTGGAAATCGACGACTGGGGCGAACTGGCGCCCGGTTGCGGGCGGCTGGTCGATTTCGCGCGCCCGCGCGATCTCGATGCAAGCCTTGGCCCGGAATTGATGGACTGAACGCGGCGAAGCCCCTCAGACTTCCAGCGCCGCGGCCAGCCTGTGGCGAATGGCGCGCAAGCGATCCAGCAAGCCATCACCGGCCTCCACTTCTGAATCCGGCACGGTTCCTTTGGAAATCGCCTTCCTCGCGCCCTTTAGCGTATAGCCTTCACGATTGACCAGCCGGTCGATCGTTTCCACCAGCGCGATATCCTCGCTCCGGTAATAGCGGCGGCCACCGCTGCGTTTGAGGGGCTGCAGCATGGGGAATTGCAATTCCCAATAGCGCAGGACATGCGGCGCAATGTTCAGCGCTTTGGCGACTTCGCCGATCGTGCGCAGCGCCCCGGCTTCCTTGCCGTCGGCGAAACGCGGATCGGCAAACAGGCTCATCCCTTGGCGATCCTGTCTTTCAGGATCTGGCTGGCGCGGAAGGTCATGACCCGGCGCGGGGTGATCGGCACTTCGACACCGGTCTTGGGATTGCGGCCGATGCGCTGAGCCTTGTCACGCAGCAGGAACGTGCCGAAGCCGGAGATCTTGACGTTTTCCCCCTGCTCCATCGCCTCGCTCATACGGCTGAGGATGGTTTCGACAAGGGCGAGGGATTCCGATCGCGATAAACCCATTTTCCGGTTTATCGCCTCTGCCAGATCAGCCCGTGTGAGCGTACCAACCGAACGCATCATCGGCTTACCCCTCTTTAAGTTTTGCGCCCCTTTGCCGTTAACTTTAGCATTTTCTGCCAGACTTACAATGGGTCAGGCAAAAGATTTCCGAAATGCCCAAAAATGGCACGTCAGACGCGCATCAGGCTGGCGCCCCAGGTGAAGCCGCCGCCCATTGCTTCGAGCATGACCAGGTCACCCGGCTTGATCCGTCCGTCGCGCAACCCGTGATCGAAGGCAAGCGGCACGGATGCGGCAGAGGTGTTGGCGTGCAGGCCCACGGTCTTGATCACCCGTTCAGGCGGCAAGTCCAGTTTCCGCGCGGTCGCGTCCAGAATCCGCTCATTCGCCTGATGCGGCACCACCCAGTCGATATCGGCGGGTGACAGCCCGACTTCGTCAAGCACTTCCTCAAGAACGCTGGCGAGGTTGACGACCGCGTGCCGGAACACTTCGCGGCCCTTCATCCTCAGCTTGCCGACCGTTTGCGTGGTGGATGGCCCGCCGTCCACATACAGAAGCTGGTTGTGATCACCATCGGCATGGAGCCGCGTAGCGAGAATTCCCGGCCCGTCCTGCTCCACCTCTTCGGCCTGAAGCACGAATGCGCCCGCACCGTCGCCGAACAGCACGCAGGTGCCGCGATCTTCCCAGTCCAGAATGCGGCTGAACGTCTCCGCCCCGATCACCAGAGCGCGTTTGGCCATGCCCGTACGCAGCATGGAATCGGCCACGCCCAGCCCGTAAAGGAACCCGGAGCAGACGGCAGCGACATCGAAGGCGATCCCGCCATTCGCACCCAGCGCCGCCTGCACTTTGGTGGCGGTGGCGGGAAAAGTCTGGTCCGGAGTCGCGGTCGCCAGCACGATCAGGTCAATCGTCTTGCCATCGATCCCGGCGGCATCCAGCGCCTTGCGCGCCGCTTCGATGGCCAGGCTTGACGTGGTTTCCGACTCATCGGCGATATAGCGCTGGCTGATACCCGTGCGCTCGACAATCCATTCGTCGCTGGTGTCCAGTTCCTGCGCCAGATCAGCATTGGTCACCAGCCGTCGCGGCAGGGCAGACCCGCTACCCTTGAATACTGACCGGATCATGCCGCTGCTTCCCCCTCTGCCGACGCATGGCCGGCGCGCAAATTATCCGCGCCCAGTTCAGCCAGGTCGGCGGTGATTCGTTCAGTCAGGTTTTCTTCCAGCAGCCGGGCGGCCACTGCCACCGCATTGGCCACGCCGCGCGCATTGGCGCTGCCATGACTTTTCACGATCACGCCATTGAGCCCGAGGAAAACCGCGCCATTGTGATTATTGGGGTCGAGATGATGGCGCAACAGCTCGGTCGCGGGGCGCGAGATCAGGAAGCCCACCTTCGAGCGCAGCGAACTGCGGAACGCATCCTTGAGCAGGTCAGTGACGAAACGCGCCGCCCCTTCGATCGCTTTCAGCGCGATATTGCCTGAAAAACCGTCAGTCACGACCACATCGCATTCACCGCGATTGATCTTGTCCGCCTCCACGAAGCCATCGAATTGCAGCGCCAGCGCGGTAGCCGCGCGCAACTGGGCGGCCGCACTTTGCACGCCTTCCGTGCCCTTGATTTCTTCCGTGCCGATATTGAGCAGGCGTACGCGCGGCGCGGGCCGTTCGGTCACGATCCGGGCATAGGCGGCGCCCATGATCGCGAATTGCACCAGATTGCGCGCATCGCATTCGGTATTGGCGCCCAGATCGAGCATGACCACATCATTGTCGCCCAGTGTCGGCAGCAATGCCGCGAGAGCGGGCCGGTCGATCCCCGGCATGGTGCGCAGCGCCAGCTTGGACATGGCCATCAGCGCACCGGTGTTGCCGGCGCTGACCGCAGCCCCCGCATCGCCCATCTTCACGGCATTGATCGCGAGCCCCATCGAGGTGGTCCGGGCGCGGCGCAGCGCCTGAGTCGGCTTCTCCTCGCCCGACACGACATCGTCAGCGTGCAGGATTTCGGACGCGCCGCGCATGTTGGGGTGGCATTCAAGCGCGCTCTTGATTCGCGCTTCATCGCCTACCAGCAGGAATTTGAAACGGTCGTGGCGGCGCCGGGCAAGCGCCGCGCCTTCGATCATCACCCGAACGCCTTCATCCCCGCCCATCGCATCGATGGCGATACGCGGCAGGGACATTTCAGCGCTCTCCAGCTAAACGGGCTCAGAGCCCGACGGCGACGACCTGGCGTCCGTTGTAGTGGCCGCAATGCGGGCACAGATTGTGCGGACGCTTGAGTTCACCACAATTGGAGCATTCGTGGAAGGCTTCCACCTTAAGCGAATCGTGCGCGCGGCGGTTGCCACGGCGGTGAGGCGAGACTTTTCTCTTGGGGACAGCCATTGCGGCACCTGTTCCTGCATAAATTCGTAACTGTTGGAGCCGCCCTAAGCGATCCCCCCGGAATGCACAACCCTTGCACCGAGTCAGGCATTCCGCCGGGGATGACCGGCGGCGAAGGCGCGGCCTATAGCGATTTTCCCGCGGCTTGCAAGCATCCATGCCAGCAAAAACTGCTTCGCGCTTAGCCGAGGCCCATCGCCCGGTCCCCGACAAAGGGATTGGTCGCGCGTTCCTGACCGAAGGTGCTGACCGGACCGTGGCCGGGAATGAACGTCACATCATCGCCCAGCGGCCACAGCTTGCGGGTAATGGCATCGACCAGATCCTGATGATTGCTCATCGGGAAATCGGTGCGCCCGATCGACCCCTGGAACAAGACATCGCCCACGATCGCGAACTGCGATGGCGCGTGATAGAAGACCACATGGCCCGGCGTGTGGCCGGGGCAGTGAATCACGTCGAGTTCGAGATCGCCCACCGTCACCTTGTCGCCATCTTCAAGCCAGCGGTCGGGTGCGAAACTCTCGCCCGGCAGGCCCCAGCGCTGGCCGTCTTCAGGCAGGCGTTCGATCCAGAAACTGTCCGCCCGCGCCGGTCCTTCGATGGGCAGGCCCAGTTCCTTGGCCAGCACCCCGGTCTGGCCGCAATGATCGAGATGCCCATGCGTGACGAGCAGCTTTTCCAGCGTCACCCCGGCCTTGGCCACTGCATCCTTCAGGCGGTCCAGATCGCCGCCGGGATCGACCAGCGCGCCCTTCATGGTGCGGGTACACCAGATCAGGCTGCAATTCTGCTGCAACGGGGTAACGGGCAGGATCGCCGCGCGCATCGGCGGCAGCGGCTTGTCAGTGGTGGCGGTGTCAGTCATGGCTGCGATGTGGCGGGCGCGCGGCGCCATTGCAAGGGTTTCAGCCCGCAATGGGGAGGCTGGCCGCCCATTCGCGCAGTTCGACATGTATTTCGTCGAGGAATTCGCAGGTCCAGTCGGCCAGGCAATTGACCTTGCGGCGCCGGTCGCTCGGATCGTCGATCACATGGACCAGTCCGCGATCCAGCAGGCGGCGCAGCGACAGGTGCAACGCGCCAGGCGATGCAAATGACCGGCCGATCAGATCGCCCGTGGTCATCGGCCCGTATTCATATAGCGCCAGCACGATCATGTATTCGAACGACAGCGCCCTGATCTGGAGATTGCGTTCAAGCTGCTTCATGCAGGTGCCGATCCTCAGCCGGTTCAGCGAACGGCGCTGTGAAGGCTCCCAGTGAGTGGGAAAACGCAAGCCCTGATTGAACAATTCCCTGACCTTATCAGAAAGTCGGTAAATTCGGCGGCGGCCATCAGCCGGATCGAATTGCCACTCCACCAGCCCGCGTTGGGTCAGCCCTCTGAGATGCGCCTGAAATGTAGCCGGTGACGCCGGACAACTCAGCAGGAGTTCGCCGGAAGTTGCGCTGACTCGTTCGTGAAGCTCCAGCATGATGGCATAATCGCATGACATCACCCGGATACCGAGCCTTTGAGCAACCGCCTCCCCCAGTTCTTTCTTGCTTCGACCCTTCAAAGGCATTCTC